>JBEVMS010000322.1:0-7687 GCA_040508515.1 Dyella sp. | reverse complement strand
ACCGAATGGGCGTTACAAGGATGTAACAGGTTGTAGGCTGCGCTTGCGTCACGGCTTATCGCGACTGAAGGGAACCTCTAAAAACCTCTCCTACTCGTCATTCCGGCGCAGGCCGGAATCTAGTGGCTTCGGTTTGCGGTTTTCGCTGTGAAGCAAATCGCTGGTTGCTCTGGCGACAACCGACCGCAAAGCCACTGGATGACCAGCTTCGCTGTTGTGAAGCTCCTCCGGCCTGCGCCGGGATGACGATAGGAAAAAATGAGGTTATTCGAGGTTCCCTAAAGTCGCTCCTGCAAAATCAGGAAAGCATCGCTAGCTTGTGGGAACGTCCGTTCGAAGCGCAGCACTCCCGCAATTACTTTACTATCGGCGGGTAATCCCACAGAGGTAGCCGACAGTGCAACGACTCGCCTTAACTTTGCTCGCCTTCTCCATCGTCTCGGCGGTGTACGCCGCCGATGCGCCGACCATCGATCCCCAGCGTCTTTCGTCGGACGTGAAAACATTATCCTCCGACGCTTTCGAAGGCCGCGGTCCGGATACACCCGGTGAGACCAAGACCATCGACTTCGTCGTTTCCCAGTTCAAGGCAGCAGGCATCCAGCCTGGTGGCGACCTGAAAGACGGCAAGCGCGAGTGGACCCAGGCGGTGCCGCTGCTGCGCACGGAAATCGTCGGCACGCCGGCGCTCAGCTTCACGCTCGCGGGCAAGACGCAGGCCCTGACGCAAGGCGAGCAGATTTCTGTGCGCGCGCCGCTCGACGGCACCAGGAACGTATCGATCAAGGACGCACCGCTGGTCTTCGTCGGCTACGGCGTCAGTGCACCGGAACGCAAGTGGGACGATTTCAAGGGCGTCGATCTGCATGGCAAGATCGCTATCGTGCTGATCAACGACCCGGATTTCGAAACCGGCCAGGGCGACTTCGGCGGCAAGGCAATGACCTATTACGGCCGCTGGACCTACAAGTACGAAGAAGCCGCACGGCGCGGCGCACTCGGCGTGATGGTGGTGCACGAAACCGCACCGGCATCGTACGGCTGGGCCACGGTGAAGAACTCCAACACCAATGCGATGTTCGACATCGTGCGCGACAAGCCATCGAGTGTGCATCCGCAGATCGAATCGTGGATCCAGCGCGATCAGGCCGTCGCCATGTTCAAGGACGCCGGACTGGATTTCGAGGCCTTGAAAAAACAGGCTCAGACGCACGACTTCAAACCAGTCACGCTGAAGGGCGAGAGCTTCTCCGCATCATTCAAGGTCGACTCGAAGGTCATCACGTCGCACAACATCGTCGGTCGCATCGACGGCAGCAAACATCCCGACCAGACGGTGATCTACAGCGCACACTGGGATCACCTTGGCGTGGGCGCACCCGACGCCAAGGGCGACCGCATCTACAACGGCGCGGTCGATAACGGCACCGGCACCGCCTCGCTGATCGAGCTGGCACGCGCCTTCGCCAAGGCGCCGAAGCCCGAGCGTTCGATCGTGTTCCTTAACGTCACCGCTGAAGAAAAGGGCCTGCTCGGTTCGGAGTACTACGCCGCCAAACCGCTCTATCCGCTGGGCAAGACGGTGGCGGTGATCAATATGGATGCGCTCGATCCGCACGGCCCGGCGCGTAATTTCGCCATCTCGGGCAATGCCAAACTGGATCTTCTCGATCAACTCACCGCAACCGCCAAGCGCTGGAACCTGACCTACTCGCCCGATCCGCGCCCCGAGGCCGGCGGCTTCTTCCGCTCCGATCATTTCTCGTTCGCTAAGCGCGGCGTGCCGGCGCTATCGTTCGATTCGGGTGACGACTGGGTCGACGGCGGTGTAGCAGCCGGCAAGAAGGCCGCGGAGGAATACACCACCAACCATTACCACCAGCCCTCGGACGAATGGCAGGCAAGCTGGCCGTTCACCGGTATGGCGCGCGATCTGCAGATTCTCTACACGCTGGGCAGCGAGCTGGCCAATTCGAATGCCTGGCCGAACTGGAGCCAGGATTCGGAGTTCCGGGCAGCGCGTGATGCGAGCGTGACCGATCGCAAGTGACATTCAAGGCGCGGTTGCCAAAAGGCACCGCGCCTTTTCTTTGTGCGACCAGGCAAATAGGTTGCCTGCTGATCCTATCTCACGCAGACGTACGCCTGGCCCCTACCGGGGGTTAAGTTGGGACCCGGCCCCGTATTGACCGAACTAAAGTCGCCGGCAACAGCCCCCCACTCTTCTCGCGTGGAATACGCCACATTAGCGTACTCGCCAGGCACCCTCATACGGGCGAAGTCGCCACGATCCCTTATGAAAGCACTGAAATCGCTTCGCGCCGTAACCGTGCCTCCACCGTTCGCGGCGCAATGTGCAATAGCAGTCGCTTCGTCGTCCGTATTCAGATCGCTGGTCATCGTCCAATACTCACGCCCACCCACCTGTTGAACCGCCCGTACCGTCATGGCCTGGGCCTGGCTGGCGGACGCGAAGGTCGCCGTTATATTGGCCGTGACATTCGACACGGTCCTGTTGATGGCGTTGAACGTCACCTGGGTTTGTCCGTTCGCATCGGTCACCGTACTCGACGGCAACGACCCCTCTCTCGCATCCCATGCCACCGTCTGCTGGGCCGCCGGATTGTTGTGGGCGTCCACCAAGGTGGCCGTCAGGACGGCATCGTCGGCACCGGTGCCGGTGATTTTTGTCTTGGTCGCAGTCAGGCTCAGGCGCACGGTGGCCGGATCAAAAACGACGGTCACCAGGGGCGCACGCATGGCCTCTTGCGATCCGACCTGCGCCGTCACTTGTGCGGTACCCGACACGGTCGAGGTCAGCCTGATCGTGGCCATGCCCGCGGCATCGGTCACGCTGCTGGTGCCGGACAACGACTCGTGGTCCGTCGCCCAGTTCACTGGGAGCTGGGGAATCGGATTGCCAAAGGCATCGCGGACGATGGCCGTGTAAGTGGCCGCGGTCGTGCCATTGGCCACGATGGACGGCGTGTCCACGCTCAGATCGCCGGCGCCTATAGCGGCACTGCCACTGTCCTCATGAATGGTCACCGTGGGTGCATTCACGGCAGACTGGCGGCCGACCTGAGCACTCACCTGTGCGATACCTACGGCGGTACTGGTGAAGGTCACGGTCGCGACGCCCGCCGCATTGGTGATACTGCTCGATGCACCGAGCCGGCCAAGATCCCTCTCCCAATTCACCGTCGCATCGGGTACAGGGTGTCCCTGGGCATCTTTGACGATGGCGGTATAGGTGGCCGTATCGGTCGTTCCGGCCGTGAGCGTGATCTTGTCGACGGTTACATCACCGCTGCCGATCATCGCCGTGTCGTGATCGCTCACCAGGGTGACTGTGGGCGCGTTCACGGCCGCTTGCGATCCCACCTGCGCGGTGACCTGCGCGACACCCAACACCGCCGCGGTCAGGCGGATCGTGGCCACGCCGGCGGCATCGGTCATGCTGCTCTTGCCGGACAAGTCCCCGACGTCGGTGTCCCAGGTCACCGGGATATCGCGCGCCGGGGCACCGAAGGCATTCTTGACGATGACGGTGTAGGTGGCCGTATCCACACCGTTGGCCACGATCACCGGCTTGTCCACGGTCAGGTCGCCCTGGCCGATACCGGCGCTGGCGCTGTCATAGAGCATGCGCACCGCGATCTCGCCCAGCGCCGTACCGACCACACGGGGGGCGAGGTGCGCGACGCCGGGACGGGTCGCTGCCGTGAGCGTCGCCGTGTAAATGCCCGGCTCCGTTTCGGCGACATCCGATAACACCGCGGGCTGACCCTCGATGGCGACGGCGGTCGTATCCACCGCTTCATGGAGCTCCGTCTCGAACCCGGCGGCCATGCCGGCCACCGGCTCACCGTCACCATCGCGCAGCTCGATCCGCAACGTCGAGGTGTCCTGTCCATTGGCCTGGATCACCAGCGGGTCGGCCGTCAGCGACGACTTGGCGAGGTCGATATCCGGACCGGTCACCGTCGCCCGGGTCGTGGCCGCTCGCGAGCGCTGGCCGCCTACATCGTAGGCGACGGCGCTTATCGTGTAGCTGTTGGTGGTGCTGGGGTTGTATTCGGGCAGTTTGACGGCGTACTGGCCGCCGCCCAGGTCAACCACGCTACCGCCGGCCGCCACCAGGGCGTCCTGCTGCCAGACCACCTGCTTCAACGGCCGCTTGCTTTCGATGCTGACCGGCAAAGGCACGCTCTGGCGACCCAGGCCCTTGACCTCGGCCGGCAAACCGATTTGCACCAGCCACTGCTCGCGATATTCCATCACGATGCGGTTGTTTCGGCTGACCAGGTCGTAACGACTGCCCGTCAGGCTGCGGCGGCTCTTCATGCGCGACGAATCGAACTGTTCCTTGATCGACCGATCGAACTGCAGGTTCATTTGCAGTCCTACGCGCGTATCGGACGGCCCGTTGCCCTGGCGGTGATCCACGCTGAAGGTGAGCACGGGTATCGGCGTGTAGTTGATGCCCAGCGTCATGGCATGCGGGTTGGCGCGCAATGCATCGCGCGAGAACAGATCGACCTGACGACCGATATATCTTTCGTAGGCGAGTTTGACGCCTAACTGGGGATGAAACGGCAGATAGCCTTCGGCACGCACATCAAAGCCGTTGGCCGGGCGCTCGTCGAAGTCGGCCAGCAGGCGGGAATGTTTCCAATCGGACAAGCGCAGATAGCCGTTGGTGGCCAGCTTGAGATAATCGCGCCAGACCTCGAACCCCAGGCCAACCCGGCGATGGGCGCGCGCGGGATCGACGTCCAGGAAGCCGTTGTAGCCCAGCAGCCAGTCGCCCAGAATGTAGCGTTGGCCCGCACCGAGATTGATGGTCGTGCGGTCGTACAGGTGACGCACGCCCACTTGCGTGAAATCCAGTCGTTTTTTGGTATCGCCCCAGGGCACGAGCAGGTCCAGTGAACCGCCGCGCACGTTGAAATGCCGGTCGAAGTCGATATCCAGCTGGGCGGTACCCAGGGTGTTGAGCAGGTCGCTGGCCGCACCGGTGGCCGTATTGGCGAGTTGCCCGCTGAGCAAACTGCCCAGGTCGGTCGATGTGCCGGTCGGTGTGCCGGTGTCTCCGCGACCTGGCGAGATCGCTGTCTCCTCGCCTCGGCGTGGGCTCGACGGAAACGCATAGGCCGGCATCAGCGTGGTCGCAAGATACGCCACCAACTGGCTACCCACCCACGCCAGCTTGGCATGGCGCCACCCTGAATCGGTTCTCATCCGTCGATCTCCTTGAGAAATTTCGGCTGCACGACATCCAGCAAGCCGTTGCTGACTTGCTTCTCATGAGCTTTTGGTTGGTGTCCGGGAGGGACTTACTTGAACAGCATTCGCTGTCGCAAAAAATCAGTGGCTGACAAGCGTTATCTAAAGAAAATGCTTGCCGCCCAAGTAGGGGATAAGTGACAGGTAAAAGGAAATGTCTCCCAAGTTGCAAGCACAGCGAATGCCATCTTCGGACGGAGGCACGCGTTACGGCGCTTATTGCCCTGAATCAAGCACATTCTTTTACCGACGGTTTTCAGCCCATGCGGATTATCGCAAGCACGATTTTCTCACACCGCAATTAGAAGGGCACCGACACACGAGCACGCCTTTGCCTATGGAGAATCTGCCGCACCCACGGACAATCCGTCTTGTCTTATTCGAAAAACTATCTTGCCCTAGGGTAGGGCCGACGAGGGAACGTTATGAAGCACGGCATCAATCGAAGGCAATTCCTGAAAGGCTCCGTCGCGGCAGTTGCCGCAATGAGTGCAGGCGGCAGCTTGGCACAGCCATCGCAAAAATCGCCAGGCGCCGTCCCGGCAGCGCCCTCTGATAAAGACATCTGGTCATGGTCGGCACAACGAACCGCCATGTCTATCAAAACCGGCGCTATTACTTCGCTGCAGGCGACAGAGAGCTGCCTGCAGCGTATTGCCGAGGTCAATCCCAGGGTCAATGCGCTCAATTACGTCAATGTGGAAAGCGCGTTGCAGATGGCCAGGCAAGCCGATCAGCAGCGCGCACAAGGCGCCAGGATCGGACCCCTTCATGGCGTTCCATTAGCCATCAAGGACAATACCAACGAGCGTGGGCGGCCCATGACCAACGGCATTGTCGCGCTCAAGGACAACATTGCCGCGCAGGATGCACCTCAGGTGGCAATGCTGCGAAAAGCCGGCGCGGTTTTCGTCGGTAGAAGCAATACGCCGTCGTTCTCGTTCCGCTGGGATTCGGAGAACGACCTGCATGGCGTGACCTACAACCCATGGAATAGACTGCGCACGCCAGGAGGCTCCAGCGGCGGCGCGGCGTGCGCAGTCCAGTCGCGACCGGCATGGTCCCCCTCGCACATGGCAACGATATCGGCGGCTCCATCCGGCATCCCGCGTATTGTTGCGGCGTGGTCGGCCTGCGCCCCACACCGGGCCGTGTGCCGCACCTGTTCAGCCCCGTAGCGGGTGATCAACCACTGGGTCTGCAACAGATGCTGGTCGACGGGCCGATCGCCCGTTGTGTCGACGATCTACGCCTCATGCTCGATGCCATGAGCGGGTTCGATCCGCAATCCGCTTCCTCGCTGCCACTGGATTATCGGGATATGTCCGCGCAGCGACCCTTCAAGATCGGCTTGCTTCGCGACGATGGCGTCAAAGATCGCACACCAACAGTGACTGCATCGCTGGAATGGGCTGCCCAGTGCCTCAGAGACAAGGGTCTGGTAGTCGAAGAAGTGCAACTGCCGATGCTGGCTGAAGCCTATCGTCTATGGTGGTTGCTGGTGATAGAGGAAACGAGAGCCCTACGACCACAGATCGAACGGGATGGCGACGCAGCAATCCGTACATGGATCAATTTCAACTATGAGGTGGCGTCGGAGTGGTGGGGCCGTTCGCCGTCACTGGATGACTACATGAATGGTTATGCCCGGCGTGGCACCCTGATCGCCCAGCTCCAGGCCAAACTGGAGGAATACCCAGTAGTGATCTTGCCTGTGACCAACGAGGAGCCGTTCTTGCGTAATCAATACATCGCAAGCCTCGACGCGGCGCGCTCGGCCATTGCCTCAGGGTGGTCATTGATGGGCATTCCCGTGTTGGGCTTTCCCGCCATGTCGGTGCCCACCGGCACGGTTGAAGGCATACCCACCGGCGTGCAATTGCTGGCACGCCGTTTCAGGGAACGCGACCTGTTCGACATCGGAGGGCTGCTGGAAGCCCAGACTGGCGTCTTGACGCCGATCAACCCCAGGTTCTGAAGCGAGGTTCGCCGCGCGCCAAAGACAATATCCCTGCTTTCCCAGCGGCTGAGCGCCGGGAAAGCACCATGGCTGCCCCACCCGACTAGCTGGCGCCATCGCTGTGTAACCTTGCCCGGCCAACCTGCAGACATCCTATTTCAGGCTGCCCGCGTGTCCGATTCCCCGCTTCGCTGTCGCCAGCATCCCATCGCCAGCAGCCTGCTGGCAGGCGCCGCGGCATTTCTTGCGTACGCGTCGATGTATGCGTTCCGCAAACCGTTCACGGCCGCGTCTTTCGACGGCATGCACTTCGCAGGGGTCGACTACAAGGTGTGGCTGGTGATCGCCCAGGTATTCGGCTACATGCTGAGCAAGTTTCGCGGCATCACCTGGATCGCCCAGATGCAACGCGAAAGCCGCGCATTGGCGCTGGCCAAA
>JBEVMS010000312.1:0-3278 GCA_040508515.1 Dyella sp. | reverse complement strand
AGCTTGTGGCTCAAGTAGAGGCTGTAGGACATCGCGGCGATCCAGCCCGCGCCGGGCACCGTCCAGCGGCCGATCGCGCTGGTGCGATCCGCGCCCGCCAGCACCAGCAAACCCAAGCCGAACGACAACACCGGCCAGCCGATGGCATTGCCGAGCAGACCGACGCGATCGCGAAACAGCCATAACGCCAGCATCGTCACCAGCAGCCCGCCCAGCAAGCAGCGATTGGCGCGCGTCTGCAAACGTGCCCAAAGCTGCGGCCGATAAACACGCAGCGCCGCCAGCGAGACGCCGGTGAGCAAGCCGTCCAGCCGCGTCCAGGTGGGAAAGTAGATGTCCTCGATAAACCAGTTGCGCGGCGGATCGAGCGCGCTGTCATGCAGCCAGATGCCCGCACGCAGCGCGATGCCGGCCAGCACCACGCCCAGGGCAACGATGACGAACTTGCGCAGCGACGGCCGCCGCGTCAGCCACCAAGCAAGCAGCGGGAACAGCAGGTAGAAATGCTCCTCCACGCACAGCGACCAGGCATGCGAAAACGCCGGGTGGTTCCCGTAGTCGATCAGCAGATTCATCGTGAAAGTGGCGAACTGCCACCATGGCGCCAACCCCGGCACCTCGCGCAACCCGGGCAGACACGCATACAGCGCCAGCACCACCGCGAACACCGGCAGGATGCGCCAAGCCCGCCGCGCATAGAACGCGCCCCACGCCAACGGCTCGCCCCGCTGCAACGGCCGCAGCACCTGCGTGCCGATCAGATAGCCGCTAAGCACGAAGAAAATATCGACGCCCATCCAGCCATAACGCGACAACCATTCAAAGTGTGGCCCCAACCCGCCGACCACGAAGGAGTGAAAAAACATCACCCAGATGACGGCGACAGCGCGCAGCAGGTCGAGGCCGGGGAGGCGATCAACACGCGTAGAGGCAGCAAGCAAAGTCCGAATTCCTTTCGAGCGTAGCCGCACATGCTACAGAACCTGCCGCCTCCCACCCAAGCTCACTGACGGGTGATTTGGACCTGGGTAACGCCAAGTAAGCCAGCCAGCGGCACTTCCGTACGGGTCTGTTGCGGACTGACCGCCAGACCATCCTTGCGCAGAATATCCAGCAGCATCTCGGCCAGCGGCATCACCATATGCCGCCCCCAGCATCGCTCGGAGCTGTGGCCAAAAGGCAGGTATCCGGGCACGTTATCGGGGTCCAGGCCATCCCAGCGCTCGGGACGGAATTCGTCCGCATCGTCCCAAATCGTGGCATCGCGCTGGCTCAGCAGCGGCAGGATCAGGATGTCATCCTGGGGGCCGATGCGTGCATCGAGCGCGCAATATTCCGGTGAAGCCTGGCGCAGAATGTTCCATGATGGCGGCAGCAGTCGCATGGCTTCATACAAGATGTTCTGGTTCGAAACGCCATCATCGAATGGTGCACCCAGCCAAACGGCATTAGCGACCAAGGTGGAGATAGTGAAGCAGACCGGCGCCACGGTGCGTCGATAAAGGCCCATCGCATAGCGGCGGTCGTGGTAGCCCGATGCGGCGGCCGTGAGCTCAGCCACCGCCGATGCGCCTGGGCGCAGCTTGAACGACGGCACCGCGCCGGCAGCGATCACCGCCCAGGTCAGCTTGGGCGTCAGCTCCAGCACGCGATCCATCAGAAAGCGCAGCCGGGGCGGATCGTCGGCAAGCAACAGATCGCGCAGATAAACGTGCCCTACCCCGGGCCACTCGCCGGTGAAATCAACCTTCTCGGGGATAGGACGCTTCAAAGCGGCGCGTACATCGCGGCCGACCGCCTGCATCAATTTAATTGCGTCAGCCCGAGGTATGGAACGCCCATGCAGCGGCTTGAAGGTGGGACGCTCCAACTCCGTGGCCGGTCGAGCACTGAGGATCTGATCGGATAAAGCGAGTCCGGCGACTCCGACGGTATTGGCGTCCAGTCGGAAAATATCCTCGCCGCGGTGGTCGCGCATAAGCGCATGGAGTCTCGGCGTAAATACGGTAGTCCGGGCATGCCCGCCGTTAATGGCCATGTGCGTCTTATTCCCCAAAAAAGAGGACCGTCCGGCGTGCTAATGAGGGGCATCACCGGACGGGAGCTCAGATCACCAGCCGCATCCGTTTAACGGAAGCGGCTCGTATACCTTAGTACCAGAGATACCAGGCGTACTCTTTCAGGCTTTTCTTCGACGCAAGCATATTCTTCAACGAAAAAAGCATTTTCATCGGTACCTTCCTTTTGCACGTGAACTGTCCGAGCGGACAGCATGATGGAGAGTAGGTAATGCGATCGAACGCGGGATTGTTGAAATATGATTGCCCTCCCCGCGACACATACTAGTCATGGAAGGTTTGGCGAATGCAACCCGAATGCCCCGAAATGTGATCGGGTTTGGAAATCGAGCTATTTCTTGCAATAACCCGAGATACGCCGTTCGGGCATTGAATGGAGAGGGTCAAGCGCATGGCGATCAAAGAGGAAAATCAAGCCACCCATCAGCAGTAACGCCAACACGGCAGTTGCTTCAGAAGCGTCGCCGCCCGGCAAAGGTTAAACATAGGCGAGCAGCCGCCCGCAGCAGATCACGGCTAGCCACAAGGCCAGCGACAGCAGCGCCTGCAACCGGGCCAGCGGCGGTGCGGGGCGGTCCGTCTCCCATGCTCCGACGGAGCGGTAGACGCCGGCGTGAAACAGCAGCGCGTTGACGCCGGCGGCCGCGATCAGGGCGAGCTTCAGAAGAAACACTGGATTGGCGAGAAAGGCTTGCGGCTGAGTGGAAAACATCAGCAGCCCAGCGGGCACCACCAGCACCAGACTCGCCAGGGACCAGGGCAGTAGATGCCGGCCCAAGGCCGACACCGGCAGCGCGCGGCCAAAGCCCAGAACACGCAAGTCGAACAGCGCCACCGCGCCGACCAGCACGCAGAACCCGGCGATATGGGCAATTTCAACGATCGGATAAAGCCACAGGCTGTCGCGCACGGCCTGCGCCGGCGGCGTCGCCGCCAGCCAAGCGAGGGCGTCCCGCATCAGCGCAGCTCGGTCGTCTTATCGCCGATGGTGATGCGTTCGGCACGCAACTCATGGCTATCGCTGCGATGCGGATAGCCGTAGACCACCGCCTGTTGGCCGGGCGTCAGTGACCTGAGTATGGAATTTGTAGCCAATCAGGCAGTGAGTTCGGTTGGGATATTAGCCTGGTCCCATGCGCGCCGGACGGATGCCGGTGGCTGGTAACCCAGTGCACTGTGTGGCCGTTGCTCGTTGTAAAA
>JBEVMS010000285.1:0-3798 GCA_040508515.1 Dyella sp. | reverse complement strand
GTGCATATCTCCACGGGCAACTATCACCAGGCCAACAGCCGCGTGTATACCGATATCGGGCTGATGAGCGCCGATCCGGATATC
The DNA here is from genome assembly GCA_040508515.1 of Dyella sp. Taxonomy (GTDB): domain Bacteria; phylum Pseudomonadota; class Gammaproteobacteria; order Xanthomonadales; family Rhodanobacteraceae; genus JBEVMS01. Next base: position 3,714 of record JBEVMS010000285.1, on the reverse strand, counting down.
GGCGAGGATTTGCACAAGGTGTTCCAGCAGTTGTCCGGCCTGGGCCCGATGATCGAACTCAAGCGTCTGCTGCATTCGCCATTCACCTTGTACAAGCGTGTGATGGCCAAGATCGAGCGCGAGACTGCGCATGCGTTGGCCGGTCGGCCCGCGCGCATCGTCGCCAAGCTCAACGCGCTCAACGAGTCGCACGTGATCGAAGCGCTTTATCGCGCCTCGCAGGCCGGCGTGGAAATCGACCTGATCGTGCGCGGCGCCTGCACCTTGCGCCCCGGCCTGCCGGGCGTCTCGGAGCGTATCCGGGTGCGCTCGATCGTCGGACGCTTTTTGGAGCATAGCCGCGTCTACTGGTTCGCCAACGACGGGGCACCCGAGCTTTACTGTGCCAGCGCCGACTGGATGGAACGCAATCTGATGCGTCGGATCGAAGTGGCGGTGCCGATCCTCGACCCCGTCCTGGCGCAACGAGTGTTCGACGAAACGTTGGCCAATTACCTGGCCGACAACACGCAGGCTTGGCTGCTCGGCAGCGACGGCCAGTATCAGCGCGCCAGTCCCGGTGACGCCATACCGCACAACGCGCAGCAGGCGCTGCTGGACAAACTCTGCGGCGGCACCTTGCAAGCGTGATGTCGCCCCCGAGCGGCATGGATGACCATTTCTCGGCAACGGCGTTATCCGATCCGGCCGGAGCGTGCGAGAATCCGCGTCTTGTAGCATTAGGAGTGTCCGTGTGAGCCAAGGCGATCCGACGCAAATCAAGGACGGTGAACTGATCGCCGCCGTGGATATGGGATCGAACAGCTATCACATGGTGGTGGCGCGCATCGAGCATGGTGAGCCGCGGGTGATCGACCGCCTGCGCGACAGCGTGCGCATGGCCGCCGGCCTGCGTGCCGACGGCACCCTGGATGGCGAACATCGCGCCCGGGCACTGAACTGCCTTGCGCGTTTCGGTCAGCGCCTCGCTGGCCTCCCTGCGGCGCGCGTGCGCGCGGTGGCGACCAACTCGGTGCGCCGTCTGGCCTCGCCGCAAGGGTTTCTCAGCGCCGCCGAAAGCGCCTTGGGTCACCCAGTGGAGATTGTCTCTGGCCGTGAAGAAGGCCGCCTGATCTTCCTCGGCGCCGCGCACGATCTGCCCGCGTCGCGCGACCACCGGCTGGTGATCGACATCGGCGGTGGCAGCACCGAATTCATCGTAGGGCGCGGCCTGGCGCCGATGCACACCGAGAGCGTGCAAGTCGGCTGCATTGCCTCGACCCTGCATTTCTTTCCCGGCGGCAAGCTCAATCGCAAGCGCTGGCAGGTTACGCGCCGCGAGATCGGCGTGTTGCTGCAACAGTTCTCCGAGGAGTACCGCGAAACCGGCTGGGTGCACGCCTACGGATCTTCCGGCACCGCCAAGGCGATTGGTGCGGTGGTCCAGGCGATGAAACTTTCCGACGACGGCATCACACCCGCGGCGCTGGCGGCGGTGCGTGATGCGATGCTCGAACAAGGCCAGATAGGCACACTGAAACTGCCGGGCTTGGCCGAGGACCGCGCGCCGGTATTCGCTGGCGGCGTGGCGATTCTGGAAGCGGCTTTCGACGCCTTGGGCATCGAACGCTTGCGCGTCTGTGAAAGCTCGATGCGCGAAGGCTTGCTGTGGGATCTGATCGGCCGGGCCGGCGGTAGCGACCCGCGCACCGCCAGTATCGACGCGCTGGCCGCACGCTACGGCGTCGATCGCGCGCAGGCGCGCCGCGTCGAATCGACCGCGCTGGGCCTGTTCGAACAGATCGCGCCCTCGTGGAAACTCGATCAGGAAGCGCGCGAATGGTTGTCCTGGGCCGCGCGCGTGCACGAGATCGGCTTGGCCATCGCGCATAGCCAGCACCACCACCACGGCGCCTATATCCTGCGCTATGCCGATCTGGCTGGCTTCTCACGGCAGGAGCAGCAATTGCTGGCGACGATCGTGGAGAACCACCGGCGCAAACCCGACAAGGCCTCGTTCAGCGCGCTGCCCACCCGCTACCGCGCCCTTGCCCGCCACATCACCGCCTTGTTGCGCCTGGCGGTCCTGTTCCGGCGCGCGCGGCGTGCCGAATCGCTGCCACAAATGCATGTGTCCACCATCGGCCAGCGCCTGCGCCTGGCCTTGCCGCAAGCGTGGCTGGAGCAGCACCCGCTGACCGATGCCGATCTCGATCAGGAAACCGCGCCCATGAAGGAGCTGGGCTTCGACTTGCAGCGATCGCCACTGTGACTGGCACCGGCCCGTTTAAGCCACCTCTCACCTGCGCCGCGTATCATGGCGCCCTGCCTCCCGTCGCGCGAATGATCATGTCTAAACGCCTGCTTGCCCTGCTTCTCGTGATGTCGCCCCTGTCGTTATTGGCGCAGACCACCGCGCCGGCAGCCGCCAGGCCCGATCCCACGGTGGTGCTGCACACTTCGCTAGGCGACATCACACTGCAGCTCTATCCGGACAAGGCACCCAAGAGTGTGGCCAACTTCATGCAGTACGTGCGTGACGGTTTCTACAGCGGCACGGTATTCCATCGCGCGATCAACGGTTATCTGGTCCAAGGGGGCCTCTACACGCGCGATCTGCAGCCCAAGCGCACCCGCGCTGCCGTACCCAGCGAGGCGGACAACGGCCTGTCAAACCTTCGCGGCACGATCGCCGTGGCGCGCGGCGGTGATCCCAACTCGGGCACATCGCAGTTCTTCGTCAACTTGGTCGACAACCGCCGGCTGGACTATGTGGGCAACCAGAGCGGCATGACCTGGGGCTACGCGGTGTTCGGCAAAGTCGTCCAAGGCATGGACGTGATCGACAAGATCGCCGCGCTCCCCTCGCGTGCGCAAGGCCCGTTCGCCAGCGATGTGCCCACTACGCTAGTGACCATCGACAGCGCCAACGTGGTGGGCGAGACGCCGGCCAATCAGAGCACCGAACCGACCGCACCACCGGCGCCGGTGGACACTATGCCCAAGGCGCCGAAAAAGCCGGCTCCCGCCACGCCTAAATCCACCGGCAATCACTGACTCAGCTATGCCCACTTTATTGATTGCCGATCTGCACCTGGACGACAGCCGTCCGGCGATCACCAACGTATTTGAGCGCTATCTGGCCAGCGACGAAGTTCGCCATGCCGACGCGCTATACATCCTTGGCGATCTGGTCGAGGCCTGGATCGGCGACGATGACGATGCCGAGTTGCCGCAGCGCATCGCCCGCGCCACCCGCGGCGTGCGCGATGCCGGCGTGCCGGTGTATTTCATGGCCGGCAACCGCGATTTTCTGCTTGGCGAGGATTACGCCGCGCGAGCAGGCATGGAGCGACTCGACGACGGTACGGTGCATGTGCTGTATGCACGCCCGACGTTGATGATGCATGGCGACCTGCTGTGCACCGACGACCTGGCCTACCAGCAAGTACGTGGCCAAGTACGCACGCCGCAATGGCAAGCGCAGATTCTGGCGATGCCACTGGCCGCACGCCGCGCCTTCGCCGCGCAGGCACGCCAGGACAGTCGCGCACATACCGGCAGCAGCCAGGAATCCATCATGGACGTGAATCAGGCGGCCGTGCTTCAAGCCATGCGGGAAGCCGGGGTAATCCGGCTCATTCATGGACATACGCACCGCCCTGGCATCCATCGTTTCGATCTGGATGGCCAAGCGGCCGAGCGCATCGTTCTGGGTGACTGGTACACACACGG
>JBEVMS010000296.1:0-3632 GCA_040508515.1 Dyella sp. | reverse complement strand
TGGTCGCGCGCGCCGACCCGCAGACCTTCAAGCTCAGCGTCGGCGTGATGCTGCTGGTGTTTCCGACCGCGCTGTTTTTCATCCGCAAGCCGATGGCGTTTCGTTTCGGCGGCCGCATCGCCGATGCCTGCGTCGGATTTGCCGGCGGCATCCTCGGCGGCCTTGCCGGGCTGTCGGGCCCGCTCCCTACCCTGTGGGCCAGCGTCCGTGGCTGGACCAAGGATCAGCGCCGCGGCGTGTTCCAGATCTTCAACGGCACCGTGCTCGGCGCCGCGCTGATTCTGCAGAGCGCCACCGGCTTCGTGAAGCTGCATGTCCTGCTGCTGGCGCTGCTGGCGATGCCCGGCACACTGATCGGCGCCCGCCTTGGCATGCTTACCTACCGCGCCCTCAACGACCGCAATTTCTACGACGTCGTGCTGGCGTTGCTGTTTCTGTCGGGGCTCGGATTGGTGTGGAGCAGCATTGCTCCGAGGTAGAGCGTTTTCCAGCGAAGTGGAGACCGGTTCGCGCCAAGAAAACGCGTCAAATCGAAATTCTGACGGCGCATGGCCGCCATGTGCTCCGAGTAGATTGCTGTACGCTGACCTGCAAAGCAGCTAACCAGTCGAATCATGACTTCCATTGCCTCACGCCAACGTCTCGGTCTGCTGCTCGGTTTCATCGGCGTGGCAATCTTCGGCGGTACGCTGCCGGCGACGCGGATTGCGGTTGCGGAAATCGATCCGATCGCACTTACCTCGCTGCGCACCGCAATCGCCGGACTGTGCTCGGCGGTGCTCCTCCTGGTGTTGCGCCGCAAGCTGCCGCCGCGCGCGCTGTGGCCGCAACTCGTGATCACCATGATATGCGTCGCCGTCCTGTTTCCGCTGTTGATGTCGCTCGGGATGCAGCGGGTCGACGCCTCGCATGGCGGCGTGGTGCTGGGCGTGCTTCCGATCGCCACCGCACTGGTCGCCGTCGCCATCACCCATGAGCGGCCGAGGCTGCTGTTCTGGATCGCTTCCGTCGCCGGCGCCGCGCTGGTGATCGCGTTTGCCCTGCGTCAAGGCGGCGGCGCGCTCGCGGCTGGTGACCTGTATCTGTTCGCGTCCGTCGCGGTGGCTGCGATCGGCTATGCCTTTTCCGGCCGGCTCACGTCGCAGATGCCGGGCTGGGAGGTGATCAGCTGGGTCCTGGTCGTCGCACTGCCGCTCTCGATTCCCGCGGCCGTGCTGACCATGCCTGCCGACATCGGCCACATCGCGCTGAAGCCGTGGCTCGGGCTGCTCTATGTCGCGCTGTTCTCGCAATGGATCGGCTTCTTCGCATGGAATGCGGGGCTGGCGATGGGCGGCATCGCGCGGGTGTCGCAGGTCCAGTTGCTGCAACCCTTCGTCACCTTTGCGCTCGCCGCGTTGTTCAACGACGAAACCATCACGCTGCAAATCCTGCTGTTCGCCGCCGCCGTCGTCGCGACGGTCGCTATCTCGACGCGCACGCGCGCCGGGAACGCGCCGTCCAAGACCGCACCGTCACCGCCGCAACGCGATCGCGAACCGCCTCAGCTGGCGGCATCGTGATCGATCAGTTTTGGATGATCGGCCACCAACTCCGTCCTCATCTTTTCCGACTGTATGGCGCGAACCAGGACCCTTGCGGTTTTCAGGTGATCTACCTGCACGCAAAGCTTGATGACCTGGCTCACTGAAACGTCACGCATCGAATCGTCGGAAATCTGCATGGCTATTTCCAGCGCGCGCTTGATGGCGGCCTGGTAACGCTCGGCATCGGCCGCGAGCTTCTTCTCGGCATCGCGCGGGCCGGCTGCCACCAGCCTTTCCGCGATGGCGCCCGCGGACGCGCAAATATCCCGGATCTTGTGGGCCGCAGCGATATCGCCCAACGGTTGATCGTCGGCGACTTCCCAGACTTCCGGCTGTTTTTCCTTATTAAACCAGCGCATTACGCAAGTCCTCTCGGTATCGGAAGCATATTCCGACACCGAGCGGGACCGCAAGAACGCACCTCACTCAGCCGCCGAGATGCGGCCGAACTCGGTCGCCTGCATCTCGAACAGACCGCGATAGATGCCGCCGGGGCGCGCCGTCAGGGTGGCATGGTTACCCTGCTCGACCACTTCGCCGCGGTCGAACACCAGGATGCGGTCGAGGCTGCGTACCGTCGAAAGCCGGTGCGCGATCACGATCGAGGTGCGCCCTTTCATCAGCCGCTCCATCGCCTGCTGGATCAGGCCTTCCGATTCCGAATCGAGGCTCGAGGTCGCCTCGTCCAGGATCAGCACCGGCGCGTCCGCCAGGAACGCCCGCGCCAGCGCGACGCGCTGCCGCTCGCCGCCCGACAGCTTGACGCCGCGTTCGCCGACCAGCGTGCCGTAGCCTTTCGGCAGCCGCTGGATGAAGTCATGCGCGTTGGCCAGCCGCGCCGCTTGCTCGATCGCCGCCATGCTGGCGCCCGGCCGGCCGTAAGCGATGTTCTCGGCCAGCGTGCGATGAAACAGGATCGGCTCCTGCTGCACGATCGCGATCTGGCTGCGCAGCGAATGCTGCGTCGCTTTCGCGATGTCCTGGCCGTCGATCAGGATCCTGCCGCCACTGACGTCGTACAGCCGCTGCACCAGCTTGACGAAGGTGGTCTTGCCGGAGCCGGAACGTCCGACCAGGCCGACCCGCTCGCCGGCGCGGATCTCCACCGACAGGCCGTCATACAGCGGCGCGCGATGCCCGCCGTAATGGAACGTCACCGCGTCGAACACGATCTGACCGCCCTGGATGTCGATCGGCTTTGCGTCCGGCGCATCCGCAATGCCGATCGGCTCGGCATGGATAGCGACCAGCTCCTCCATGTCGTTGACCGAGCGCTGCAGATTGTTGATGTGCATGCCGACATCCCGCAGGTAGGCGTGGATGATGTAGTAGCTGGTCAGCACATAGGTGACGTCGCCCGGTGTGGCGCGGCCGGCGATCCACAGCAGGATCGCACCCCCGATCACCGAGCCGCGGAAGCACAGCAACACGGCGAGTTGTGCCGTTGAAGTGTAGTTGTAGCGGTACCACGTCCGCCGCACGCGCGTGCCCCACCGGCCGATCACGCCTGCCAGCCGCGCATCCTCGCGCGCTTCCGCGCCAAAGGATTTGACCACCGCGTTGCAGGTCAGGGCATCCGCCAGCGTGCCGCCGACCTTGGTGTCCCACGCATTGGAGACGCGCGCGGCGGGCGCGATGTAGTTCACCGAGAACGCCAGCGTCATCGAGACATAGACCACCGTCCCGACCGCGATCACCACACCCAGCACCGGCCAGTGCAGCCCAAGCAGGATCATCGAACCCAGCAGCACCAGCAGCGACGGCGCTAGCGCCATCAGGATGGTGTCATTGAGCAGGTCGAGCGCCCACATGCCGCGCGTAACCTTGCGCACGGTGGAGCCGGCAAAGCTGTTGGCGTGCCAGTCGGTCGAAAAGCGCTGCACGCGCGCGAAGGCGTCGCGCGAGACGTCGGACATCGTCTTCAGCGTAAATGGCACGATCGCCTGCAGCCCGGTCAGCCGCAGGATCATCGAGACCAGACCGAGCGCCACGATGCCGCCGAAGGCCGCGAACGCGGCATGCCGCCCCGCCGGGTCGGCCGTGCCC
>JBEVMS010000250.1:0-4684 GCA_040508515.1 Dyella sp. | reverse complement strand
TTCCGCACTGGACGGTGGCGCAGAACATCGCCAGCGTGCCACGGCTCCTGGGCTGGGACGCAGCGCGTATCGCCGCACGCGTGCGCGAGTTGCTGGAACTTTTGCAGTTGGACTCGGCAACGCTGGCCTCGCGTTACCCCGACAGCCTTTCGGGTGGCCAACAACAACGCGTCGGCGTTGCCCGCGCGCTGGCCGCAGACCCGCCCATCGTGCTGATGGACGAGCCGTTCGGTGCGCTCGATCCGCCGAGCCGCGATGCCTTGCAGCACAGCCTCAAGCGCATCCAGCGTGAAACCGGCAAGACCATCGTGTTCGTCACCCACGACATGGACGAGGCGCTGCGCCTGGGCGACCGCATCGCGCTGCTTGATGATGGCCAGATTCGCCAGTGCGCCACACCCATTGAATTGCTACGGCACCCAACCCATGCCACGGTGCGCGATTTCGTCGGTGGCCCCCAGGCCGGCCTGCGTCTGCTCGCAATGCGCCGCGTGAATGAAGTCATGCAGCCAAGTGCTACCAGCATTGAGCCGTCTATCCATCCGGAATCAAACTTGCAAATGGCACTCTCACTGATGGTGGAGCACGCGGTGGACAGGCTTGGCGTCAACGACGCACACGGCCAGCCGCTCGGCGTCATCACCTTGGCGCAACTGATCGGGACACCTCCATGAGCCACCACCGCGCAACCCGCCACGGCTGGCGGCGTCCGGCACGTCTGGCAGGCGTGCTGATCCTGATCCTGCTGGCGTTGCCACTCAGCGGGCCGCTGTTCCACGCCGTCTTTCCGCAGCTCAGTCATCCGCTGTATACGCGCACCGATCTGGCCACGCTGACCCTGGCGCATCTGGGCCTGGTCGCGGCGGCAAGCGCTATCGCGGTTGGATTGGGGCTGACGCTGGGCATAGGCGCGACCCGTCCAGGCGCTCAGGCATTGTTGCCGACGGTGCAAGCGATCGCCGTGATCGGACAGACCTTTCCACCCGTCGCGGTGCTGGCCATCGCGGTCCCGCTGCTAGGCTACGGCGGCGCACCGACGCTGCTGGCGCTGGTGCTGTATGGCGTGCTGCCGGTGCTGGGACAGACTGTAGCCGGCTTGCGCAACGTGCCGGCCGAGGTGCGCGAGGCGGCCGATGGCATGGGTTTCGGAGCCTGGCGACGGCTGACGCAAGTGGAGCTGCCGTTGGCGCTCGGGGCGATCATGACCGGCGTGCGCTTGTCGGTCATCGTGGCGATTGGCACCGCCACCATCGGTTCGACCGTCGGCGCACGCACGCTGGGTGCGCCGATCATCGAAGGCCTGGTCGGCAACAATACCGCCTACATGATCCAGGGCGCGCTGCTGGTCGGCTTGCTGGCCTTGCTGGTCGATAGCCTGCTGGGCTGGTTGCAGCAGGGCTTGCAGCCGTCTCGCGTGGCAACTGCCGATGCTCCGCGCCGCCGACCGTTGAGCGCAATCGCCCTCGTCGCGGTGACGGCTTTGCCGTTGTTGGGCCTGCTCGCGCCGATGCCGGCGTACGCCGCCGCGAACTCGCCGCCGTGGCGCATCGAAAGCTTCTGTCGGCGCCCGGTGGCGGTCGAGCACCGCTGTCTGATCCGCGCGCGCCAGGGCATTCTGGTTTTCACCATCGCCGAGCTACCGCGCGCGCCCAGCAGCACGCAGTGGCGCGATGGCATCGCGTCGCTGGCCTGGCGCGGCGCGCAAGGCACCCAGTGGCGCTATTTCCGACCGCCGCAACAGCTTGGCCCGGTGTTCGATCATGTGCTGGCCGCCGACCCAGCCCGCCATCGCCTGGCTTATCGCCAGGGACAGGCCGTGCAGGTTGTTGACATGTTTTCCGCCGCGCCGCTGGCGCAGTGGACGCTACCGGACGATCTGCGCGCCGACAGCTTGCAGGTGGATCTGGACGATTCCCTGCCGCGGGTCCGTTGGCGCGACCGCGCCAATCGCGCGCAAACGTCGACCCTGACCTCGCCGGTGCAACCCTGAGCGGGGTCCGCGTTGAAGCTGCGCCAGGTCGCGACTCGCATCATCGCGCCGCGGCCGCCGCTCCCATCATCTGATAACAGCCGCCCAATCCGCGCCGCCCCGACGCATCCGCCTTGAGCGCATCGCCCTCTCGCGCTGGCGCGCGGCGACGCTGGCTCAGCCGTCCGGCGCGCCCTTCTCAGGCCTGCACCGATACCGGCGCCGATGCCGCGCGCCAACACTGCGCACTCCGGGCTCTTCGCAGCATCGCCGCGCACACTGCGCGGTCGGCGTGTTGCAGCCCCCTTCTTGGGAGATCGCCATGACATCCATCCGCTTCACCTTCCCGCGCCGCGCTCGCGGCCTCGCGCTCGCGCTGGGCATCCTCATGCTCCCGGCCATCGCGCTGGCGCATCAGCAGGAAACCATCGGCTTCGAGTTCGAGGATTACCTTTACCTGTGGCCGTCCAGTGCGCCCGCGCACGATGTCGAAAAGATCTGGTTGCCCAGCGCCACCGACGCGCGGCGCATCGAGCTTCGTTACGACAACCGCAAGAGCTACAAGGACCTGGAGATTCACCTGGGCCCGTTCCGCTTCGACCAGTTACCGGCGGATGCCTTCGCCCGCTACACCGAGTACTACGCGCCGCTGACCAGCAAGGCCAGCACCGCCGATGGCAGCGGATTGCAAACGCTGAGCGTGGCCAGCACGCCCTGGCTGAGCTACGGACTGATCGCGCGTTACAGTTCGGACAAGCCTTCCACCGAATACCACCTGGGCTACGTCTATCGTTTCGACAACACCGACGCTGGCGTCAACAAGACGGATCCACGCGCCCATCCCACCTCGGACGTGGGGCCGCAGGCGACCTTTTCGCTGGACGTGCGCAAGGTCTATCCGTTTTTCGATCGGGTCGGAACCAGTCAAGCGTTTCCCTATTTCAAGGACCGCAGCATCAAAGTACTTACCGATCTGAAGCACTACAACGCCAATGTGGATAGCAGCAAAGACTGCCAAAGCGAACTGGCCAAGCGTTTACCGCTGTATTGCCACTCGGCGCTTGGTCGTGGCTTTGCGGCAACCTTGGCGGTCTATCTCAACGATGTGTTCGCAAGCGTCAATGCCAGCAGCACACAGATCGGCAAAGAGGCCCATCCGCTGTATCTGCGCAATATCCAGCCCAACATCAACGCGGTGAAGGAATACTTCAACACGGTGATCGGCACCGACCCGACGCTGCGCGAACACAAGGCGGAATTCCTCAACGAACTGCGCACGGTGCTGGTCGCGGTGTTGCCGCCGCTGACCAAGACGGGTTTCGAGCGCGCCGACTTTGTCGACAAGTATGCGCAATTCCTGGCCTCGGATCGGCCCACCGGCTTTACCTACGGCCCCACCGATCGGATCGAAGGCCACGATATCCCGCGCTACAACTTCCAGTCGCTCAGCGATGCCTCCGATGCGGTGATCAAGAGCCCGTGGACGGGCATCAACCACAACCAGTACGTCTATTTCGAGGTGCGCAACCTGCGCACTTTCGAGGCCGATCGGCTGGGCAAATCGGCTGCCGCCTACGCGCTTCCCTACACCCAGGCGGCGACCTTGGCACAAGGCGTGATGAGCTACTTGCAGGATTTTCACACCGCGATGCTGCACGCCGGCATCGCCACGCAGCTCTGAGGCCCCCCGTGCCTGATGGCTAGCGAAGTCACGCGGTCGGGCACGACGACCGCCGCACCGGCACGCATCCTCAGCGCACACAACCCGCAGCACAGAAACAAAAAAGCCCGGCAGCTGCCGGGCTTTTTTAATTGCAAGCCATCAGCGTATAGACGGCTATTTCTTCTTCGGAATATACAAGTCAGTGATGGTGCCTTCGTAGACTTCCGCGGCCATGCCCACCGATTCGCTCAAGGTCGGGTGCGGGTGGATGGTATGGCCGATGTCAGCCGCCTCCGCGCCCATCTCGATCGCCAAGGTCACCTCGGCGATCAGGTCGCCGGCGTGCGGACCGACGATGCCGCCGCCGACCACGCGATGGGTTTCTTCGTCGAAGATCAGCTTAGTGAAGCCCTCGGTGCGATCGATGCCGATCGCGCGACCGGACGCCGCCCAGGGGAACTTGCCCACGCCGACCTTCAGGCCCTTTTCCTTGGCTTCGCGCTCGGTCACGCCGACCCAGGCGATTTCCGGATCGGTATAGGCCACCGACGGAATCACCCGCGCGTCGAAGTAGCTCTTCATGCCGGCGGCCGCCTCAGCGGCGACGCGCGCCTCATGCGTGGCCTTGTGCGCCAGCATCGGCTGACCGACCAGGTCGCCGATCGCGAAGATGTGCGGCACGTTGGTGCGCATCTGCTGGTCGACGTTGATGAAGCCGCGCTCGGTCACCGCTACACCAGCCTTCTCCGCGCCGACCTTGCCGCCGTTGGGCGAACGCCCGACCGACACCAGCACGCGATCGAACAGCGTGGTCTCAGGGATGGAGTCGCCTTCGTAGCTGACCTCGATGCCCTTCTTGCTGGCCTTCGCCGCGGTCACCTTGGTCTTGAGGTGAATGCCCTTGAGCTTCTTGCCCAGACGCTGCGCCAGCGGCTTGACCAGATCGGCGTCGGCGCCGGGGATCAGCTGATCCATGAACTCGACCACGGTCACTTCGCTGCCCAGCGCCGAGTACACCGTGGCCATTTCCAGGCCGATGATGCCGCCGCCGA
>JBEVMS010000232.1:0-6275 GCA_040508515.1 Dyella sp. | reverse complement strand
ACCGTGCGATAGCGACTACCGTTTTGTACACAGAGCCAGCGTTAGGGTGTGAACGCATGGGGTAGCTGTCATCGGGGTAAAGCGTGATGGCATGGTGGCGATGGGGAGCTTGGACCGCAGTTTGCAGCCTGTTGGCAGCGTGGACGATGGCTGTTGCTTTTTCGCCGGTAGGGGCTCAGCGCACAGCGGCCGAAGTGGCGCGGATTGAACTTGACGGTCCGATCGGGCCGGCCGCCGCGGAGTATTTCGAGGACGCACTGGCACGGGCGGTGGCTGCAGGGGCCCCGGCGATCGTGCTGCGATTGGATACGCCGGGCGGCTTGTCCGAGGCGATGCGTCAAATCATCACCGGCATTTTGGCCAGCAAGGTGCCGGTGCTGGTCTATGTGGCGCCAGGCGGCGCGCGCGCCGCATCGGCAGGCACCTACATCATGTATGCGGGACACATCGCGGCGATGGCACCGGCCACGCATCTTGGCGCGGCGACGCCGGTGTCGCTTGGCGGGGACAAAAAACCGATGCCTTTGCCCAAGCTCGACGACCGGCCAGCCGCCGGCTCTAGCGCGCCGGTCGAGGCGCCGGAGGAACCCGCGGCCGAGGATGGCAGCGCCACATCGCGCAAAATGCTCAACGATTCGATCGCTTACATTCGTTCGCTGGCCCAATTGCGCGATCGCAATGTGGCGTGGGCTGAGCAGGCGGTACGCGGTGCCGCCACGTTGACCGCCAGTGAGGCGCTGCAAAAGCGCGTGATCGATATCGTCGCCGCCGATGTTCCCGCGCTGCTGGCGCAGGCAGATGGCCGGCAGGTGCAACTGGCCACCGGCAGCGTGACCTTGCACGTGAAGGGGCTGGCGGTGCGCGATTACCCGCCGAGTGCACGCACCCGTTTTCTGGCCATCATCACGAGCCCCTCCATCGCCTATCTGTTGGTGGTGGCAGGCGTGCTCGGTCTGTTGCTGGAAGCGACCAACCCCGGTGCGCTGCTGCCGGGCATCGTCGGCGGTATCTGTCTGTTGATCGGCATGTATGCGTTGCAGTTGCTGCCGGTGAACTACGCCGGTCTGGCGTTGATGGCACTGGGCGTGGGCCTGTTAGTGGCTGAACTGGTGCACCCGACCGTGGGCGCGCTAGGCATCGGCGGGGTGATCGCGTTTGTGGTTGGATCGGTCATGCTGATGAATACGGGCGTGCCCGGCTACGCAATCAACCGCGGAGTCATCTTCGGCATCGCGTTGGCTGCCGCGGGCCTGCTAGTGGTGATCTTGCGATTGGTATTGCGTTCCCGGCATTCGCACGCGCTGGGCAGCGGTGATGCATCCATGTTGGACATCCACGGCGAGTTACTCGAACCGCTGAGCGCCGATGGCGAAAGTTGGATGATCGTGCGCGGCGAACGTTGGCGGGTGCATTGCGATATCGCCTTACCGGCCGGCGCGCGGGTACGCGTTGTGCGTCGGCAGGGGTTGCTGCTTTGGGTGGTTCCGGCATGAGCGTGGGTGTATGGCGGGTCACGTTCGGTCGGCGAGGTGCGCTGGCTACGGTTGGCGAAACCACTACATGATGGATTTACAGGGAGATGATCATGCTCGGATTTTTCGGTGTTCTGCTGGTGCTGGTTGTGCTGCTGATGTTCTCGGCGATCAAGATATTGCCGGAGTACCAGCGCGGCGTGGTGCTGACCTTGGGGCGCTACACCGGCACGCGTGGACCGGGCTTGGTAGTGTTGTTGCCCGGCATCCAGCGGATGATCCGGGTGGATTTGCGCGTCACCGTGATGGACGTACCACCGCAGGACGTGATCTCGCGCGACAACGTATCGGTGCGGGTTAACGCGGTGGTGTATTTCCGCGTGGTGGAGCCGGACAAGTCGGTGTTGCAGGTGGAGAACTTTCTCCAGGCCACCAGCCAGTTGGCGCAGACGCGGCTGCGCGCGGTGATCGGCCAGCATGAACTGGACGAAATTCTGTCGCAACGTGACTCCATCAACCGCACCTTGCAATCGATTCTCGACGAGGCGACTGACCCGTGGGGCATCAAGATCACCAATGTCGAAATCAAGGACGTCGATCTCAACGAGAACATGGTGCGCGCCATCGCCCGCCAGGCCGAAGCGGAGCGCGAGCGCCGGGCCAAGGTGATCCATGCCGAGGGCGAGATGCAGGCCGCCGAAAAGTTGCGCGATGCCGCCGCGATGCTGTCGCAACAGCCGCAGGCATTGCAACTGCGTTACTTGCAGACGCTGGCCGACATGTCCGCCAGCGGCAAGTCGTCCACGATCGTGTTCCCGCTGCCGCTGGACCTGATCCGGCCCTTGCTGGAAGCCTTACCCAATCGCCGCGATAACGCGCCACTGACTTGAACATGCCGGGAACGTTGCTCGCGGGGGAAGTGCGCCATGCTTGTCCGTGCGGGGCGCGACTGCGGGAGTGGCATGGTGGCGTCAGGGTCTTGGATGGCTCCAGAGCGCATCCAGGCTGCCGGCGATTGAAGCCTTTGACATCGCGCGGTTGATCAGCTTGCCGCGGCTTTCGCCTGGCGGCGCAGTTTCCAACGGATCGAGCGATGTTCCAGGCAAACGAGCGTGCGGCGCATCGGGCGCCGTAGAAACGGCAGGTCCTGGGCGAGCAGGAGCAGCCCCAGTGGCAGCATCCAGAGGCCCAGCAAGGGCAGCACGCTGAAGATGCCGCCGGCGACCAACGCCAGTCCTGCGGGGATGCGTACCCAGCGCGCCGATGGCTGTCGCAGCCAATGCAAGCTGCGCCGCACCCACTCTGGCAGGCGACGGGTATAGCGGTCGAGCTGGCGGTTGAGTCGGTGTTGATCTTTGCTCACGGGATTGCTCCATGCCGGTTCGATGCAGCGGCCGTCTCGCAAGGTCGGTGCGGCCACCCGAGCATGCTGCCATGTCGCGTAACATTCTGCAGACCGCGCCTGAAGGGCACATGTCGCGTGAGCCATCCACGGGCGAGGAACTTACCAGTCGGTGGGGCGATAATCCTTGAGAAACTGGCCCCAGACATGCTCGCCAGTCTTGATGCCATGGATGATCGGATCGACGATGCGCGCGGCGCCGTCGATGATGTCCAGCGGTGGATGGAAGCGTTCTTCCAGCACTTTTCTGGCCGCCAACTGCGCCGGATCTTCATCGGTGACCCAGCCGGTGTCCACGCTGTTCATGTGGATGCCATCGTTCTGGTAATCGGCGGCCGAGGTGCGCGTCATCATGTTGAGCGCGGCCTTGGCCATGTTGGTGTGCGGGTGGCGTGTGGTCTTGAAGCTGCGGTAGAACTGACCCTCCATCGCCGAAACATTGACGATGTGCTTGTCGCGCTCCGGCGTGCGCAGCATCAGCGGCTTGAGGCGCGCATTGATCAGGAACGGCGCGATCGCGTTGACCAGTTGGACTTCCAGCAATTCCACCGAGGGCACCTCGTCCATCAGCAGGCGCCAGGAATTGCGCTCGCGCAGATCGATCTGCTGCAGATCCTGATCGAGCTTGCCTTGCGGGAACAGGTGCTGCTGGGCGAGCAGTTCCTCCGGCAACAGCGGCAATTGCGACAGCGCGGCGGCCTGGGTGAGGCCGGCCACGTTGTTGCGCTGCGCAGCTAATCCCAGCGGCGATGTCTCGGCGTCGGGCAGGATGTCGGTGGCGCGCAAGCCTTCGTAGTCGCCCACCAAGGCGCGCACATGCGCAGGCAGTTCGTGCAGCGCGGCGGTTTCGCCGGCCATCATGTGTGCGTAGAAATCCGGCGGGCGGCGCACCGTCTGGCAGGCGTTGTTGATGATGAAATCCAGCCGCGGCTGGGTTGCCAGCAGCTCCTGGCAGAACGCCTCGACGCTGGGCGTGTGGCGTAGGTCCAGGCCGTAGATGCGCAGCCGATCGCTCCATTGGGCGAAGTCTGGTTCCTCGGCGTAGCGCGCGGCCGAGTCGCGCGGAAAGCGCGTGGTGACGATCAACTCGGCACCGGCGCGTAGCAGCTTGAGCCCCGCCTGGTAGCCGATTTTGACGCGGCCGCCGGTAAGCAGTGCCACGCGACCGCGCAGGTCGACCAGTTCGGTGCGCTTGGCGGAGTTGAATGGCGCGCAGTTGGGGCAGAGCTGGTCGTAAAAGAAATGGACGGCCGAATACTTTTGCTTGCACACGTAGCAATGCTGCGGCTCGATCGTCTCGCGCGGTTGTGCGGCGTCCACCGACGGGTCGACGTCATGCGGGAGAAAACCGGCCGGAGCGAATGCGCTCGGTGCGCTGAACACCGGTTTGCGGCGCAGCTCGCGGATACCGGTCTGATCGAGCACGGCGTCGTCGGCACTTATCTTCGCCGCGTAGCGTGCCTTTTCGGCGGCTTTGAGCTTGATCCGGCGAGCCACCGGATCGGGGTGATACACGCTGGCCACCGCCTGGTGCAGGCGTGTGCGCTCGGGTGCCGGCAGTGCTTCGAGCAGCTGCGGATCGGCGCTGAGCGCTTCCAGCAAGGCGGTCGCGTCGCGCAGGCGCGTCAGCAAGGCAAGCTCGGCATCGTCCTGCGCGGGCAGGACGGAGGTGTCGTTGTTCACAGCGGTAACCCGTTCGGCGAGATGGTGCAGCGTGGCGAGTGGAGTCGTTCCGTTCGCTGCCAACCTTCTATTTTGCCTGTTTTGATCGGCGCACGCGCGCTTGGCGGTTTTGAGTGGCCAAGGCTCGCGCGGCGTGCTCGTGGATCGAACCCAAATGGCTGCGGTTCGGCTAGCGATTTTGATGGAATTTCAGGGGGCGCCACGTTAGCGATTTGCGGTCGTCGAGTGTGTGATCACGACGGATTCTCGGTGGCTTTGTCCGGTGGGACATCCGCCTTGCCGCGGTTCCAGTGACCGTGGCTTCTGGTCGCCCGCCCGGCCGCACACTCAATATAGTGGGGGATGTGACCATGCGACGCCCCAAAAGCCGCTGAAGCCCTGGCGATTCAAGAGCGCAAGCAGGCTGAGCGATCGCCAGCAGCGGATGCGACAGCTTCGGTGATCGCGCTTGCGCTAGAACGTAAACCAATGCCCTAACCACGAACGCTGGACCCGGGCGCGTGAGTTGCACGCACAAAAAAGGCCGCAGATGCGGCCTTTTTAGTCGACACGACAGCGATTAACGCTGGCGAGCCTTGAAACGCGGATTGCTCTTGCAGATTACGAACACTTTGCCGCGACGACGCACAACCTTGCAGTCACGGTGCCGCTGCTTCGCGGACTTCAAAGAGGAAAGCACCTTCACGGCCAGCTCCTAAAACATACGAACAATGGAAGCCGAAAAGTGTAGCGAGTCGAATGACTTATCACAAGCCCTCAAGCCAATTCAGTCTCATGGGTTGCCAGCGCACTGAGAAAAAGCCGCAGAGAGGGCGATGGATCGTCGGCGCGGCATGCTACGGCCAAGGGTAGCCAGGCATCGGGATCGGACAGCGGCACGTAGCGTACTCCAGCCAGTTGCACCGCGCGAACCGAGGCTGGCAGTAGCGCCAGACCGATCCCGGCAGCGACCAGCGCCAGCAAGCCGTTGACTTGCTGTGCTTGCTGGCGAATCAAGGGATAAAATCCGGCTTGCGCGGCCAGTTGGACCAGCCGGTCGTGGAAAGTCACCGCCAGTTCGCGCGGTTGCACCACGAACGGCTGCCCGGCGACATCGCTCATCTGCAAACTGTTCCGTGTGGCCAGGGGATGGCCACTTGGCAGCGCCAGTAGCAGGCGTTCCTGGTCGAGCACCTCCAGTTGGATGGCGCGTGCGTCGACCGCTGGGCCAGGCGCAGCGCGAACAAAGCCCACGTCGATCTGTCGGGTCAGCAGCGCGTGATATTGCTGTTCGGTATTGAGTTCGCTTAATTGCACCTGCACCTTCGGGGCCAGCACGGCGTGGCGTAGCAACGTCTGCGGTAGGGCGGGGTGGAAGGACACCGACACCGTATAGGCCAGGCGTAATTGGCCAGTGAAGCCGGCGGCGGCTTCGGCGACGCGTTGACGCGCCTCGTCCGCTTTAGCCAGGATTTCGCGCGCTTGTTGCAGAAATACGCGGCCAGGTTCGGTCAGCGCCATGTTGCGTTTATCGCGATCCAGCAGGCGCACGCCCAGATGTTGCTCCAGCGCTTGTATCTGCTGCGATAACGGTGGCTGCGAGATATGCAGGCGCTGGGCGGCGCGGGTGAAGCTCATCTCATCGGCAACCGCGATGAAGTAGCGCAACTGGCGAAAATCGAACATATAGGAAATTCAAATAAGAGCATTGGCAAATATATATTGGAATTGTACTTTGA
>JBEVMS010000221.1:0-3647 GCA_040508515.1 Dyella sp. | reverse complement strand
TTGGTTTTTTCTTTACACCAACCCCCCAACAACCCCGCGCCCCCCCTTGGGGGGGGGGGGGGGGGGGGCCCGGGCGGGGCCCCCCACCGCGGAATCACGCGAAGGTGTTGAGCGTATTGCCGAGGGTGCTGACCCCGCTGCTGGCTGCCGGCGTCGCGGTTTGGGCTAGGGACGCTGCGGTGTTGGCAGCGGCCTGCACCAATTGCAATGCGCCATTGGCGGTGCTGTTGAGCGGGTTGCCGGATTGAATGGCGTCCTGCTGTTGTTGCTGCTGGAGCAGGATGGCTTGCAGGGTTTGGCTGGATGAATTGACGTGCATTGGGGAACACACCTTGGGTGGGGAAGCCTGGCCAGACTAGCACGCGCTGATGTCCGTTTAGACGGCTTGCATCGCATTTCAAAAGCTCACGAAAGGCCCGCG
This sequence comes from Dyella sp., assembly GCA_040508515.1. Classification (GTDB taxonomy): domain Bacteria; phylum Pseudomonadota; class Gammaproteobacteria; order Xanthomonadales; family Rhodanobacteraceae; genus JBEVMS01. The sequence continues at coordinate 3,226 of JBEVMS010000221.1, read as the reverse complement.
CCGTAAGGGTTTGCAGCGATTCGAAGGAACGAGTAAAAGCCTCCCGCGACAGCTAGGCCAGGCGGGTTTCCAGTGACGAGGGACCGGAGCGTTGGCGCCCCTTGTTTTGATACAGCGCCATGTCGGCGGCGTGGATCAGCGCGGTGGGATCCCAACTGTCGGTCGGAGCGGTGGCGACACCCACGCTGACCGCAGGATAGGCCGCTTCGCGCGCGGCGGCCTCGGCGATGGCGTGGCTCATGCGCTGGGCGATTTGCTGTGCCTGCTCCGCATCGGTGGCTGGCAGCACGGCGAGGAATTCATCACCGCCGTAGCGGCCCAGGTGATCACCGGTCCGCAGCAGGTTGCGGATTTGTGTGGCGACCCAGATGAGCGCGCGGTCGCCGGCGGCGTGACCGTAATGGTCGTTGATCGCCTTGAAACGGTTGAGGTCGATCATCAGCACGCTGATCGGCGACCGTTGGCGCGCATGTTCCGCCAGCGCGCCCTCCAGCGCGGCCAGAATGCCGCGGCGGTTGAGCGTGTGCGTCAGTGGGTCTTGCGCCACTTCAGTGAGCAGGCTTTTGCGGGTCGCTTCCCAATACGCGGCCATGTCGTTGAAGCGCTCGGCGAGCAGGGTCAGTTCGTCTTGACCGATCACCGGCGCGCGCACGCCGGTTTCACCTGCACCCAAGCGGTGAGCTACCTTCGCCAGGGTCTTGATCGGCCGGAGCAGCGACTGCAAAAAGATCATGATCAGCATCGCGGCGATCGACAAGGTGATGACCCAACTGGCGATCAGCCAATTCAATTGCGCGCGGCGCGCCGCCATCGCCTTGAGATAGCGCGCCTCGACTGCGGCGGCAAGCTGCTGGCGAGCTTGGCTGATATCATTGATGGCTATCTGCAGCTCGTTGCGCGCCATCGCTTCGCTGGCCTGATCGTTGTGCGGGTGCAGCGAGCGGACTTGCTCCACCAAACGCTGCACCGACGGTCGGGCGGTCACCCAGGCTTGTTGCGCGGAACTGATTTGGCCTCGCTGCAGGGCGGCGCCATGGCTCGGATACGCGATCGCGGCGAAGCTCTGGTCGATGCTTTGGGTGAGCGCGGCGAAGTTGGGCACCGACGCGTTGGATTGCGCTTCGAGCTCATCGACCAGGGCGCGTTGCAGATAGTGTTCCAGCGTGGTCAGCGGCAGCAGCGTGTGTACGGATTCTTCCACCGACTCGCGAAACGCCGTTTCCTGCGCGTCCAGCACCGCCACGCTGGCGAAACTCAGCACGGCCATCGGCAAGAGCAGCAAGGCGATGATCGCCGCGATACGCTGGCCCACCGACAGCTGGCGCAGTGTGCTTTCCCATTTCATCTCGATCTCCCCGGGCGCATCTTCGGCTTGCATGATCGTCGTAAACGACGGTGTCGCCAAGGTTTTGGCAGGCGCTTTCGCACGTGTTGGTGCGCTGGACGCTGGTTTTTGCGACTGTGCGGGGCGCGCCGCCAGCGTAGCGTCGAGCGGCTACAGTGCGAAGGGAAGCGCGATGACGTGGTGGTGGAAACGTCGTTGGCGCTGCGTCTCAACGTAGCGGGGGCGAATGTGGATGACAGCGCGGGTATCGTGATCGGCCTCGGCGTCGCCCTGGGCAGCGGCTTGTTGCTGGGCTTGGAGCGCGAGCGTGCCAAGCGCGGCGGGCCGTTGCGTGGACAGGCCGGCGTGCGCACGTTCGCCCTGCTGGGATTGGCCGGCGCGGTGGCCGCGCTGCTCGGCGACGCGGCGATCTACGTGGGCGGCGCCTTCGTGGCGCTGGCGATGGTGGTCAGCTATCGGCATACCCGCCAGCGCGATCCGGGCCTGACCACGGAAGTGGCGATGCTGCTGACCTACCTGCTGGGCATGCTGGCCATGTCGCATGCGTCCCTGAGCGCCGGCCTAGCGGTGGTGGTGGCGATTTTGCTGGCCAGTAAGGCGCGTTTGCATCGGTTGTCAAAGCAGTGGTTGTCCGCTGAAGAACTGCACGACCTGTTGATACTGGCAGCGGCGGCGTTCGTGGTCCTGCCGCTGCTGCCTGACCGGCCGATCGACCCCTGGCAGGCGCTCAATCCGCGACGGCTGTGGATGTTGGCGGTCGCGGTGATGGCGATCGCCTCGCTGGGTTATTTGGCGCTGCGAGGGCTCGGCGCGCGCTTTGGTCTGATGGTCGCGGGGCTCGCCGGCGGTTTTGTCTCCAGTACCGCGACCATCGCTGGCATGGGCGAGCGTGCACGCGCCGCGCCTGCCGTGGCGGCTGCCGCCGCGAGCGCCGCGGTGATTTCCAACGTCGGCACGGTGGTGCAGTTGGCGGTAGTGATCGGTGCTTTGTCGCGCCCGCTTTTGAGTTACCTGATGTGGCCGCTGGTGGTGGCCGGCGCACTGGCGATTGTGGCGGCCTTGCTAGGCAGTTGGCGTGTGCGGGTCGCGCCGATGGATGCGCGCGCGCTGGTCGGCGAACGACCGTTCAAGCTCGCCTCGGTGCTGCGCTTCGTCGCGCTGCTGGCAGGCATCGTTACGCTCAGCGCGATCATCCGCGCTCAGCTTGGTGCGGGCAGTTTTCCGTGGGTGATGGCGCTCTCTGGTCTGGCCGACGTGCATGCCGCGGCGGCCTCCGCCGCCCAGGCGCAGAACAGCGCGCAGATTGCGCTGGCGCCGGCAGCGCAAGGCGTGCTTATCGCGCTGTTGAGCAACTCCACCCTCAAATGCGTGCTGGCGGCGCTGAAAGGCGGTCGAGCCTACGCGTTGCGGGTCACTCCGGGCGTGCTGGCGATGGTGGCGGGGTTCGCGCTGATGCTGTGGATGATTTGATTTCAGCGAGCGTGGATGGCAGCGAGGCAGGGAATCGTCGGATCGTCCATATGCGAATACAAAAGATTCTTATTTACATATAAACTTTGCCGTTTAGCCCTGCCGCCCAAGGTTTTATGTCTGCATCCCATCGCTTGCTCAAAGTCATGCGCCTAGTTCATCTCTATCTGGGTGTCTTTACCGCGCCGATGCTGGTGTTCTTCGCCATTACCGGCGGTTTGCAAACCTTTGGCCTGCACGAAGCGTCGCGGGGCGGTGGATACACGCCGCCGGGCTGGTTAGCCAGCCTGGGTCAGTTGCACAAGAAACAGACCACCCAGGTGCCGCAACGTCGACCGCGCCCCGTGGACGCGGCCGCACGCCCGGATTCGTCGACCGGCGGCGCGCCTACGGCTGAACGCGTCGCGCCAT
>JBEVMS010000178.1:0-6530 GCA_040508515.1 Dyella sp. | reverse complement strand
ATGTAAGTGGCGGCAAGGACAGTACCGCGACCTACCTGCGCGCGCTGGAGTCAGGGCGGCCGTTCCGCGCGGTGATGGCCGACACCGGCAATGAGCACGAGCTGACGCTGGAATACGTCGCACGCCTGCACGAGCGCACCGGCGGGCCGAAGGTCGAAATCGTGCGTGCCGACTTCTCGGCCGACCTGGCGCGCCATAAGGCGTACCTGCTGCGCGAGTGGCCCAAGCAGGGTATCCCGGACGCGATCGTTCAAGAGGCTGCGGCGCTGCACGAGCCGACCGGTAACCCCTACTTGGACTTGTGCATCAGCAAGGGCCGTTTCCCCTCGCGCATGGCGCAGTTTTGCACCGAGGAACTCAAGACGATTCCGATCACCTTCCAGGTCGTAGGGCCAATGCTGCGCGACGGGCCGGTGCTGCAATGGCTGGGCATCCGCGCCGCCGAGAGCCGCAACCGTGCCCAGCAGCCTCGCTACAACCGTCACGAGGCTGGCTCCATGCTATGGCGCCCGATCTTCCACTGGTCTGTCGAGGACGTCTGGGCGATCCATGCAAAGCATCGACTGGCGCGCAACCCGCTCTATGACTTAGGCATGGGCCGAGTGGGCTGCATGCCGTGCATCAACTGCCGCAAGAGCGAGTTGCGTTCGATCGCCGCGCAGTTCCCTGATCACATCGACCGCATCGAGCGCTGGGAGGCCGTGGTTGCGGCGGCGAACAAGAGGCGATCCGCGACGTTCTTCCCAGCAGTCACCGATCCTACCGACCGCGATCGGCCGGGTAGCTACTCGCGCATCCGCACGCTGGTGGAGTGGAGCAAGACAGGTCGCGGCGGACGCCAGTACGGGATGTTTTTCGACCAGCAGGCCGGCGGCGGATGCACCAGCGACCTGGGGCTGTGCGAGGTGGCCGCATGAACTGGTTCGACGACACGATCGACCTGCTGCGCGTGTGCAGCCTGGATCAGCGCACCGTCCGAAACATGCGCGAAATCTACATCCCGCGCGCGGTGGAGTTCGCAGCGCCCATGCCGGCCGACGTGGAGCGCCTTCGGGAAGCGATTGCGGTGTTTGAGAAGCGCGTTGCTGATGCGGCACAGGCAGACATGTTTGGAGCATCCGCATGACGGGCATGCATCCTTACCAATCGCGGCCCGAGGCCGGCACCCACGAGTGGCTGACGCCGCCCGAGATAATCCGGGCGCTTGGCTCATTCGACCTTGACCCGTGCGCGCCAGCAGTGCGCCCCTGGCCGACCGCGCGCGATCACATTTCTCTGCCCACCGATGGCTTGGCAGCAGAGTGGCGCGGCCGCGTGTGGCTCAACCCGCCCTATGGGTCGCACACGTCGGCATGGCTGCGGCGCCTGGCTGAACATGGTGACGGTATCGCCTTGGTATTCGGCCGCACCGAGACCGAGATGTTCCAGCGCTGGGTCTGGCCGCGCGCCGACGCGCTGCTCTTCATGGCGCGCCGGCCGCACTTCCACTACGTCGATGGATCTCGCGCCAAGGGCAACAGCGGCGGCCCGATGGTGCTGATCGCCTACGGCCAGCACAACGTCGCAGCCCTGCGTCGCAGCGGCATCCCCGGCGCGCTGGTGATGACCGTCGCCACCACCCTGCCCAGCGAGGACCAAGCGGCATGAACACCGACGCCAACACTACTTGCGGCAAGTTTGACACCGCGTGGACCAATGAGCCGACGTGCCCCTACTGCGGGCAACGCGAGTGCGACGCCTGGCAGATCGATTTCGACGGCATCGAGGGCGATGTCGTGCATACGTGCGGCAGCTGCGACGAGGAATACCAGCTCGCGCGGAACGCGATCATCACCTACACCAGCGAGCGTATGAAGCGGCCAGCTGAAACCGCGCCCGAGCCCGAGCCGGTCGATGCCGCGCTCAACGGGGGATGGTGATGATCCTGCGCCTACTAAACCGCATCAGGCACAGCCTTCAATGCATACGGACGCAACTTCGCTGCTGCGGATTCCAAGTCGGCGTGCAGCTGATCGAGCTGATGCCTCAAATTCTTCGCTATCTCGGAATAACTTCTATCCGTGATGGCAGGGCTTCGCGTCTTCGATCCAATCCAATCGCCTACTCGCATTGCTTCGGCATACGCGTGAACCACAGTCGTGGAGACGGTACGGCCAAGGTCCGGAAACATCATGTGGAAATGCTTATGGGTCGGCATCGTTGGGTCTTGGAGCTCATGCACCCAGGCTTTGAGCCACGGCTCACTCTGCAGCGGCTTGTTGTCTTCATTGTCGAAGTCGCTCATATGAGTTGCGACCACGTCGCGCCAGGCATCCAAGTCAGCAACCAGCGCGCGCGCCAGTGCCGCGCGCACATCGCGCTGTCGTGCTCTGTCCTTGAACCATTGGAAAAATCCAAAAAAGAGTGCAACCGCCGTTGCGCCAATAGTTCCAAGTGCGCTTGCAGCCTCCCAACCGCAGTTGGATTGGACGACGGCCTGAGCGACAGCATCCACCGGAGCGATATCCATGCGTGAACTCCCAATCCTTATGAGTGCGCCGATGGTGCGCGCTATCCTGGCCGGCAGCAAGACGGTGACGCGGCGAGTGGTCAAGCCGTATCGCGATCGCCCTATCGTGAACCTTGCAGAGGCGGAGCCGACGCTGGGTTTTTCGGGCAAGCATAACGACCCTGATTCCTGGGGTTATGAGTATCTCGACGATGGCGCGCCGGCGCCGCTCAGCGCATGGCCGGAACTGTGCCCCTACGGCCAGCCCGGCGATCGGCTGTGGGTGCGTGAAGCATGGACAGCACCAGCAAGCCTTGACGATAAGTCCGGCGCGGAGATCGCCGAATCCTGCCTTGCCGCCGGCTACCGCGTGCCATGGTGCCCGATTCGCTACGAAGCCGATGGCGCATTGAAAAGTGCGAAGGACTGGCGCGAGTTCGGATCGATGCCGGGTGAGGCCGTACCAGGCCGCTATCGCCACGCGCGATTCATGCCCCGCTGGGCGAGCCGGATCACCCTGGAGGTGACCGCCGTGCGCGTGGAGCGGCTGCAGGACATCAGTGACGAGCAGGCGATCGCTGAGGGCGTCTGTCCTGATGAAAACGGTTTCGGCGGAACGACGGCGCTATTCGCGGAACTCTGGGAATCCATCAACGGAGCCGGCAGCTGGGACGCCAACCCCTGGGTCTGGGCGATTGAGTTCAAGCGGGTGATGCCGTGAGTACGGCACTGATCGAGGCCATGGTTCGCGCATCATTGCGCGGACGTCGCGAGGGGCATCCGAATTGCTATTACTGGGAGGCAGTCTGGTGGCGACTGCATGCCCGTGCGTCAAAAAATCCAGCCGAAGCGCTCCGCTTCTCACGCAATCAGCTTCGGCTCTTCTGGGATATCAAACACCGGCCGGATCACTTCCAGCGCAAGCCGGATGGCATGACTGATTGGCAGTGGAGTGGATTGGCATGATCACCACGATCCTGCTCGCCCTATCCGCCGCCGCGCCGGCGATCTCCTGGTGCCGCTCCGTCGAGCAGGTGGCGCTGGCCACTGCGGAAGCCCACGCCACCGGCGTGCCGCGCGATCGCGTTGAGGCTGGCATCACGTTACTGCCCACGCCGGCAGCGCGCGAAGCCGCTGAGGCCATCACCGAAATCGTCTACGTCTACAACGCCGACCGCGGCGTCACACCAACCCAACTCGCCGCGCTGGTCTATAGCGCGTGCGTCAGCAAGGAGCAGTGAGTATGAGCAACGTGTCGGCTACTGAGGCGAAGAAGATGTATGTGCTGTCCACGAGCCAGCGCATAGCGCTGAAGTCATCAGCAAGCGGAACGGTGCACAGTCCGGCGCGCGGCGCCTACCGCCTTCGCAATGAGGTGAATAACGTCACCTGTTTCAATAAGCGGACGCTCGATTCGCTATACAAGCGGAAACTGCTCATCCAGATCGAAACCTACGGCTACAGCGAAGCCTATGTGATTAGCCACGCTGGACGAGCCGCCATCGCCAAGGCCACCGGAGAGACGGCATGACCGCCAGCGCGCTCGAACCAGGCGTGGCCGAAGCGGTGACCGCGATCCAGGCGGTAACCCACATGCCGCCACAGATGGCGCGTAACTACCTCGAAATGCTCGGCCATGCTGCCACCAAATTCATGCGCGCGAAGTTCGGCGAGGAATACACGCGCGGCTATCTCGAAGCCGCACTGGCTGAGCTGGATCAGCCGCCCATGCTCACCTTGAGGAAGCCATCATGACCATTCACGTTGATGTGCAGGCGCTGCGATCGGTGCTGAGATGGATCCTCGACTACGTGCCGGCTGGGACGCGATCAGCCACCGTGATGGCTCGCAAGATTGAGCAGCTCATCGCCGCCGCCGAGCGCGATTATTCGTGGGCGTGTAGGGATAATCCATGGTACTCCGCAATCACTGATGCCTGCGCCGTTAACCACATGGGATGGGACGACTCCGACGCGTATGGATCTCTTCGCGCGCTGATTAGGCGCGAATGCGAAATGTCTCTTGATCCAAGCATCTCAAGCGCGGCTCAGGAGCTTGTTGATGGCGCGAAGACCTCTGACTTCGACCGCACCCCCGAAACAAGTCGCCGCATGGCCGCCGTGAAGCAGCTTATCGCCGATGGCTGGCGCTGGGCCGATGGCAAGTGGGTCAGGCCTATGGTGATCGACAGCGACCCGTATGGATACATCTACTGGACCAGCAACGGTGATGGCACACGCGCGCTGCAATTCAAACGCTCCCTGCCTGCACATCACTGTTCAGACTGGGGCATCATCAAGCTCTACACCCGCCCCGAGCCTGCCGCCGCTGTGCCGAATGGGTGGGCGTTTGTGCCGGTCGAGCCAAGCGAGGAAATGATATCTGCCGGCGTCGATTGCCATACGTGCGAGCAATCCGACAGTTACTACAAGGACTGGCCGCTGAGTGATGGGGATTGCGAGGCTATCTACAAAGCCATGCTCGCCGCCGTACCGAAGCTCGCCGCCAAGGAGCAGAGCAATGGCTGATCCGCAATTGCAGGTGACGGAGGCGTAATGGCAATCAATAGCCACATCGTTGATGCCGACCAGCTTCGCGACCTATCTGGCAAGTCCACTGGTCCAGCCATCATGCGCTGGGCTAGCGAGCTTGGCATCAAGGTGCTGCATGGCGCTAAAGGGCCGTGGACGACGATTGAGGCGGTGAACGACGCGCTGGGCGTATCCTCAGGCCAGACCCATAAGGGCCTGCCACAGGATCTTTTCTGATGGTTCGCGGACGCAAACGTAAGCACGATCCGTCGATCCCTGCCCACATCGACCAGCACAAACTGCCTGCCGGGGTGTACTGGGATCGGCGCTGGAGCGTCTGGTACACCATCCACGCGGCGGCGCAGGACCAGCGTGCGCGCCGGCAGAATATCGCCGGCAAGGATGTCTTACTATCCGACCTGCATAAGGCCATCGAGGACCTGCGTGGCGTCAACCGCCGGGCGCTCGCGTGGCTGCTGTCCGGCTATCACGATAGCCACTTTTTCAAGGCGCTGGCCGAGTCGACACGCAGCGCCTACGAGACCCAGCGGCAGGTAGCGCTGGCGCAGCGAACGAAGCTGGGTGTGCCATTCGGCGACATCGACTTTGCGCCGCTGCAAACGCATCACTTTCAGGCGCTGGTCGATCGCATCGCCGATGAGGGCACGCCTAGCAAGGCGAACTCGCTGATGCGCTACCTCAAGCTGGTATTTTCGTGGGCCAAGCGGCGCGGCTACGTGCAGACCAACCCCGTCAAGGGCGTCAAGCAAGCTAAGGCCCGCAATCGCCGCCGGCTGCCATCCCCTGTGGCGATGACTAAGCTGATCCAGCTCGCCGCCCACGGGGCCACAGTGAGGGCGCACGCTACTGGAAGTTGCCCGCCCTACCTCTGGGCAGTCGCTGACATTGCCTACCTGTGTCGCCTGCGCGGTATCGAAGTGGTCACGATGCATGAGGATCAGGAACTACCGGAAGGATTACTCACAAATCGCCGGAAGGGATCACGCGACAACATCGTGTCGTGGACGCCTCGCCTACGGGCCGCATGGGATCACCTGATTACGCACCGTGATGACGTGTGGCGGCGCAAGAGCGCGGCTATCCCACTGCATGCTAAGGATCGGGTGCTGGTGGTCGCAGAGACTGGAGGTCCGCTGGTTAAAAGCTCCCTGGATACTGCGTGGCAGCGACTGATCCAGCGCGCGATCAAGAATGGCGTGATCGCCGAAGATGAGCGATTCGGACTGCATGACCTTAAGCGCCGTGGCGTCACCGATACAGCCGGAACCCGGGCAGACAAACAGCATGCCAGCGGCCATAAATCCGAGTCGATGATGGACATTTACGACCTGAGCGTGCCGATCGTGAATCCGTCAAATCTGCTCTAATTTTACGTGCAATTTTACGTGTAAGCCAAAAAGAAGGGCCTGCAATCGCTGCAGGCCCTTGTTTTGTTTGGTGGGTCGTCCGAGATTCGAACTCGGGACCAATAGATTAAAAGTCTACTGCTC
>JBEVMS010000170.1:0-5412 GCA_040508515.1 Dyella sp. | reverse complement strand
CCCGTGCGGGCTGCGATCTAGGCCGGATCTGATTCTTGCGCGCAAAAAAAACCGCGAGATGGACTCCTGTCCAGCTCGCGGCTGATCCGCTCCTATCGACCTTCTGGACGGCTGCGAATTGCTCGCGATTGTCCGGTCTGGCCTTCGGTAGCGGCGGGACAGCTCCTGCCGTCCTTCATAACTACCGTCCCCACGGTAGTTATGGCTCACCATCTTGCGATGGCGGCTCCCCCACATCGATGAACAGAGATTAACGATACCTATACATGGGTGCTATCGGAAAATTTCCTAGGAAATGCCTTACAGCGGCCATGCCTCCCGGTAATCAATCAGGGCTGCCCGCGAAGCAGTATCCGCAGGTGAACTCCGGTTTCGTTGGAGCGGAGTTTAAATTGCCCTCCCAAGGAGGTGACGCGGTCGCGCATGCCGCGTAACCCCCGGCCACCCTCGGTGCTGTTGGCGCTGGTAATGCCATTGCCGTTGTCGCGGATGTCCAGGAATGCAAGCGCATCGCCTTCGCGTTCACCGATGCGAAGGCGCAGTCGAAACTCGCTTGCCTGGGCGTGCTTCACCGTATTGGTGGCGCTTTCCTGCACGATCCGATAAATGGCAGTGCGGGTGTCGTCGTCGAGCAGGCGTGGATCGCCGTGCAACTGCGTGCGATAGCTGATGCCAGCCGCGTTCAGCAAATCACGCACCGGGCCTTCATCCAGTGCGCGCAGCAGGCCGAATTCATCCAGTACGGCCGGTCGTAGATTGTCCAGCAGCCGATGCAAAGCGCGTCGCATGTGACTCAAGATGCTGTTGATCGCGCTGGCGACGTCGTCCATGCCGGCCAGATGCAGTCGCGCTTGGGCCAATTTGACGTGGGTTTGTATGGCGGTGAGATTTTGTCCCAGTTCGTCGTGCAGCTCGGCGGCCATGTGGCGGCGCTGGTTTTCTTCCGTTTGAAGGTTACCGCGAGCGGCTTCCCTGAGTTGCTGTGCCAGATGATCGAGCCGCCGATTGGCGGCGGCTAGGTAGGCGTTTTGCTCGGTCACGCGATCGTTGCTGCGACGTAGCGCGTCGGTCGCGGCGCCCAGCATCAATGCGCCGGTACCGGCGACGGCCAGAAACAAATTGGCTGCGGCCGGCGGTGCATCATGGCTGACCAGTCGATCAACCAATGTAAGGCCCAGGCTGGAAATCAGCATGGCGAGACTGGCGCCGCGCCAGCCGTGGCGAAAGGCGAAGAACAAGACCGGCGCCAGCGAGAGCACACGCGCGAATTGCGGCTGCGGCGCGCTATGTTCGGATAACACCAGCAGGATCGTGAGTGCCGGTAGCAAGACGCGCAGGCCATCGATGATCAGGCCATCAAGATCGTGCCGGGTCGGGGGCGCGCGAAACCACATCACCAGAATCGGCACGATCAGCAGCACCCCCACATAATTGCCCAGCAGGCTCTGGCCCAGGGCCTGGATCATCAGCTCCTGGCTGGGCGACTGGTGGATCAGCGCCCATATCGTCGCTTCGGCGGTGGTCGCGGCGATGACGGTCAGCGCCGCTGATAGCAATAAGCGGGAAACATCCTCAGGTTCGCGCAGGCGAGGTTGAAGGTGCGCGCGTCGCAGCAAAAGCAAGCAGACGGCCACCACGATTGGCTCAGGCAATTCGTCAATTACGAAGCTGAGCCAATAGCGATTGTGGCCGCCGGCTGTGTAAGCCAGGCCTGACGCGAGCAGCTCCGCTGCGAGCACCCAGCCCCAGCGTCGCGGCGGCATCAGTAAGAGGACGCCGAAACGCAAGCCGAAAGGCAGCATCCAATAGGGCTGCGTGGTCGGCCATAGCGCCAGCCAGATGCAAAAATAAGCCAGCGCCAGCGCGGGGCCTGACCAGCGATTAAGGGTGAGAACGGACATGGGCCGATGTTATTACATGGCGTCGCGAAACCTGGCTGGTGCGCTCGTGGCGGCAGGCGGCTGTTACAGTAGGTGGCATGCCTAGCATCGTATTGGTCGACGACCACGCCATCGTCCGCGAAGGGTTTAAGCGACTCATCGAGTTGGAGCCCGATCTGGATGTCATTGCCGAATGCCGCTGCGCCGATGATGCGGTCGAGGCGGTCGGCCAGTGCCAGCCCGACTTGGTCGCGTTGGATCTCTCTCTCCCCGATGGCAGCGGGTTGCCGTTGATCGAGCATCTGCTTAGCGTGGCGCCACGCTCCCGGATCGTGGTGTTGTCAATGCATGATGGCGAGCCTTATGTCTCCGAAGCCCTGCGCCGCGGCGCGAGTGGCTACGTGACCAAGGGTGTGGCGCCGGAAGAACTCGTGGCGGGTTTGCGCGCGGTGATGCTTGGCGAGACGTTCTTAAGCTCGGATCTGCGCAAGCGGCGTGCCGATCGCCCCAGTGCTGCGCTTGACCCACTGAACCGGCTGACCACCCGCGAGCGCGAAGTGTTTCTGCTGCTGGCTGCAGGGCGTGCGCCCAAGCAGGTGGCGGCAGAGCTTGGCATCGGACAGAAAACCGTCTACATCCATCGTGCCAGTCTGATGGGTAAACTCGGCGCCGGCTCGGAACTTGATCTTTACCGGATGGCGAGTGAGCGCGGGTTGATCGCCGGGCGTTGTTGAGGCAGAAGGTTAGCCTCATGTTTCATCACATTAAACCGGCCGGCCAGGTTTGAACGTCTAAGAGAGGCTTCGGGAGTTAGGGCGACTGTTAAGGTGAACGCCTTCCCAGTCGCGCCGGTCAAAGCTCCGTTTTGCGCGGCGATGTTTTTCAACTGTCTGTCAATCGAGTTGCGCGCGGCTCAGCATCTGCTTGGCGTGGGCCTTGGTTTCGCGAGTGATTTCAACGCCGCCCAGCATCCGCGCCAGCTCATCGCGTCTACCGCTGGCGTCCAGTTTCTCGATGCGTGTGCGGGTCGCCTCGCCATCGCTGTGCTTGGCCACGCGTAAGTGGGCATGGCCTTGCGCGGCCACTTGGGGCAGGTGGGTGACGCACAGCACCTGACGCTGGGCGCCCAGGGCGCGAAGCTTCTGGCCGACCACTTCGGCGACGGCGCCGCCGATGCCGGTATCGACTTCATCGAACACCATGCTGCCGATACTGTCGCTGCCAAGAGTGGCCACTTCGATGGCCAGACTGATACGCGCCAGTTCGCCACCGGATGCCACCTTGCGTAAGGGACGCGGCGGCTGGCCGGGGTTAGCGCTGACCAGCAGTTCGCAGCGCTCGCGGCCTTGCGCATCGGGCTCGTCATCGTCGGTCGCTTCAAGCGCGATCTGCAGTAAGCCACCGGCCATGCCCAGCTCGCTCATCAGGGCGCTGACTTCCTGACCCAGTCGAACCGCGGCCTGTTGTCGTTGCGCGCTCAGTTGAGCGGCCGCGCGGGTGTAGTCGCTGAGCAACTGTTGCCGGCGCGCGGCGAGCACTTCCAGAGCCTCCCCGGCACCCTCCAGGATCGCCAGCTCACCCTGCAAGCTGATCAGCTTGTCATGCAGTTGGTTGACTGGCAGGCGATGCCGACGGGCCAGTTCGTGCAGCCGGGTCAGATGCGTGTCGACTTCAGTAAAACGCTCAGGGTCCAGTTCCACGGCCTGCGCGTAACGACTCAGCGCATCGACCGCTTCACCCAGCTGAATCTCGGCGTTGTCCAGCAGTTCCAGCATGGGGACAAGTCGCGCGTCCAGTTCGCCCAGCTTGAGCAGTTCGGCATGCGCCCGGCCCAGTGCGCGGCGCAGCGCGAATTCGCCGTCGCCGTCGATCAGCTCGACTACCCCTGAGGCCCCTTCGGCCAGACGACCGGCGTTGGCCAGGCGTTTGTGGTTGGCTTCCAGTTCGAGCATGTGTTCCGGTGTCAGCGCCCATTTTTCCAGTTCGTCGCGTTCGTGGCGAAGCAGTTCAAGGCGCTGCTCGCGATCATCGCCGCCGGCCAGTTGCCGAATCTTGCCAGCCAGCTCACGCCATTCGGCGGCCATCGTCGCCAGCGAAGCCACCAAGGGCTCGTGACCGGCGTAGGCATCCAGCAAGCCCAGTTGATGGCTGCGTGAAAGCAGCGCCTGATGCTCGTGCTGGCCGTGGATTTCGATCAGCAGGCTGGCCAGTTCGCCTAATTGACTGGCGTTGGCCGGGCGACCATTGATCCAGGCGCGCGAGCTGCCCTCGGCGCGGATCACTCGACGCAACTGGCAATGGTCGTCGTCGTCCAGTTCCTCATCGGCAAGCCATTGGCGCGCGGCGGGGAGGTCGGCCAGGCTGAACTCGGCGGCCAGCTCGGCGCGGTCGCTGCCGGCACGTACCATGCCCGAGTCGGCGCGCGCGCCGCCGAGCAGCATCAACGCGTCCACCAACAATGACTTGCCGGCGCCGGTTTCGCCGCTGACGACGGTCAGGCCAGGCCCAAAGCTGATCTCGGCTTCTTCGACGACGGCGAAATGGCGGACGTAGAGCGATGTGAGCATAAGTTTGGCAACGTTGGAGTGGGGCGATTGTAGCGGCAGGCGCCATCGGAATAGCGCGACGATCGCGGCGGCGGCTACTTGCAAGTGGGCGCGCGAGACCTTATTAGTTTGTAGTCTCAAGGACTGCTACTGATGCTCAAGCTCCCCGGCCATGATCTCGATGCGCGCGCCCGCAGCTTGCTGCGCAGTTTGATTGCGCAATACCTGGTCGATGGCGAGCCGGTCGGCTCGCGCACGCTCTCGCGTTCGTCCGGGCTGGATGTCAGCGCGGCGACCATCCGCAACATTCTGGCTGATCTGGAAGACGCCGGCCTAGTCGCCTCGCCGCATACCTCGGCCGGCCGGGTCCCGACGCCGCGCGGTCTGCGTTTGTTCGTCGACAGCCTGATCGAACTCAAGCCGTTGCCGCGCGGCGAAATGGCGCGATTGCAGCGTGAAATGCCGCCCGGCCCGAGCACTACGCGCGATTTGCTGGGCAACGTCTCGACCCTGCTGTCGGCGATGACTCACTTCGCCGGTGTGGTGACGGTGCCTCGTCAGGCCGATTTTCCGCTGCGGCATATCGATTTTGTGCCGCTGCCTGGCGCGCAAGTGCTGGTGATTCTGGTGTTTTCCGACAATCAGGTACAGAACCGAGTGGTTCAGTTGCCCAAGCCGGTCGACGGTGGCGAACTGGAGCAGGCGGCCAACTACATCAACGCGCACTTTGTCGGCTTGCGTCTGGATGACATCCGCGCTCACTTGCTGGTGGAACTGCGCGAGGCCGGCAGCGAACTCAATCGACTGTTGTCCAGCGCGGTTGAACTGGCAGCCGCAACGTTCGCGCCGGAAGGTCAAGGTGACGTGCTGGTCAGCGGTCAGACCAACCTAATGGGCTATTCGGAGCTGGCCAACCTGGGGCGGTTGCGCGAACTTTTCGAGGCGTTCCAGCAGAAAAACGAGCTGCTGCAACTGATGGAAGTGTG
>JBEVMS010000099.1:0-10589 GCA_040508515.1 Dyella sp. | reverse complement strand
TGTAGATCACTATCTGGTCGCGACACGGCGGCCAGATCGTTTTTGCCGTCGCAAACGCATTATCGGGTTGGCGACGTTTCATGCGAAACGCAGGTCAAGCCATCGCCGTTGGCGTGGGTTTTGCCAGCGCTTTGCTCGCTGCCCGGTTTGGTAGCGCTACCCGCACAACGAGGCCCGCCATGAGTGTTTCCAGCATATCCAACACGACCGCGCCCAGCACTAGCACGGGGACGTCGTCGAGCACCGGCACGGCAACCGCGCCGGGCAGCGGCAGTGCGTTGCCCAATCCGGGACAGGGGCTGTTGAGTTCGGCTGGCATTGGCTCGGGTCTGGACGTTACCGCCATCGTTGCCGCCTTGGTGAATGCGCAACAGGCCGGGCCGCAGGCGCAGATCAATGCGCAGACCCAGCAGGACCAGGACACGCTGGCCGGCCTCGCCGGCTTGGGCACCTCGCTGAGCCAACTGCAGTCGGCGCTGGGCGAACTGACCTCCAGCAGCACTTTCACCACGTTCAATGCCACGCTGTCCACCACGGCGCTGGGCACGGTCAGCACCTTGCCCGATGCGGTGCCGGGTACCTTCGATATCAATGTGACCGCGTTGGCTCAGGCGCAAAAGCGACTCAGCGGCCCGCAGGCGGCAGGTAGCCCGGTGGGCGAAGGCACGTTGACCGTCGCGGTGGGCAGCAAGTCGCTCAACATCAGCGTATCGGCCACCGATTCGTTGACCGATATCGCCACCGCCATCAATAACGCGTCGAACAACCCGGGTGTCTCGGCCACCGTGGTCAATGGCAGCAGCGGGGCGCAGTTGGTGCTTACCAGCACCAGTACCGGCGTTGCCAATGGCTTTACCGTCAGCGCCGATGCCACCAGCAGCAGCAGCTTGATCAGCCTGGCCACGACGCTCAATACGCCCGGCAGCAACGAGGCGAGCGATGCCCAACTGAGTATCGACGGAGTTGCGGTAACCAGTGCGAGCAACGCGGTCAGCGGCGCGTTGACCGGCGTCACCTTGAATTTGGCAGCTACAGGTACATCGCAGCTGACAGTGAGCCAAAATACCGACACCGTGAACACCGCGGTGCAGGATTTCGTTAGCGCCTTCAATGGCTTGGTTGGCGTAGTCGGTCAACTCACCAGCTTCGATCCCACCACCGGTGCTTCGGGCGTACTGCTCGGCGACAGCTCGTTGGCGTCGTTACAGCGGCAGATATCCTCGGTGCTGGGCGGCACGGTGAGTGGCAACAGCATCGGCTCGCTGGCGGCATTAGGGATCACCCGAGCCGCCGACGGCACCTTGTCCGTGGACAGCGCGACGCTCTCCAGCGCATTGAGCAGCAATCCCGAGGCGGTGCAGAACCTGTTCGGGGGCAGTAACGGCATTGCCACGCAGTTGGCCACGGTGGCGGGCAACTTCAATGGTCCTGGCGGCATCATCGCGTCGCGAACCAGCAGCCTCAATACCGCCATTACCGGGCTACAGGCGCAGACCGCCGCGCTGAGCGCGCGCATGGCCGTGTTCCAGCAGCAGTTGACGACCCAGTTCACCAACCTGGATACATTGATCAGCTCGCTCAACAACACCAGCTCGTTCCTTACCCAGTCGCTAGCCACCTTGAATAACAACAACAACAATAAAAACTAATCGTAGGAGGACACCGGATGAGCTACGCCATGATGCGCAACGCCAATTCGTTGTATCGCCAAACCAGTGCGCAGGGCAACGTGGATGGGGCCGATCGGCATCAACTGATCGCCATGCTGCTGGACGGGCTGACCGACGGCATCCATCGTGCTCGCGGACACATCCTGCATCAGGATATTCCGGCCAAGGGACGCAGCTTCTCCAATGCCATCGGCATACTCGGCGAGCTGCGCGAAAGCCTGGATCACAAGGCGGCGCCTAAGCTCACCGCGCGGCTTGACGCGTTGTACGACTACATCACCCGGCGCCTGCTGCATGCGCAGTTGAATGACGACCTCGCTGCGCTGGAGGAATGCCAGCGTTTGCTGGTGCCCATCCGCGAAGCCTGGCAAGGCATTCGGCCTACGTATTTGGCGCAGCGGAGCAAGCCTTGATGCAAGGCAACGTAGAAGATGGCCTGCATCAAGCCTTGCGGCTGACCGCGCAGATGCTTGATGCCGCCAGTGCCGGCGATTGGTCATTGGTAACTTCGTTGGACGGCGCGCGACAACCGCTGCTCGCCGCTGCGCGCCGGCCCGATCCGCAATGGCGTGAGCTGTTGACCGACTTGCATCAGCAGAACCAGCAGCTGTTGATGTTGGCAGCCGGAGCGCGCGAGCAGGTGGAACAGCAACTGGGCCAGCATCGTTACAACCATCGCGCCTTGAACACCTACATCGCCTCCTCCGGTTAGCTGGCGCAGCGGCCGTCGTCGCAGCCATGACGCGCCCGTGCATGACGCACCGCTGCATCGTGTGCCCGCGACAGCCCAACGCGTGCGGGTTTGCATGACGGAAAGATGAGGAGGCGATACGATCGCGCATCGACCGACAAGGGGTGGGTGATGCACGATCAAGACGCCGTATGGCAAGACTTTTCGCAGAGCATGGCTTTTGAGGGTGCGCTGCACCTGAGCGTGCTGGCGCTGGATGTTCCACCGGACGCCACCGCCCTGGCCGGCTACAACGAGCGCAATCTGCATGTACTGCGTGCCCTGGCCTCGCTGGACGAACGCCGCGTTGAAACCAGCGAAGACGAAAGCCCCGTGCTGCAAGAATTGCTGCGCATGGACAGCAAGATCAACGTGTTGATGGAAATCGTCAACCGCTTGCTGGTGCCGCTGGAGCTGTTGCCGATGCGGCAACCGATTCGCTTCAACGCCTTGGGAATATTACTGCCCGCGGCGAACTTGCCGTCCGCCGAGCACCTACTGGTGCGCTTGCATTTCGACGCTTGTCGAGCGCTGCCGTTGGAAATGGCGGTGCAGTTCGTACGCATGGAAAGCGAGATGCGCGCGTTTCTCGGCTTCGTCAAGCCGACCGAAATGGTCCATGAGGGGCTGGAGCGCTTCGTTTTTCGTCACCACCGACGAAAAGTGGCAGAGGCGCGTTTGATGAGCGCGTGAAGATCCGGCAGATGAGTGTCAACGGAATGTGATCACTATCACGCCGTGGCCAATTCGCGAGCGAAAAATTTGGCGTTCCTGACCTGCATTGAGGTTGAACGAAGTACCCTTTTGGTCGAGTCCTCGCAACCCTTCATGCCAATATAAATCATCGGTATATAAGTCATTTCTACAAAGTATGTGATGACTTTGGCTGTCGGTATTCGGACGCAAGTTTTGGCAGATCCGTGACTGGAATCGGTTGAGCGTTATTTTTTTGGCGCTGTTCTTGCTTCCCTGGCATGGTGTCACATGGACGGTGACCAAAGGGGGGCGACGCGTGCCTGGATGGCGACGTGATCGTTCGGCAGTACTCAAGGCGGAATCCCCATTGTGCAAACAGCCAATTTTCTCGTGATGGAGCCGGATGAGGCGCGAGCCTCAAGCGTGGTCGCCGCATTGCAATTTCTCGGTTACCACCCGCAGGCATGGAGTGAAGCGCCGGAGGCTGGGCCAGAGGGACATGACTGGCGCGCGGTCTACGTAGGCAGCATGGCGGATGAGGATGCATGCCGCGTTGCGCTGGAGGCGATCGGTGCGCACCAAAGCCAGATTCCCTTGCTGGTTGGCGCGGACTCGCCGCAAGCGGTCTGGCTGTCGGCCAGCAAATCGCCTTATTCATCGCGGGTCGAGTTGCTGGAATTTCCTTTGCGCTATGAGCGCCTGACCGAAGCGATGCGCAGCCTGCATGCGCGCCGGCTTGGCAGTGGGGTGGTCAACACGCAGCGACTGGTTGGCGCATCGTCGGCGATGGGTCGGGTCAATGCGTTGATCCGACAGGTGGCACCGTTTGATTCCAGTGTGCTGGTGCTGGGCGAATCGGGCACCGGCAAGGAAATGGTTGCGCGCACCATTCACGATTGCTCACCGCGTCGCGACAAGCCGTTCGTGGCGATCAATTGCGGTGCGATTCCGGCCGAGCTGCTGGAGAGCGAACTGTTCGGTCACGAAAAAGGTTCCTTCACCGGTGCGATCAGCGCGCGCAAGGGACGCTTCGAATTGGCCGAGGGCGGCACGCTGTTCCTGGATGAAATCGGCGACATGAGCCTGCCGATGCAGGTCAAGCTGCTGCGCGTGCTGCAGGAGCGCATGTATGAACGCGTTGGCGGCAACAAGACCCAGCGCTGCGACGTACGCATCATTGCCGCCACCCATCGCAATCTGGAGCAGGCGATTCAGGACGGACGCTTCCGCGAGGATCTGTATTACCGGTTGAGCGTGTTTCCGCTGGAAATGCCCGCCTTACGCGAACACCTTGAAGACCTGCCTGAACTGATCAGCGAATTCAATCAACGCCTGTTGCGCCGCGGGTTGGGCGGCGTGCGTTTTGGTGGTGGCGCGATGGCGGCCCTGCGTCAACATCCGTGGCCCGGCAACGTGCGCGAGTTGTCCAATCTGGTTGAACGGCTGGCGATCCTTTACCCGCAAGGTGAAATCCGCGCCTGCGATCTGCCGGACAAATATCGCGGCGTGCAGGTCGGTGAGGAAGTGGGTGGAGCCGCCCTGCTGGCCTTGATGGAGGGCCGTGCGCGCGTATCCGCGCCTAGCGTGGCGGACCCCGGCGTGCTGCTACCCGAGGGCGGACTGGACCTCAAAGACCACCTGGCCGATATCGAGGTGGGGCTGATTCGCCAGGCGCTCGATGCCACCGACGGAGTCGTGGCGCACGCGGCCAAGTTGCTGCGCATGCAGCGTACCACCCTGGTCGAAAAACTCCGCAAATATGGGTTGCAGGCGGGTATCGCGGCGCATTGAGGTAAAGCAGGGCGTGGCACGGCTTGTGCTTTGCATTAGCCACTACCTGTGATGCGTTGGAAACCCGACATGAGCCAGATCGACGTCAACAGTGTGCTGTCGCAAATGCGACAGCTCACCGCGCAAGCCTCCATGCCCGGTACGGAAACCGCGTTCCAATCGGCCGATGCGGCGACCAGCCAGGGTGTCGATTTTGGCGCGCTGCTGCGGCAGTCGATTACCACGGTGGCGCAGAAGCAATCCGATGCAATGACGCAGTCCGATGCGTTCGAACGTGGCGACGCGGGCGCTGATATCGGTCGCACGGTGATCGCGGGGCAAAAGGCCGATCTGGCTTTCCGTGGATTGGTCGAGGTACGCAACAAGCTTACCGATGCCTACTCCAACATCATGAACATGCCGGTCTAAATCCGGACCGATACACGATGCCTGCGGGCGTCCCTAAGACCGAGCAGTTTTCATGGCCGAAAACGCCATCGCGCCCTCCGGCAACGGATCGCGCCTGGACCCCTTGAAGAATCTCCTGCGCAATCCCGCGGTACGACCGGCCTTGTTATTGGTCGGCATCGCGGCGGCGGTGGCGTTTGGCGTGGCGACTATTCTGTGGTCGCGCAGCCCCAACTATGGCCTGCTCTATGCCGGGCTGGACCCAAAGGATGCCTCGGCGGTTACGCAAGCGCTGCAATCGAGCAATACGCCTTACAAGCTGGGTTTGGACGGCACTTCGATCATGGTGCCGTCGGAGCAATTGGCCAGTGTGCGCCTGCGTTTGGCTGGGCAGGGGCTGCCGCAGGGCAGCGCCACGGCCACCGAATCGCCGCAAGCCGATTCGCCGTTCGGCATGAGCGATCTGGCCGAGCGCACGCGCTACCAGCAATTGTTGGAAACCGACCTGGGCAACACCATCGCCGGTCTGCAATTCGTGCGTTCGGCGCGCGTGCATCTGGCGTTGCCCAAGCCGTCGGCGTTTATTCGCGACAACCGGCCGGCCAGCGCCTCGGTACTGCTGACGCTGTACCAAGGGCGCCAGCTCGACAGCAGCCAGGTGGCGGCCATCGTGCACCTGGTGTCTTCCAGCGTGCCCGACCTGGATGCCGCGCAAGTCTCGGTGGTCGATCAGCAAGGCAATTTATTGACGGTGAACGATCCCAACAGCCCGGGGGCGATCGGCGATACCCGCCTGCGGCTCGCCACGCGGATCGAGAATACCTATGTGCAGCGTGTTGAAGAACTGCTGACGCCGCTGGTGGGCACGGGCCGGGTGCGCGCGCGGGTGGATGCCGATCTGGATTTCAGCCAGACCGAGAAAGCCAGCGAGAGCTACGACGCCGATCACCCGGCTCTGCGCAGCGAACAGACCAGCAGCGAGAGCAAGCGCGACGCCGGCGGCGCGGTGCCGGGCGCACTGAGCAACCAGCCGCCCAACACGGTGGCGCAGCCGACGGCGGCACAGCCCAACGCTGGCAACGCGCGCGCCGGTGCCACCACCGCGGCCAACGCTCAGGCGAATTCGCCCACGGATACGTCGTCCAATGCGACCCGTAACTACGAGCTGGGTCGCACGGTGAGTCACGTCAGCGATCCGGCCGGTCGGCTGGTGCGTCTGACGGTCGCGGTGGTGGTGGACAACAAGGCGGCACCCAACGGAACCGGCAAAAGCGTGCCGTTCACCGCGCAGGAGTTGCAGCGCCTGACGGATTTGACCAAGAACGCCGTGGGCTTCGATGCGCAGCGTGGCGACAACGTCAGCGTGATCAATCAGGCCTTCACCCAGACGCCCGGCAATGACGCGCCACTAAGTGTGCCGTTCTGGCAGCGTCCAGGCATGCTGGACCTGCTCAAGCAGGGAGGCGGCATCGTGGTGGCGTTGCTGATCGCGTTCGGTCTGCTGCGCCCGATGCTCAAGGGGCTGCTGCGTGCGCCCGAACCGCTGGCCGCGCTGCCCGAGCCGATACCGACGGTTTCGGTCAGGGTCAACGACGACGACTTTGATGACGACCAGGTACGCCTCAGCGCGCCGCAACTGCAGGCCATGGCCTACGAGCAAAAGATCGATCAGGCGCGCAGGTTGGTACAGGAAAATCCCAAGCAGGTGGCGCAAGTTGTGATGAATTGGGTGGGCGAAGATGGCGGCTGATCCGATCGACGTGAGCGGCGCGCAGCGCGCCGCGATCCTGCTGCTAACCTTGGGGGAGCAGGACGCTGCCGAGGTGCTCAAGCACTTGTCCGCGCGTGACGTGCAAGCGGTCGGCACCGCCATGGCCTCGATGAGCAGCGTTTCGCGCGAGCAAGTCGAGCAAGTGCTGGCCAAACTCAACGAGGACATGGGGCGGCAAACCGCGCTGGGCGTGGGCACCGAGGATTACATCCGGCGGATGCTGGTGAGCGCGCTGGGCGAAACCAAGGCCGGCGGCTTGATCGACCGCATTTTGCTCGGCCGCTCGACCAAGGGACTGGAGTCGCTGAAGTGGATGGAGAGCCGCGCCATTGCCGAGATGATCGGCATCGAGCATCCGCAGATCATCGCCTTGGTGCTGGCGCATCTGGAGCCCGATCAGGCAGCCGAAGTGATCGGCTACCTGCCGCCGCGCGTGCGTTCCGACGCGGTCATGCGCATCGCCACGCTGGACGGTGTGCAGCCGCATGCGCTCAATGAGTTGGACGAAATCATGGAGCGCCAGTTTTCTGGCAGCTCCAACAAGCTCAAATCGGCCAATGTCGGCGGCCTGAAGGCGGCGGCGGATATCTTGAACGCGATGGAATCCAGTCGCGAAGCCGAACTGATCGCGTCCATCCGCGGGCACGACGCGGGCTTGTCCGGACGGATCGAGGAACTGATGTTCGTGTTCGAGGATCTGGGCGAACTGGACGACCGCAGCATGCAGACGTTGCTGCGCGAAGTGCCATCGGCGCGCCTGGTCACCGCGCTCAAGGGCGCCGAAGCGTCGGTACGCGAGAAAATCTTCGGCAATATGTCCAAGCGTGCGGCCGATATGCTGCGCGACGATCTGGAAGTCAAAGGCCCGGTCAAGCTCAGCGAAGTCGATGCCGCGCAAAAAGAAGTGTTGGCGATCGCGCGCAAGCTGGCCGATGCCGGGCAGATCAGCTTGTCCTCCAGCGGTGACGAGTTCGTCTGATGAACGGCATTCTCAGCCGCGATCAGGCGCTGGCCTTCGAGCGCTGGGAATTGCCCCAAGTCGGTGAGATCGCGCCGGCGCCCGAGCCGGAGCCCGAGCCACCACCGCCCGGTCCGACCGTGGCCGAACTGGAAGCGATCGAGCGTCAGGCGCGCGAAGAAGGCCATGCGGCCGGACTGGCCGAGGGACGCGCGGCGGCCAAGCTGCAATTGGATGAGCGCCTAGCGCGGCTGGAGGCCATCCTGCAAGCCGCGGCGCGTCCGCTGGCGGCGCTGGATGACGCCACCGAGCAGGAGTTGGCGCGCCTGGCCGCGGTGATGGCGCAGCGGGTGGTCGGGCGCGAACTGGCGCTCGATCCTGCGCTGATCGAGCGCGCCGTGCGTGCCGCCGCCGAGGCATTGCCCGCGGCCACCCGTGAGCTGCGGGTGTGGGTGCATCCGGATGACATGAACCTGCTGCGCGAACTGGCGGCAGCCGAGCCGACTTGGAAATTCGGTGCCAATCCGGCGCTCAAGCGCGGCGATTGCGTGCTGGAAAGTCCGCGCTCGCGTCTGGACGCCACGCTCGATGCACGCCTGGCCGCGGTGATCGACGCGGTGCTCGGCAACGATCTGCATGACAATCATCCCGAGGCAACGGTGTGAGCGAAGCACCATCGGCCGAACAGCGTGCACAACGCTGGCGCGAACAACTGGCGCGTCGCGCCAAGCGCGTGGCGGGTGCGCATCTGCTGACCGTCGAAGGACGCTTGCGGCGCGTGGTCGGGTTGACCTTGGAAGCGGAAGGCTGCGAAGCGGCGCTGGGCGCGCGCTGCCTGGTTGACACCGCCGATGGCACGGCGCTGGACACCGAAGTGGTCGGGTTCGCCGACGAGCGGTTGTTGCTGATGCCGGCCACCGAGATGCATGGCGTCCTGCCCAATGCGCGCGTGCGTCCGGTACGCGCTGGCGGCCTGCCGGTGGGTGAGGCCTTGCTGGGCCGGGTGATCGGCGCCGATGGCGTGCCACTGGATGGGCTAGGTCCGCTGGACGTCGATGAGCAAGCCTCGCTCAAGCGCGCACCGATCAATCCGATGCAGCGCAAGCCGATCGATACACCGCTGGATACCGGCGTGCGTGCGATCAACGCCTTGCTCACCGTGGGGCGGGGGCAACGGCTGGGTTTGTTTGCCGGCTCCGGTGTGGGCAAATCGACCCTGCTGGGCATGATGACCCGCTATACCGACGCCGATGTGGTGGTGGTCGGACTGATCGGCGAGCGCGGCCGCGAAGTGAAGGAATTCGTCGAGCACACGCTGGGGTCCGAGGGTCGCGCGCGCGCGGTGATCGTCGCCGCGCCGGCGGACGCGCCGCCGCTGCAGCGTCTGCGTGGTGCGCAGTACGCCACTGCGATCGCCGAATGGTTTCGCGATCGCGGCCAGCGCGTGTTGTTGCTGATGGATTCGCTCACCCGCTTCGCCCAGGCGCAGCGCGAAATTGCCTTGGCGATCGGCGAGCCGCCTGCGACCAAGGGCTACCCGCCGTCGGTATTCGCGATGATGCCCGGCTTGGTCGAGCGCGCCGGCAACGATGCCGAAGGGCGCGGCTCGATCACCGCGTTCTATACCGTCCTGACCGAGGGCGACGATTACCGCCACGATCCGATCGCCGACGCGGCGCGCGCGATTTTGGACGGCCATATCGTGCTCTCACGCGATCTGGCCGAGGCCGGTCATTACCCATCCATCGATATCGAAGCGTCGATCAGCCGCGTGATGCCGTCGGTCGTCAGCAAGGAACGCCTGCGCGCCGCGCAGCGCTTTCGCCAGGTCTATTCGGCCTATCGCCAGCAGCGCGATCTGATCGCGGTGGGCGCCTACCAGAAGGGTTCCGATCCACAGGTGGACCAGGCCATTGCGATGTGGCCGCGCCTGCGCGCGTTCCTTCAACAGGAAGTCGATGAGCCGGTCGATCTGATGGCCGCACAGGAGCGGCTGGGCGAGCTGGCCGACGAGGTGGTCGGCGTATGAGTGCGCGCTCGGCACGCTTGCAGCCGGCGGTGGAGCAGGCGCAGCGGCGCCAACAGGACGCCTTGCAGCGGTTCGCTGCGCAACAGCAACAATTGGCCAAGGTGCAGCAGCAGATGGAGGACTTGCAGCGCTTCAAGGCGGAGTACAGCCTGCCGCAAAGCGGCGGGCTCACCGTCACGGCGCTGATCAACCGTCAAAAATTCGTCGATCGAATCGATCGGGCGATGACCGAGCAGCGTCATGAAATCGAGCGCCAGCGTCACGTGATGGAGCTTGCGCGCGGGCAATGGTTGCTGGCGCATGCGCGCGAAAAAGCGCTCGACAGCGTGGTGACCAAGTTACAGATGCAGGAAGATCAGGCCGAACAGCGTCGCGAGCAGGCCGAGGTGGATGAGCGGATGCAGCACCGACGCCGACCAGCCGACGTGCGCTGAGCCAGCCCAGCGGCTTGGCTCGGTTCTTGCTCCGACGTTGGGAGCCATTGCTGCAGAGCGTTCCACGCCATGAGCGTCAATTCGTTACCGATTATTTTCGCCAATCCCGTGCCGACGCCCGAT
>JBEVMS010000083.1:0-4035 GCA_040508515.1 Dyella sp. | reverse complement strand
CGCATTTTCCCGATCCGGCCGGTGCGCTGTCCGATCCCAATGGGCTGCTGGCGTGTGGCGGCGACCTGTCGCCACAACGCTTGCTGGCGGCCTATGCGCAAGGCATCTTTCCCTGGTTCAACGAGGGTGAGCCGATCCTTTGGTGGTCGCCCGATCCGCGCTGCGTGTTCCGCACCGGCGAGGTTCGGATCAATCGCAGCCTGCGCCGCCAGTTGGCGGACAAACCCTGGCGTGTCAGCGTGGACAGTGCATTTTACGACGTCGTCCAGGCCTGTGCCGCGCCGCGTCCCGGGCAGCCAGGCACCTGGATTTCGCCAGCGATGGTCGAGGCGTATATCGCGCTGCATCGACAAGGCCACGCGCACAGCGTGGAGGTGTGGGAAGGCCCGCGGTTGATCGGCGGCATCTACGGCGTGGCGGTCGGTAAATTGTTTTGCGGCGAGTCGATGTTCAGCCGAGAAAGCGGCGGCTCCAAACTGGCGTTGGTGTCGCTGGCCAGGCTGTTGCACGCCTGGGATTTTCCCCTGCTCGACGCCCAGGTGACCAATCCGCACCTGCTTTCACTGGGCGCCGTTGAGTTGCCGCGTGCCATGTTTCTGCATAGCGCAGCCCGGTTATGCAGCCTGCCGGGAGTGGTCGGCGACTGGTCAGCTCTTTCGCCACCGCTTTAACGGCGCCCGCCACCAGGGGGCCGGGCGCCGCACGATCAGTCGCCGCCGAGGTTGAAGCTGTCCGGATCGGGGCCCATCCGATTGCCCGCTTCCAGGGTGTCGATCAACGCCATCTCCTGCTCACTCAACGCAAAATCGAAGATCGCGATGTTCGAGCGAATCCGCGTCGGCGTTTGCGATTTCGGAATCACCATATGGCCGCGCTGGATGTGCCAGCGCAACACGATTTGCGCGGGTGTCTTGCTGTGCTTTTGGGCCAGCGCGGTGAGTATCGGCTGCTCCAGCAGTTCCCCACCGCGGCCCAACGGGCTCCAGGCTTCGCTGATGATCTGGTGCCTTGCATGGAAAGCAACCAGCTCGCGCTGCCCGAAATCCGGATGAAGCTCGATCTGATTGACCGTGGGCAGCACGCCGGTTTCGGCCAGCAAGCGCTCGATATGCGGCGGCTGGAAGTTGGATACGCCGATCGAGCGCACGCGGCCTTCTTCACGCAGGCGGATCAACGCCTTCCAGCTATTGACGTAGCGATCGCGCGCCGGGGCCGGCCAATGGATCAGATAAAGGTCGACATAATCGGTGCCCAGTCGCGTGAGGCTGGCGTCGAACGCCTTCAGCGCACTGTCGAAGCCCTGATCGGCATTCCACAGTTTGGTGGTCAGATAGATCGACTCGCGCGCCACGCCGGAGCGGGCCATACCCTCGCCGACACCTTTTTCGTTGCCGTAGATGGCAGCCGTATCAATCGAACGATAGCCGCTATCCAGCGCTGCCTGCACGGCGTCGGCCGCATGGGCGTCATCGATCTGCCAGACGCCGAAACCAAATTGCGGCGCCTGGCGACCATCGTTGAGTTCGAGTAATGGGGTGGACTGGGTCATGCGCGGCTTACTCCTTGGAAACGAACTTCAAGCTATGGCGGCGTACACTATGCGATCAACCCAGGCCTGGATGAAACTTCATGAAACATCTCAGGCCTCGCGGCGCACGCGCGGCCACAAGCCAAGCAAAGTCAGCGCCGCGGCGCCCACCAAGTAATAACCCACCCAGGGCAAGCCATGCCGGGTAGCCAGCCAGGTAGCGGCGTACGGCGCCAGCGAGGCGCCCAGGATGCCGGACAGATTGAACGCCAGCGACGTGCCGGTATAACGCACCGGGGTGGGAAACATCTCCGCCAGGGCGGTGCCTAGCGGGCCATAGGTCAGCCCCATGATCGCCAGGCCCAGAATCAAAAACAGCAATACGCCGCCGACCTGCCCAGACCCCAAGAGCGGGGCGAACAGCAAACCGAACAACGCAATCACCACGGTCACTGCTATCAAGCTTCGGCGTGCGCCAAAGCGATCGGCCAGCAGCGCGGACAGCGGAATAGTCAGCGCGAAAAACACCACACCGATCAGTTGCAGCAACAGGAACTCTTGCCGCTTGTAACCGAGCGAGGACGTGCCCCACGTCAGCGAGAACACCGTGGTCAGATAAAACAGCACGAAGGTCGCCAACGCGATCAAGGTGCCCAGCACTACGGCCAGGCCGTGATGACGCAGCAGCGAGGCGATCGGCAATTTGACGCGCTGATGGTTTTCGATCGCATGCTGAAAAGCCGGCGTCTCGTTCAACTTAAGGCGCACGTACATGCCCACGATCACCA
The DNA here is from genome assembly GCA_040508515.1 of Dyella sp. GTDB lineage: Bacteria > Pseudomonadota > Gammaproteobacteria > Xanthomonadales > Rhodanobacteraceae > JBEVMS01. The sequence continues at coordinate 1,719 of JBEVMS010000083.1, read as the reverse complement.
ACAGCGCGCTGGCCAGAAAAGGAATCCGCCAACCCCAGACGAAGAACTGCGCATCGCCCAGGGTTTCGCTGAGTAGCAGGAACACACCGCTGGCCAGAAAAAAACCGATCGGCGCGCCCAGTTGCGGAAACATGCCATACCAGGCGCGCTTGCCCGGCGGCGCATTTTCGGTCGCCAGCAACACCGCACCGCCCCACTCGCCGCCCAGTCCCAGACCCTGACCGAAACGGCACAACGCCAATAGCAACGGCGCCAGCGTGCCGATACTTGCGTAGGTCGGCAACAGGCCGATCGCCACGGTAGAGATACCCATCGTCAGCAGCGCCGCCACCAAGGTCGCCTTGCGACCGATACGATCGCCGAAATGACCGAACAGCGCCGAGCCCAGCGGCCGTGCGAAGAAGGCGATCGCAAACGTAGCCAGCGATTGCAGCGTCGCTGCGGTGGGGTCGCCGGCGGGAAAGAACAGTTTGGGAAACACCAACACCGCGGCGGTGGCGAAGATGTAGAAATCGAAGAATTCGATCGTGGTGCCGATCAGGCTTGCCGCAAGAACTTGCCGAGGCGAATTGACCGGAACAAAGGTTTGGCCGTCTTGATGGCTGCTCAAAAGGATGCCTTCCGTTTGCGTGAGCGGCCGATACTAGCATCGGTTGCGGCCCACCCGACAAGCACCGCGATGCGCCGAGCAGCCGCTCGCGCGAGTGGGTCAATTCACCACGCGCGCGTCTTCGTTTTTACATCCACCGAGATGAGCCGGATGATTGACGCGGCGATCGTTCAATCCTGGAATGCGCGACCGATCCGCGTCCACGCTCAGCCGCGTGCGGCGTATTTGGTGGCCACGTAGTTGTCCAAAATTCCCACGAACTCGCTGGCGATATTGTCACCGCGCAAGGTCATCGCCTTCTCACCGTCGATGAACACCGGCGCGGACGGCGCCTCACCGTTGCCCGGCAGCGAGATGCCGATATTGGCGTGCTTGGATTCGCCCGGCCCGTTAACTACGCAGCCCATCACGGCCAGGGTGAGGTTTTCCACGCCGTCGTACTTCACCCGCCACAGCGGCATCTGCTCGCGCACGTGTTCCTGCACCGTCTTGGCCAGCACCTGGAAGAATTCCGAGGTGGTGCGTCCGCAGCCCGGACACGCGGTGACCAGCGGCGTGAACGCGCGCAGGCCCATGGTCTGCAGCAACTCCTGCGCCACGATCACCTCGCCGGTGCGCGAGGCGCCCGGTTCGGGCGTGAGCGAAATGCGGATGGTGTCGCCGATACCTTCCTGCAGCAGCACCGCCAGCGCGGCGGCCGATGCGGTAATGCCCTTGGAGCCCATGCCCGCCTCGGTCAGCCCCAAATGCAGCGCGTAATCGCCGCGCATCGCCAGCTCGCGGTACACCGCGATCAACTCCTGCACCCCGGAAACCTTGCACGACAGGATGATCCGCTCGCGCGCCAGGCCCAATTGCTCGGCGCGTTGGGCCGAGTCGAGCGCCGAACGGATCAGCGCTTCGCGCGCCACATGCGCCGCATCCCAGGGCTGCGCGCGCAAGGCGTTCTCGTCCATCAAGGTCGCCACCATCGACTGGTCCAGCGAGCCCCAGTTGGCGCCGATGCGCACCGGCTTGGCGTACTCGATGGCTTTTTCGATGATCGCCGCGAACTGGCTGTCTTTCTTCTTGCCGAAGCCGACATTGCCCGGGTTGATGCGGTACTTGGC
>JBEVMS010000082.1:0-3752 GCA_040508515.1 Dyella sp. | reverse complement strand
GCTGTGCAGTGCGCGGGTAGTGCCACGGCAAGGCCGTGCCAGGCCCGCTCCACGTGCGGTCGCCATGCCGTGCGAGCGCACGGGTAACGTGGCTTGCTAGGCCAACATCGGCGGGGCGATGCTGATTTCGGAGAGGATTTCTTCGGCCTCTTCATGTGTGCGGGCGCGCAGAAGGCGTGGCGCGTGCCGGCGCAAATGGGCGTAATCGAGATGGCTGATGCGATCGCGCACGGCCAGGATCTGACTGGGGTGCATGCTGAATTCGCACAGGCCCAGCGCCAGAAGTAGCGCGGTGAAGGTCACATCGCCGCCGATTTCGCCGCACAGGCTGACCGATTTCTTGGCCCGCCGCCCGGCCCCGATCACGTGCGAAAGCAGGCGCAGGAGCGCTGGTTGAAGCGGGTTGTAGAGATTGCCCAGGGCGTCGTTGCCGCGGTCGGCGGCTAACACGTACTGGGCCAGATCGTTGGTGCCGATCGCCAGGAAGTCGGCGTGGTCGAGCAGGGCGCGCACATTGATGGCCGCCGCCGGCACTTCGATCATTGCGCCCAGCGGAAGTTTTTCCGGCAGATCGACACCTTCGCGGTTGAGGTCTTGCCGGGCCAGCTTGAACAGCGTGCGCACCGCGATCAGCTCGTCCGGCTGGGTCACCATCGGCACCAGCACGCGCAGCGGGCCGTAGCAGGCGGCGCGCAGGATGGCGCGGATCTGGGTGGAAAACACCTGCGGATAGCGCAGCGAAAGTCGCACGCCGCGCACGCCCAGCGCAGGGTTTTCCTCGCCGCGTAGGGTCAAGCCGGCCGCGTCGGCTTTGTCCGCGCCCAGATCCAGCGTGCGGATGGTCACCGGCTGGCCGCCCATGCCCATCACCAGATCGCGGTAGGCGACGAATTGCTCGTCCTCGGAGGGCAACGCCTTGTGCCGCAGAAACAAAAATTCGGTGCGATACAAACCCACGCCGTCGGCGCCGCGCGCGCGGGCCAGCGCCACGTCGGACGTCAGTTCGGCATTGGCCAGCAAGCGGATGTTGACCCCGTCGGCGGTGCGGGTGGGTTCGTTGGCCAGCATCGCCAGACGTCGGCCTTCCTGCGCCGCTTCGCGCTGCCAGGCGCGGTAGTGGGTCAGGTCTTGCGCGGTGGGATGCAAGATCGCTTCGCCGCGCTCGGCGTCGACCAGGATCAGGTCATCGTCGTGGATGGTCGAGAGCGCATCGCGCACGCCCACCAGCATCGGCAGGTTGAGGCTGCGCGCCAGAATCGCGCTATGGGAATAGGCGCTGCCGGTGCTGACCACCACCCCGAGCAGGCCGTTGCCAGCCAGGTGCGCCATGTCGGCCGGGGCGATGGTGTCGGCGACCAGAATCTCGCCGACGCGAGCGGCCAGCTTGCGTTCCTCACGACTGGTCTGCCGCTGCAAGGCGGCGATGACGCGCTGGATCACCTGATCGACGTCTTCCTTGCGGCTGCGCAGGTAGGGGTCGTCCATCGCCTCGAAGATCGCCATCAGGCGGTCGCGCTGTTTTTTCAGCGCCACGCCGGCACGGTAGTGGCCGTTGCGGATCAGGTCTTCCAGCCCGTGCAACAGCTCAGTGTCGTCCAGCAACAGGCTGTGCGCGTCGATGAATTCGTTGACCTCACGCGCCATGGCGCCCTGCAATTTGCCGCGCAGGTCGTGCAATTCCTGCCGCGCCATGTCCAGCGCGTGGTGCAGCCGGATCAGCTCATCCTCGACCTCGTCGGCGCCCAGCGGGCGGGTATCGACGGCATAACGGCTGGGCTGAACCAAGCGCGCCCGGCCCAGGGTCATGCCGCGGGCGGCGGTGGTACCGGTTAGCACCTGCCTCATGGGTATCCCCGTCGGCTGTGGAAAACGTCAGGCGTCCTGGCCAATGGCATGGGTTAACCGCCTTCGTCGAACTTGCGCTCGAACAGGTTGACCACGGCGGCCACGGCATCGTCCTCGTCGGCGCCTTCGGCACGGATACTGAGCGGCGTGCCCAGCCCCGCAGCAAGCATCATGACGCCCATGATGCTTTGCGCGTTGACTTCGCGGCCACGGCTGACCAGCCAGACAGTGGATTTGAAACCCTGCACCAGTTGCACCAGCTTAGCCGAGGCGCGGGCATGCAGGCCCAGGCGATTGGAAACGACGATGTCCTGCTCACGCATGATCGATGAAGATTCCCCCGCGACCACCGGTGGCCGCGATTTCAGTCAGTTCTTTGAGGGGCTTTTCCGCATAGTTGAGCACGCGCAGCAGCATCGGCAGGTTGAGTCCGGAGACGCAACGCAGATGGCCGTCGGCGCGACCCAGCGAAAGGCCGATATTGCAAGGCGTGGCGCCGTATAAATCGGACAGCACCAGCACGCCGTCACCACTGTCCAATGCGCCGACATGATCGACAGTGAGCGCGCGCATGACGTCAGGATCGGCGTTGGGCGGCACTTCCACCGCGTGTACCTTCAACGGCAGCGTGGGCAGCACATGGCGCGCGGCGGCGATCAACGCCTGGCCGACTGCTTCGTGAGTCATCAGCAGCACGCCTACGCTCATGACAAGCCCCCCGGTTGATTTGGGTTCGGGTTCATTCGACTTCGCGATGGAAGATAAGCACATTGTCGCGCTTGACGCGGTAGTGTGCGGCGAGCTTCTCGACCAGGTAGACCGAGCGGTGACGACCGCCGGTGCAGCCGATCGAGATGGTCACGTAGCTGCGGTCGTCGTGCTCGAAGCGTGGCAGCCAGGCATCCAGCCAGCGCGCGGTGTCGTTAAAGTATTCGGTGACCAGCGGCTGTGCGTCGAGGTACTCACGTACCGGCGCATCCTTGCCCGAAAGGGGGCGCAGGCTCGGCTGCCAGTGCGGATTGGGCAGGCAGCGCGCGTCGAATACGAAATCGGCGTCCAGTGGCAGGCCGCGTTTGAAGGCAAACGATTCGAACATCAGCGTCATCCCCTCGGTGGCCTGCGCGTAGCCGGTGGCGATCAACCGGCGCAACTGGTGCACGTTGAGATCGCTGGAGTCGATCACCTTCTCGGCGATGGTCGCCAGCGGGCGCAGCAGGCGGCGTTCCTCGGCGATCGCATCGGCCAGCGAGAGCCCTTGCGCGGACAGCGGATGGCGCCGGCGCGTTTCCGAATAGCGTTTGATCAATACCTCGTCGCGGCTGTCGAGGAAGATCAGATGCACCTCGACGCCGGCGGCGGCCAACTCGGACAACACCGCCGGCATGCGACGGAAATCCTCGCTGCGGTTGCGCACGTCCACACCCACCGCGATCCGCCGATGCTTGCCGCCACCGCCCTCGCTGGCCGCCGCCACCAACTGCGGCAGCAGGGCGGTCGGCAGGTTGTCGACACAGTAGAACTCCAAGTCCTCCAGCGCGCGCAGCGCGACCGTTTTGCCGCCGCCGGACATGCCGGTGAGCACGACCACGCGGGCCGGCGCGTTGGCGCTGATTTCAGATTCGACGCTCATGCAATCACCACGGCGGCAGCCGGCGCATTTGATGGGCTTGCCGATCAATGAAGGTCTGCGCCGGATCGATGCCCTTACTACGTAACATGTGGTTGCGCACGGCCGCCTCAACCAGCACCGCCAAGTTGCGCCCGGGTGCGACGGGGATGGTGATCATCGGAATCGGCACTTCGAAGATTTCGCGATGGCCGATGTCGCCGGTCAGCCGAGTCAGCGCGTCGGTATCCTCGCCGTCGCGCAACGGTTTGAGATGGATCACCAAACGCAGGTACTTGGA
>JBEVMS010000067.1:0-8616 GCA_040508515.1 Dyella sp. | reverse complement strand
CATCGCCGCCACCGGCAACGACACGCGACATCGAACACCACCGCGTCAGGCCGCAATCGTGGAACAGCCAATGCGCCACTGCCCTCCCGATCCAGCCTCGGCACGCAGACGATGATCGCATCGTAGGCACCCGCCGCCTGGTTTCGGACGCGCCACCAGCCCTTCCTCGGTGTCGATGCCGCGTCGATGGAAGATCAGCGCCAACGCATTGCCAGGGTGATAAGCACCTCGCGCGGCCCGTCCTCGCCCCCCTTGGCTGATGAAAGGCGCTACCGCTGCCGAAGGGCATAAACCCGCACCGGATGAAGCGGCGCAACTATCTACGCCAAGACCTTTGCATTGGCCCGTATTCCCCGGTGCGCGCTGAGGTTAAGCTGAAGCGGACTTTCGCAGCGATTGAGCCTGGATGGATATGCACGACCGCGCCGCCGCCCGCCTCGCCTGGACCCGGTCCACCTTGGGCGATGCCTCGCTGAGCCTGGCGCCGGCGTCGGCCGATGCCAGTTTCCGCAGCTATTGGCGTACCGCGCATGCGGGGCGCAGCTGGATCGTGATGGACTCGCCACCGGCCCAGGAAGACCCGCGGCCGTGGCTGGACATCGGCCAGCGCCTTCGCGATGCCGGGCTGCATGTGCCCGCGGTGCAGACCTGCGATCTGGACCAGGGCTTTTTGCTGATCGAAGACCTGGGCGACCGGCTCTATCTGGCCGAACTCGACGAACACAGCGTCGATGCGTTGTACGGCGACGCCCTCGATGCCCTGGTGCGCATGCAGGCCAAGGTCGAGGTCAGCGGCATGTCTGGCTACGACGACGCGTTTCTCAGCCGCGAGCTGGAAATCATGCCGGAATGGTTTCTGGGTCGGCACCTGGGCCAGCCTCCCAGCGGCGCCGACTGGCACGTGCTGAAGACGGCCTTCGCCGTGCTGTTGGAGAGCGCGCTGGAGCAGCCGCGCTGCTTCGTGCATCGCGACTTCCACAGCCGCAACCTGCTGCGCGTGTCGCACGCCGAGCCCGCGCCGACAGGCTTGTTGCGCTCGCCGGGCATCATCGATTTTCAGGGCGCGCTGATCGGCCCGATCACTTACGATCTGGCCTCGCTGCTACGCGACTGCTACATCGCCTGGGACGAACAGCGCGTGCAAGGCTGGGTGGAAAGCTATCGCCAGCGTCTGCTGGCCGCGCACTTGATCGGCGAGGACATTGATGCCGATCGCTTCATGCGCTGGTTCGACCTGATCGGCTTGCAGCGGCATCTCAAGGTGCTGGGGCTGTTCTGCCGGCTCAATTATCGCGACGGCAAGCCCGGCTATCTGGGCGATCTGCCGCGGGTATACGAGTACGTGATTCGAGTCGCCCGTCGTCATCACGAATTGGCCGCGCTGGCCGACCTGCTGGAGCGCCGCGTGGCCGGGCGCGATCTGCGTCAGGCGGTGGCGGCATGAAACACGCCTTGCTCTTCGCGGCCGGGCTAGGCGAGCGCATGCGCCCACTGACCGATCACACGCCCAAACCCTTGCTTCCGGTCGGCGGCAAGCCGTTGATCGAATGGCATCTGGAAAAACTCGCCACCAGCGGCGTCCATTACGTGGTCATCAACACCTCGCATCTGGCCGAACAGTTTCCCGACACGCTGGGCGACGGCGCGCGCTGGGGACTGCGCATCCGCTATGCCTACGAGGGCTCCATTCCGTTGGAAACCGGCGGCGGCATGCGCAATGCGCTGAGCTTGCTGGGCGGCGAGCCGTTCATCGCGGTCAGCGCGGATATCTGGAGCGATTACGACTACGCCATGCTGCCGCCGCAACCGGCTGGCCTGGCGCATCTGGTCATGGTGCCGAACCCGGATTGGCATGCAGGGGGGGATTTCGTGCTGGACGAACACGGCCTGTTGCACGACGAGGGCGCCGCGCCACGCCTGACCTTCGGCAATATTGGCGTGTACCGGCCTGCGTTCATCCAATCGCAGCAACCTGGCCGCTTCAAGCTGCTCCAGCAGTACCAACGGGCGATGACCGCCGGCCAACTCAGCGGCGAGCGCTACGACGGCGCCTGGTACAACCTGGGTACGCCAGCGCAGTTGAAGGCGCTGGATGAGCGGCTGCGCCATCCCGTCGGCGCGCGATCACCATGAAAACGGCGGCGGCGATGGCAATCGCAACATGGCCGCATCGCGGCGAAATGGCCCAACTGATCCATCGCCACGATTGGTCCAACACCAGTCTGGGCGCGCTCGAAACGTGGCCGCCCTCGCTGCGCGCCAGTGTCGATATCATGCTTGGCTCGCCGTTGCCGATGGCCATCACCTGGGGCACGGACCTGCGCTTTCTCTACAACGATGCCTACGCGATGTTCGCCGGCACCCGGCACCCGCAACTGCTGGGCATGAACCTGCTCGAAGCGTGGCCGGAAGTGGTCGAGCTTAACCAGGAAATTATGGCCGCGGTGATGGCCGGGCAGTCGCTGTCGTTCCGCGAGTTGCCGCTGGATCTCTACCGCGATGGCCGCCATCAGACCGCGTGGCTCAACCTCGACTACAGCCCGCTGCGCGATGCCCAAAGTCAGCCCTGCGGCTGGCTGGCCATTCTTACCGACATAACCTCGCAAGTGCTGGCCCAGCGCGCACACAAGGCCGCCGAGGAAGCCTACCGACGCGCCAAGGAACAGATGGATCTGGCGCTGGCCTCGGGCGCAGTGATCGGCACCTGGATCTGGGATGTACCGGCCGACAAGGTCACCGCCGACCATCGCTTCGCACGCGCCTTCGGCTTTAGTGTGGATGAAGTCAAGGGCGGCCTGCCCATCGCGCGCTACCTCGAACGCATCCATGTGGACGATCGCGCCGATCTACGCGCAAGCATCCAGCAGGCGATCACTTACGGCACGCCCTTCAGGCATGAATACCGCATTCAACCGCCCGGTGGCGACTATCTGTGGATCGACTCGGCGGGACGCTGCGAACTTGATGCGCATGGCCAACCGCTGCGCTTTCCCGGTGTGATCATCGACATCCACGAACGCAAGCTTGCCGAGCAGCAACAACGCACGCTGATCCACGAGCTCAACCACCGGGTCAAGAACACCCTGGCGATCGTGCAGTCGATCGCGATGCAGTCGTTTCTGCATGCCAGTTCGGTGGAAAACGCCACCGAAGTGTTCAACGCCCGATTGATCGCTTTGTCGCGAGCCCATGACGTACTTACCCATACGCATTGGCAGAGCGCGCTGCTCCAGGACATCGTCCGGCAAACCGCCAGCGCGCATGCGCCACCGAACAGCCACCGCTTCCGGCTTGAGGGCCCACCGGTGCGGGTATCGCCGCAAGACGCCCTATCGTTTGCCATGGCTTTCCACGAATTAGCAACCAACGCGGTGAAATACGGCGCGCTCGGCAGCGAAAACGGCAGCGTGGACATTCGCTGGTCGATCGAGGCGCTGCCGCAAGGCAAGCGCCTTCGACTTTGCTGGAGCGAACAAAACGGCCCCACGGTGGCATCGCCGCAACACGAAGGCTTCGGCAGTCGATTGATCCGCCGCAGCCTGAGCGCGCACGCCGATAGCGAGGTTACGCTGGACTACCGACCCAGCGGCTTCGTATGCACCGCGCTGATCGCGCTGCCGGGGCTGTGACGCACATGCATTCCGGTAACTCGCCCCGCGTGCTCTTGGTCGAAGACGAACCGCTGGTCGGCATGATGATTGAGGACATGCTCGAACATCTGGGCTATCAGGTCGTGGCGGTGGCGCCGCGCCTCCAGTTGGCACTGGAGCTTGCTGCGCAATTGCAGTTCGACCTGGCCATGCTCGACATCAACCTGGCTGGCGAAACCTCGTTTCCGGTGGCCGATCTGCTGCGCCAGCGCGGCATCCCGTTTTTCTTCGTCAGCGGCTACGGCTCGCCCGGCCTGGACCACAGCCATACCTATGCCCGCCTGCTGCGCAAACCCTTCGCGCCGCGCGACCTGCAGCGCATGCTCGCCGACGCGCTCGGCTGAGCATCGGCGGCTCAGTCAATCATGAACGCCTGCGTGATCGCACGATCCAGTTCGCCCGCGTCGTAAGGCTTGGTAACCAACACCCCGCGACGGTAGTGCTCGGGAATTTCACTCAATGGCAGGCCGGTAGCCAGCACGTAGCGAATCGCGCGTTGGCGCAGGCGATCCAGCAGCGGAAACGCGTCCTGTCCGCGCAGATCCACATCAACGATCGCGCAATCGACATTGGCTTGCTCCACCAACGACAAAGCTTGCTCCAGGCTTTGCGCGCTGGCCGTTACCTGATGCCCAAGGTGCACAAGCACTTCTTCCAGCGCCATGGCTAGAAAAAGATTGTCTTCGATCACCATGATGCGCCTAAACGCTTTGCCCACTTGTGTCGCCCCATCAGCACTCGGGCGGCAGATTAGCCGGATTTTTGCGCACCGTATAGCGGCTGCGCATACCGACCCAGGCAATCTCGCCCCCCTGTCAAACCAACATTTTTTTTGCGATAGCCATCCAAATGCCCCTTCGACCACCGGGCGATCGGGGCGTGGTACGTGACGGCACCTTCAGGCCGCGCGCGATGCCTCACCTTGGGCGCATGGCGACGTGGTGTGGCGCACCGGGATCGGCACGTAATCCTCGCGGAAGGACACCTCGCCCGGGCGCCAGCCAGCCGGCCGCCGCACCGCGCCCCAGAAGCGCTTGAGGCCTTCCCACTGCAAGGCCACCACACCCCGCTCGTTATCGCGATCGACCATCGGATCGGCCACGCCGGTCGGACGCACCGGCTCACCGTACAACGCGGTGCCGAACAGCACATCCCAGAACGCGAACACCTGACCGAAATTGCAGTTGTGCAGGTTGGGGCGCTGCGGATCGACCACCATGTGGTGCAGCCGATGGAATGTCGGATCGACCAGCAGCTTTTCAAACACCCGACCAAAACCGATCCGCACATTGGCGTGGGAGAAGTTCTGCACCAATTCGCCGGCCAGCATCATCCAGGCGAACTCTTCCGCGCCGATACCGAACAACACGCCAACCGTGGCCAACACCAGCGACTGCAGCACGCCGTCCAGGTAATTGCCGCGGTCATTGGCCCAGCAACTGAGCTGGCGCTGGCTGTGATGCATGCTGTGCATCGCCCACCACCACGGCATCCAGTGCTGCACGCGGTGCATCCAGTAATAGGTAAAGTCGTAGGCCAGGTAAGACAGCGCGAACAGCACATAAGGATGCGCGTCCAGCCATGGCAGCTGGTGGCGCAGATCGAACCATGAGCCCTCGCTACCGGCAGCCGCCGAGGCGCCGCCCAGCCAGTTGGCCAGTGGGGTCAGCAGCAAGAACGAAAACAGCGGAAACACACCGATCAGCATTAGCCACGTGTAGTGGAAATCGATCCGCGCATACCGCCGGTGCGACCAGCGCTCGGCCGGCCACCAGCTTTCCAGCGGACGAAACAACAGCCCGATGATGCCCAGTTGCAGCGTCGCGATCATCAACGCTGAGGCAATCGCCACCGGATCGTCGCTGAGCGCACGCAAATCCAGCGCGCTCAGCAGCGGCGCGATCGCGTGCTGACCCAGCCATTGGGCCGCGTGTTGCCAATACTGCGAAAGCTCGACCATGCCCGCGCTCGTTCGAGAACCCCAGGCAAGGATGGGCGATCCGGCGGGCCCGGGCAAGATGCCTGCGGCTATAGCCGATCGCATCAAGCCTCGGTCCGCCCCGGCCCCTCTCTGCCCACGATTACCGCGCGAGGGCGCTCAGTGCTGGACGGCGCCCAGAATCAGCACTTTGAACACCGTGGCGACCAGCAAGGCGGCCACCACGCCGCCGCACCACAGCGCCACGAACCAGGCGCTCTTGCGCAGCCATGGCCGTCCGGAGGCGGCGCGGGGCGGTTGCGGGGCAGTCATCAGTGATACCCCTCGTCGCCCTCGCGCACCTTGCCGCGAAACACCCGGTACTGCATGAAGGTGTAGATCAGGATGATCGGCAGGATGATCAGCGTGCCGACCAGCGCGAACAACTGGCTGGAATGGCTGGACGACGCCTCCCAGATGGTCAGCGAGGGCGGGATGATATTGGGCCAGATACTGATGATGAAACCGCTGTAGCCCAGGAACATCAGCACCAGACCCAAGCGGAACGGCAGGTGCTCCTGACGCTGGTCGACCCCGCGAAAGATGCCCCAGACACAAGCCAGCACGAGTACCGGCACGGGGAGAAAATACAGCACGTTCTTACCGCTGAACCAACGTGCTGCGATCGCCGGCTGGCCCAGCACGGTCCACACGCTGACCAGAAAGATCGCGCCCAGCAGAACCACGCTGATCGGTTTCATCAAGCGGTACATCTTGTCCTGCAGCTGACCTTCGGTCTTGATGATCAGCCAGCCGCAACCGAGCGTGGCATAGGTCACCAGCAAACCCAGGCCGCAGAACACGCTGAACGGCGACAACCAGTCGAAGGCACCGCCGACGAAGCGTCCGTCGACGATCTTGATCCCCTGCAACAGCGAGCCCAGCACCACGCCCTGGCAGAACGTCGCCAGCGCCGAGCCGCCGATGAACGCCAGATCCCACAAATGCTGGGTGCGCGTGGCCTTGGCACGAATCTCGAACGCCGCGCCGCGGAAGATCAGGCCGGCCAGCATCAGCACCAGCGGCAGGTAATTGGCCGGCAGCAAGGTCGCGTAGGCGACCGGGAACGCGCCGTAAAGGCCCGCGCCGCCCAGCACCATGAAGGTTTCATTGCCGTCCCACACCGGCGCGACGGTATTGAGCATGACCTCGCGGTCGCCCTTTCGCTCGAAGAACGGAAACAGCAGACCGATGCCCAGGTCGAAGCCGTCGAGCATCACATAGAGGAAAACACCCAGGCCGATGACGGCCGCCCAAATCACGGGAAGATCGATAGTCATGGCGTCACTCAACCGTCAATGGCGTCTTGCGGACGCGAAAGCACGCGGCTGTCCAAACCCGGATGCGCATGCTGATTATGTTCGCCGCCATGCACCGGCCCCTTCTTCATCAGCTTGAGCATGTAGTAAATGCCGGTGCCGAATACCAGAAAGTAGACGATCACGAAGATCAGCAGCGACGTGCCGACCTGCTGCGCATCCAGCGGCGAGGCCGAATCGACCGTGCGCAGCACGCTGTAGACGGTCCACGGCTGGCGCCCCACTTCGGTAGTGATCCAGCCGGCCAGCAGGGCGATCAAGCCGGACGGGCCCATGTACAACGCAAATCGCTGGAACCAGCGCGCTTCGTAAATCCGGCCACCCCGACGCAGCAGCAAGCCGAGCACGGCCATCGCCAGCATCAACATGCCCAGCCCGGCCATGAGGCGGAAGGTGAAAAAGATGATCGTGGAATTGGGTCGATCGGCTGCCGGAAACTCCTTCAGCCCCTTGATCTCGCCATCCCAGCTATGCGTCAGGATCAGGCTGCCCAGGTGCGGCACCTTGACCGCGTACTTGGTTTCCTCCGCCTGCATGTCAGGAATGCCGAAAAGGTTGAGCGCGGTGCCGCCGCGCTCGGTTTCCCACAGCCCTTCGATCGCGGCGATCTTGGCCGGCTGGTATTCGCGGGTATTCAGACCATGCGCGTCACCCACGGCGATCTGCACCGGCGTCAGCACCAGCAGCATCCATAGCGCCATCGAGAAGGACTTTTTCACCGGCTCATCGCGGCGCCCTTTCAGCAGATGCCAGGCCGAGCAGGCGGCGACCAGAAAGGCCGCCACGATGAAGGCGGCGATCGTCATATGCGCCAGTCGATACGGAAACGACGGGTTGAACACGATCTTCAGCCAATCCAGCGGCACGATCTTGCCGTTTTCGATGCCGTAGCCCTGCGGCGTCTGCATGAAGCTGTTGGAGGCCAGAATCCAGAAGGTGGAAATCAGCGTGCCGACGGCGACCATCACGGTGGCGAAGAAGTGCGCCTTGGGTCCGACCCGGTTCCAGCCGAACAGCATGATGCCCAGGAAGCCCGCTTCCAGGAAAAACGCGGTCAGCACTTCATAGGTCAGCAGCGGCCCAGTGATGTTGCCGGCGATGTTGGAGAAACCGGCCCAGTTGGTGCCGAACTCGTAGCTCATCACCACGCCGGAAACCACGCCCATGCCGAAGCCGACCGCGAAGATCTTCGACCAGAAGAAAAACATGTCCTTGTAGGCTTCGTTGCGGGTTTTCAGCCACAAGCCTTCGAGTACGGCGAGGAAACTCGCCATGCCGATGCTGATGGCCGGAAAAATAATATGGAACGAGACCGTGAAAGCGAACTGCAGTCGCGCCAGTTGGATTGCGTCGAGGCTTGGCATGAGATCTCTCAGCGCCGCGCGGAACACGTAACCGACGTGCGTCCGTTGACAGCAAGGTTGGAAGGGCGTCGCCGTGATTGGCACGGTCAACGACGCAGATGGTAGTCCTGCCCCAGCACGTAAAAACCCGCGTGCGACATTGTGCCAAATGGGTGCGACAAGGCACGCCGTCTCTCCCCGACGCATGCCAACGGCTCCCTTTGTAGCAAAAAAACGGGCCGCGATGCGCGGCCCGTTTGGGTTTATAGCGGATCGGTCGGTGCGCTCAGGGGCGTCGTGCCAGCTCCGGGTTTTCCTTGGTCCGC
>JBEVMS010000026.1:0-6174 GCA_040508515.1 Dyella sp. | reverse complement strand
GGCGCGGTGCGCAGCGGTGATCCGATCAGCGGCCTGGACGGCCCGTTCGCCGTCGACGTCAAGGTGTTCCAGGCCGGCACCCGCCTGGATGCCGATGGCCGCACGGTCAGCGCGGGTGGGCGCGTGCTGACGGTCTGCGCACTGGGCAGCGATATCGCGGCGGCGCGCCAACGCGCCTACGAAGCAGTCGGCCAGGTACGTTACGAGGGTGGCTTCTGTCGCCGTGACATCGCACATCGAGCGCTGCGTCGCTAAAATTGTCTTGGACGTAAAGACGTCCAGGCGGATCATGCCTGGGCGTTACTTGTGATGCGCTTTGCCGCATCGTCGATGACGCGAAGGGTGGATAGTCCGCACTATGCTCTCGATCGTTAGAGCGATGTCGAGCGTTGGTTTGGTCACGCCACGTCCCGCCACGCGCTGCGGACATGCGCGCCCATGTCGTTGCCGTTGAGTTTCGGGAGCAATGGGAAACGCCGTGTACGACGGAGGGAAGCTGGCTACATCCGGGCGGATTCACCCTGCCCGAGACGCACCCAGGCGATGAGGTGATCGAGGTGGGCGGCAGGCGCTGGCGAGTCGTTCGCGCTACGCTGGGTCGTTACCACTTGGAGTGGCGCGCCGTGAACCCGTTCCCGTTATGAGTCAATTCTCGTTGCTCGGCCGTCGCCGCTTTGCGCCGTTTTTCTGGACCCAGGCCCTGGGTGCCTTCAACGACAGTGCGTTTCGCAATGCGCTGGTGATGCTGGCGGCGTTCCAGATGGGGCTGTCCGACCGCGCGGTATCGCTGTACGCCAATCTGGCGCCGGCGCTGTTTATCCTGCCGTACTTTCTGTTTTCTGCCACCGCCGGGCAGCTAGCGGAAAAGTTTGAGAAAACCCGGATCATCCGCTACGTGAAGTTGTTCGAGATCGGCGCGATGGCGTTGGCCGCTTACGGTTTTTATAGCCATCACTTGGCGCTGCTGCTGATCGTGTTGTTTTTGATGGGGATGCATTCGACGGTGTTCGGCCCGATCAAGTACGCGATCCTGCCGCAGGCGCTGGCTCCGACCGAGCTGGTCGGCGGCAACGGCCTGGTCGAGATGGGCACGCAAATGGCGATCCTGCTGGGGATGATCAGCGGCAATGCCTTGATGCTGATGGCGGGCGCGGGGCCGCTGGCCGCCGCCGGCGTGACCCTCGTCGTGGCGATGGCCGGCTATGCGGCCAGTCGCAAGATTCCCGCCGCGCCGGCCAGTGCGCCTGATCTCACGTTCAACTGGAACCCGGTCAGCGAAACCGCGCGTGTGCTGGCGATCACCCGCGCCGACCGCAAGGTGTTCAACGCGGTACTGGGGATCTCCTGGTTCTGGTTTTTCGGCACCGTGATGGTCGCCCAGTTGCCCAACTACACCCGTCTGCACCTGGGCGGCGACGGCTCGGTCAATACGCTGGCGCTGACGTTGTTTTCGCTAGGTACCGGGATCGGCTCGCTGTTGTGCGAAAAGCTCTCTAATCGGCGGGTGGAAATCGGCTTGGTGCCGCTGGGCGCATTCGGGCTGACCGTGTTCGGCGCCGATCTGTACTTCGCCACGCCCGCGCAACTGGCGGTGCACGGGCAGAACTGGTGGGCTTTCCTGCGCGCCGCGGGCAGTTGGCGGGTCGCTTTGGACCTGACCCTGATCGGCGCCTTCGCCGGGCTCTACGTGGTGCCACTGTTCGCCTACGTGCAGTCGCGCACGCCGCGCGAAACGCTGTCGCGGGTGATCGCCGGCAACAATATCTTGAACGCGTTGCTGATCTGTCTGGCCGCCGGCTACGGCCTGGGTTTGGGCGCGCTGGGCTTGGGCGAGCCGGCGATCATCCTGATCACCGCGGCGCTCAATGTGCTGGTGGCGGTGTACATCTTCACCCGGGTGCCGGATTTCCTGATGCGCTTCATCACCTGGGTGCTGGTCAACACGCTGTATCGCATCCGCGCCGATGGCCTGGAGCGGGTGCCCGGCGAGGGCGCCGCGCTGCTGGTGTGCAACCACGTCAGCGTCATGGACCCGCTGATTTTGATGGCTACGCTGCGCCGTCCGGTGCGCTTCGTGATGCACGACCGGATCGTCAATATTCCGCTGCTGAAGTTCGTGTTCCGCGTGGCGCGAGCCATTCCCATCGCGGGACGCAAGGAAGACCCGGCGATGCGGGAGGCGGCCTATGCGGCGATCGACACGGCGCTGGCCAAGGGCGAGCTGGTGTGTATGTTCCCCGAGGGCGGCCTGACCCGCGACGGCGCGATCGCGTCATTCCGCCTTGGGCTGGAGCAGGTGCTGGCGCGCCGGCCGGTGCCGGTGGTGCCGCTGGCGCTGCGCGGGCTGTGGGGGAGCGTGTGGAGTCGGCGCGATTCGATGCTGCATCGCCGTCGCCTGCCGCGGCGTTTGCGTGCGCGGGTGGAGGTGGTCGTCGCGGAGCCGATCGAGCCGGCGTCAGCCAGCGCGGCGATGCTGGAAGCGCGCGTGCGTGCGCTGCGTGGTGACCTGGCCTGAGTGTTCGCCGCGAGCGCCACTGGCCGCGCTGAAGCGCCGGCGTCCTCGCGATACAGCGGCACGCTGGTCGGCATCAACCCGATGCCGCGCCAGGCGAGGCACGACGCGAAACAATCACCGCCGCTCGTGGCTCAACGACGGTTACATTCCGGGTGCAGCTTCCGGCTAAATCAGACTGGCCAGTACCAGCAGCGCGACCACCGCGAGCCAGGCGATCAGGGCGCGCAGCATGGTGTGGCCAATCCGTTGCAGTTCGGCCTGCGGCTCGTGACTGTCTTGCGTGTAGCCATCGCCGCCGACCACCTCGGCGTGCAGATCCGCACCGGCCGCGGCACCCAAAAAGCCCGGTTCGGCGCCGTACCAACCGGCCCGACCGGCCTGCCGATTCCATTGGCGCCAGGCGCCGATCACCGCCTCCCAGTGGCCGACCAGGGCCAGTGTGAACACCAGCAGGTGCGCTGGCACCCAGTCCAGGGCATTGGCGACATAACGCGCACCGGCGCTGCTGTTGGCGTCCAGCGCCAGGCTGTCATCGCGACCCAAGTTCTGCGCCAGCCGATACAGCAGCGCGCCCGCCGGGCCCAGAATGAAGAACCACAGCAGCACGCCGAAACGTCGGCGCAGCGCGGCATAGGCGGCTGCCTCGACCAGCGCCGGGCCCTCCCACGGCACGCTTTGTCCGGGCTCACCTAAAGCTTGCGCGGCGGCATGCCGGCTGACGTCGTCATTGGCGCGCGCGATGGCTTTGAGGTCGCTCTCCAGCTCACGTGGCCCCAGGCTGTAGAGCAGCACCGCCAACGCGAACACCAGCCACCACAGATCACCCAGCGGCAGGCTGTGCAACAAGCCGGCGATCAGCAAACAGGCCAGCACCGGGACCAGCAAGGTCAGCAGGATGCGGCTGGCTCCGCTGAGTTCACCCAAGCGCGCCACCCAGCCGCGGAACCAGCCGTCATGGCGCCAGCGCGCCAGCTCGGGGATGAAATGCAGCAGGCCTAAAGCGACCAGGACGACAAGCAGGCTGATGGCCACGGTGCGATCTCCTTTACGAGATCGTGATTGTAGCGAGCCGGCGGCTCAGCGGTGACGTGCAGCGATCAGTTCGGCCAGTTCCAAACCGGCGCGGCGACGCAACCAGTGCGCGATCAACTGGTAGGAGATGGACAACGGCGTGGGGACGTCGAAGCTGCCGTCGGCCAAGCCGGCGACAATCTGCGGCACCGTGAACCAGCGCGCATCGTCCAGTTCGTCGTCGCGCAGTTCGATGGTCGTCGACAGCGCGGTGGCGGTGAAGCCCAGCATCAGCGAGGCGGGCATCGGCCAGGGCTGCGAGGAGTGGTATTGCACTTCGCCCACCCGCACGCCCGATTCCTCGGCGACCTCGCGGCGCACCGCGTCTTCCAGCGATTCGCCCGGCTCGACGAAGCCGGCCAGGGTGGAATAGCGCCCCGCTGGCCAACTGCGCTGGCGCCCCAGCAGGCAGGCATCGGCGTGTTCGACGATCACGATGATCGCCGCGTCGGTGCGTGGAAAATGCAGCCGTTCGCATTCCGGATCCGTGCAACGCAGGCGGTGCCCGGCGGCGACCAGCACCAACGGTGCGCCGCAATAGCTGCAATGCCGTGTTTCGCGTTGCCAGTGCAGCAGGCCCTTGGCATAGGCGAACAGCGCCGCTTCGAAGGCGGGGAGCAGCAGCCCGGCCTCGCGCAGGCCGATGCGTCGGCATGACAAGTTGGCCATCAGCGTGTCGGCGCGATCGGCGCGTTCGACACCCAGCAGAAAATAGGGGCAGCCCGTGTTGTCCACGCCCATCAGGCTGCATGGCACATCGGGCAGCCAGCGCTGATAGTCGGCCAGACTAAGCCAGCGCAAGCGTTCTTGCTGGGCGTCCAGATACGCCGCGCCATGCATGTCCAGCAGCAGGTAGCGTGCGTGTGGGTGCTGCTGCTGGGCGGTCAGCCACGCCGCGTCGTCGCGGCGCTCGGCGCAGCGGTCCAGTTCAAGGCTCAATCCCCCGAAGAGATTGACCGGCGCGGTCACCACGGCGGACATCGGCTGCGGTCAGGTGGAAAACGACGAGCCGCAGCCGCAGGTGGTGCGCGCGTTGGGATTGCGGATGACGAATTGCGAGCCGCTGAGACTCTCCGCGTAGTCGATCTCGGCGCCGTTGAGGTACTGCAACGACAGCGGATCGACCAGCAGGGTGACGCCTTCGCGGGTCAGCGCCAGGTCGTCCTCGGCTTGTGCCTCGTCGAAGCTGAAGCCGTACTGGAAACCCGAACAGCCGCCGCCGGAGATATACACGCGCAGCTTCAACTCGGGGTTGCCCTCTTCGAGGATGAGTTCGTGGACCTTGTGCGCGGCCGCCTCGGTAAAGACCAAGGGGGCGCCACTGGTGCGGTAATCGGGGATGCTGAGGAGGGTTTCCATGGAGCTCATATTGGGCGCGATCTGCGCCAGGTCAAGTGCATCGACCTGGCTGGGGCATGATCTATGGTGCGGTTTGCGGCTTGACCCGTTAGCTGCCGAGGCTGCCGACCTTGCTCAGCAGGTAGCGCTCCGGGCCGATCTCGCCAATCAGGCTGAACTGGGTTTCCAGCCAGTCGATGTGTTCTTCCTCATCATGCAGGATGGTTTTGAACATGTCGCGGCTGACGTAATCGGCCACGCCTTCGCTCCAGGCGATGGCCTCGCGTAGATCCTTCACGGCGTCGTATTCCAACGCAAGATCGCCCTTGAGCGCTTCCAGGGCGTTCTCGCCGATGCGCAGTTTGCCCAGATGCTGCAAATTGGGCAGTCCATCCAGGAACAAGATGCGCTCGATCAGATGATCGGCGTGGCGCATTTCTTCGATCGATTCCTTGTACTCGTGATCGGCCAATTCCTTGTAGCCCCAGTCCTTGAGCATGCGGTAATGCAGGAAGTACTGGTTGATCGCGGTGAGCTCGTTGTAGAGCACCTTGTTGAGGAATTCGATGACCTTGGGGTCGCCTTTCATGATCTTAGCTCCGGCTGAAATGCTGATGCCGGAACTATACGCAGTCGGTCTGGCGCTTGGCGGAATGCAAACAACTACCATCCCGCCAAGCGCGGGTAGGATGCCGGCTACACCTTCAAGCGGTCGCCAATCGCGACCGTGCGCCGCATGTCTGCACCGCTTCGCTCAGCGTGGCACGTGCTTCGGATTCGCAGCAGCCGCAGCAATCCGAGCAGCCGGTGCGAGCCTGTAGCTCGGCAAAGTTATGCACGCCATCGGCGGCGGCACGACGAATGTCGTGATCGGTAACCGCATTGCAGAGACAGATGTACATGGCGCGTATGAGAACGCAAATGCGAATTACTGTCAACAAGTTTTAGGCCGCTTCACGGCCGTTACTGCCGGCGGGAGGGTGATGAGGCTCCTGCCGTGGCAAATTACCCAGTTCCACGCTCAGCATGCTCTCCACCAGCGGAGCGAAATGCCGTAAAGCACGCTCGTAAACCTGCCGTTTGAAATTGACCACATGCGCGGCCGGGTACCAGAAGTCGACCCAGCGCCAGATGTCGAATTCCGGTTTATCGCAGGCGTCGAGGCGCAGCGCGTCCTCGCCGCCGACCAGCTTGAGAAGAAACCAAACCTGCTTCTGACCGATGCAGGTGGGCCGCTGATGATGGCGGAC
>JBEVMS010000021.1:0-8377 GCA_040508515.1 Dyella sp. | reverse complement strand
CCGCCGGCGCTCACGGTGGAAGAAGACCCACCGGCGGACTTTCTCGACGGCGTGGCGCGCATCCACGAGCATCTGCGCGCCGGCGATATTTTTCAGGTCAATCTTTCGCGCGCGTGGCAGGCGCGGTTCGCCGCCGCGCCGACCGCCGCCTCGCTGTACGCAGCCTTGCGACAGGCCAACCCGGCGCCCTTCGCCGGCTTGTTGCAGCAGCCGGCATGGGCGCTGGCCAGTTCGTCGCCGGAACGTCTGGTCGCCGCGCGCCATGGGATCGCCCAGGTGCGTCCGATCGCCGGCACGCGACCGCGACTGGCCGGCGAGGATCAGGCCGCGCGCATCCGCGAGCTGACCGATCACCCCAAAGAGCGCGCCGAGCATGTGATGCTGATCGATCTGGAGCGCAACGACCTGGGGCGGGTTTGCGTGCCAGGCACGGTCGAGGTCGATGAGTTGATGGTGGTGGAAAGCTATACCCATGTGCACCACATCGTTTCCAACGTGCGCGGCCGCCTGCGCGACGAGGTCACGCCGGGGCAGTTGATCGCGGCAACCTTTCCGGGCGGCACCATCACCGGCTGCCCCAAGGTGTGCTGCATGCAGATCATTGCGGCGCTGGAGCGCGCGCCGCGCGGCGCCTACACCGGCGCGCTTGGTTATCTGGATCGCAGCGGCGCGCTGGATCTGAACATTCTGATCCGCACGCTGACCCAAGTCGGCGATGCGGTGAGTTTGCGCGCCGGCGCCGGCATCGTCGCCGATTCGGACGCCGCGCACGAACTGGATGAAACCCGTGCCAAGGCACGCGGGTTGTTGCGCGCGCTGGGTGCCAACGCATGACGCATGACGCGGCCGTGCGCGTGCTGGTGAACGGCGTGCCGGCCTCGACGGTGTCGGCGTTCGATCGTGGCCTGGGTTACGGCGATGGCTTGTTCGAGACGATTCGCTTCGTCGGCGCGCGCGCACCGCTGTGGCCGCGTCACATGCAGCGGTTGACTGAAGGCTGCGCGCGGCTTGGGCTGCCGCCGCCCGACCCGTTGCAACTGGCGCAGCAGGCCACGCGCGTGAATGCCGATCTGGCGCACAGCGTGGTGCGCATCACGCTGACTCGCGGCATCGGTGAGCGCGGTTATGCGCCGCCGGCTTGTCCGATGGTCACCACGGTGGTGGCCGCGTTCGCGCCGCCGCCGATTGATCCGGCGATTCCCCGCGACGGGGTTGCGCTGCACCTTTGCCAACTGCGCCTGGCGTTGCAGCCGCGTCTGGCCGGCATCAAGCATCTCAATCGGCTGGAACAGGTGCTGGCGCGGGCCGAATGGAATGATCCGGCCATCGGCGAAGGCGTGTTGCTCGATAGCGACGAACGGGTGATCTCGGCAGTCGCTGCCAATCTCTTCGCGGTGATCGATGGCGTACCGTGCACGCCTTCCGTGCAGCGCTGCGGCGTGGCCGGCGTGGCGCGCGCCGAGGTGCTGGCCGCGAACGACGCGATCGTGGTGCGCGATCTAGATCTGGACGCATTGCTGCGTGCCGACGAGGTGTGGCTCAGTTCCAGCGTGCGCGGGATCGTTCCCGTGCGCCGGCTGGATGGGCGACAATGGTCGGTGGGGCCAATCACGCGCGCGTTGCAGGCCCATTGGCATAGCTTGGGATTCTCGATGGAACCAACTTCATGAGGCGTGCTGGCGTAGGCGGACGCATCCGCTGGACGCTGCTGATCGTATTGCTGCTGATGCTGGCGGCGTTGGGTTACCTCGGCTGGGACTATGCGCGGTTCGTGCGCACGCCTTTGGCGGTACGCGCGACCGGCGACATCATTGAGATCGCGCGCGGCAGCAACTTCAAAGAGGTTGTCGCGCAACTGCGCCAACAGGACGTGAGTCATGCCAACGCGCTGTACTGGCGCGTATTGGCCGAGCAGATGCACGTGGCGGGCAAGCTGCATGCTGGCGAATATGCCCTGGCGCCCGGCATGACGCCGGGGCAGTTGCTGCAAACGCTGGCACAGGGCAAGGTGCTGCAGCGTTTGTTCACCATCGTCGATGGCTGGAACCTCAAGGAACTGCGCGCCGCGCTGGCCAAAGCGCCCAAGCTTGAACACGCCAGCCAGGGCCTCGACGACGCGGCGCTGATGCGTAAGCTAGGCGATCCGGCATCCCCGGCCGAGGGTCAGTTTCTGCCGGAAAGCTACGCCTACGTCCTGGGCGACAGCGATCTGGATATCCTGCGGCGCGCGCACGCGGCGATGGAACGCACGCTGGCGACGCTGTGGCCCAAGCGCGCGGTGGACTTGCCGCTGGAATCGCCTTATCAGGCGTTGATCCTGGCTTCGATCGTGGAAAAGGAGACCGGCCGCGCCGACGAGCGCGCGCGCATTGCTGGCGTATTCGTGCGGCGGTTGCAGAAGCATATGCTGCTGCAGACCGATCCCACCGTGATCTACGGCATGGGTGATCGCTATGCCGGCGTGATCCACAAGGTCGACCTGACCACCGATACGCCCTATAACACCTATACGCGCGCAGGCCTGCCACCCACGCCGATCGCCATGCCTGGGTTGCCGGCGTTGCAGGCGGCGCTGCATCCGGCGCCGGGCGACGATCTTTACTTCGTGGCGCGCGGCGATGGTGGGCACGTGTTCGCCAGCACGCTGGAGCAGCACAATCGCAATGTCGCCTGCTACCAATTGAAGCATTGCCCATGACCGAGCGCGGTAAGTTCATCACCTTGGAAGGCGGCGAAGGGGCCGGCAAGACCACCTTGCTCAACGGCCTGCGCGACTATCTCGTACAGCGTGGCGCCCGCCTGATCCAGACCCGCGAACCCGGCGGCACGCCGTTGGGTGAGGCGACACGTGCGATCGTGCTCGATGCGACCATGCGCGGAATGTGCGCGGAGTCGGAGCTGTTGCTGATGTTCGCCGCGCGCGCGCAACTGGTGCGCGAGGTGATCGAGCCGGCCCTGGCGGCGGGGCAGTGGGTGTTGGCCGATCGCTATGTCGACGCCAGCTATGCCTACCAAGGCGGTGGCCGCGGTCAGCCGACGGCACGCATCGCAGAGCTGGAAAGCTGGGCCTGCGCCGGCGTCACACCCGACCTGACCTTGCTGCTGGATTTACCCGTGGCGCTGGGGCGCGCGCGCGCCGCCGGACGAGGGCAGGCCGATCGTATCGAAGTGGAGAACGACGCCTTTTTCGAGCGCGTGCGCGAAAGCTATCGTGCGCGCGCCGCCGCCGAACCGGCGCGCTTCGTCCTGCTCGACGCCAGTGCGGCACCGGCAGAGGTGTTGACCGCGGCCCAGGCGGCGCTGGCGGGTTTATTCGACGGATCACCGGCATGACGCTGCCTTGGCACGACGAACCGTGGCAGCGCCTGCAGGCCCGCCGTCAGCGCGATGCGATGCCGCATGCGCTGCTGCTGGCTGGCCCGGCAGGACTGGGTAAGCGCGCGTTTGCCCAACGTCTGGTGCAGGGATTGCTGTGCCAGAATCCTCACGATGGCGACGCCTGTGGTGAATGCCGCAGTTGCTTGCTGTATCAGGCCGGCACCCACCCGGACGTGATCGCGCTGAGCTTCGGCGTGCGCAAGGATGGCGTGCAACGCAGCGAGATCGTGGTGGATCAGATTCGCGAACTGTCGGCGCGACTGGCCAAAGTCAGCCAGTTCGGCGGCTGGCAAATCGCCACGATCGAGCCGGCCGACGCGATGAACGTCGCCGCTGCCAATGCGCTGCTGAAAACCTTGGAAGAACCTTCCGCGCAGACGCTGCTGCTGCTGGTCGCCGATGCGCCGTGGCGGTTGCCGCAGACCATCCGTAGTCGTTGCCAGCGGATTGAATTTCAACTGCCCGAGGCCGCGCAGGCGATCGCCTGGCTGAGCGCGCTCGGGGTGCCTGAGCCGGCACAGGCGCTGGCGGCAGCCGGCGGCAATCCCGGGCTGGCGCGCGCACTGGCCGAGGACGGTTCATTGGAGCGTCGACGCGAAGTGCGCAAGGATCTGGCGGCGCTGGCGGCCGGCCGCGGCGAGGCCATGGACGTGGTGCGCCGTTGGCTGGACAGTGCACCCGAGCAGCGCTTGTGGTTCGCCGCCCAGGCCGCCGCCGACGAAGCCAAGGCGCGCGTTACTCCCGGTGGCGCGCAACTGGGTAGTGCGCTGGACGGGGAGGCGCTCAACGACTGGTTCTTGGCCGCCAGTCGCACGCGGGAAGCACTGCGTGGCCCGTTGCGTAGTGATTTGTTGCTGTTGGAGCTGCTCGCGCGTTGGCGTTGAGTGGCGCGTTTGGCGTTTTCCGGCCGCTTTGGCCACGTTGAGATAGGTTGCTGGCGCCGCTTCGCGTTGGCCTTGTTAAGGTATGTGCAAGGCGTTTGGCTGTGGCTGCCGCGATCGATTTGCCTGGATGAAGTCGCTCGATTTGCGTGGTCTGTGTCAGCCATTAATTGTCTGAGGTGTGATGTCCCCGTTCATGGCAGAAATCCACCCTCAACGTGGCGCGGGTGTTGGCGACGCGATGGAGCCCCGCATCGATGCGAATACGCGCCTGCTGGTTTTGGCGCCGCATCCGGATGACGAGACGATCGGCGCGGGCGCGTTGATCCAGCAGGTGCGCCAGGCCGGTGGCGAAGTGCGCATCGTGTTGTTCACCAATGGCGACAACAACCCCTGGCCGCAGCGCTATCTGGAGCGCCGGGTGTGGATCAATGCGGCAGCGCGGCAGCGTTGGGGGCACCGTCGGCGCACCGAGGTTACTGAGGCGCTGGATCGATTGGGCGTGCCGGTCAGCGCACTGATCAGCTTGAACTGGCCGGACATGGGACTTACCGGACTGCTGCGACAGCGCGGCGCTGCCGCGGTGGATGCGGTCGCGGAGCAGATCGCACACGCACGACCCAGCATGATCGTGCTGCCGTCCTTGGATGACGATCATCCCGATCACGGCACTTGCCACGTGCTGGCGCGTCTGGCACTGGCTAAGCTGGGCCTGGACTGTCCCTTGCTGGCCTATCTGATTCATGGCAAGGATCGTGGCCGAGCGGGCGGGCATTGGACGGTTCCCGCTGATGCCGCGCTGACCGCGCGCAAGCTCCACGCCTTGCAGGCGCACGTCAGCCAGACGCTCTTGAGTGGCGCGCGCGTGCGCCGCTTCGCCAGCCGGCCGGAAAGCTATCAGTTGCTCGATGCGGCCATCGGTAGCGAGTCACTGTGGCAGCCGCCGCGCGTGTTGTGGCCTTTTTTGCGGGTAACCGTCGCCGAGATCGATCGCGTGCAACGCTGGCCCTGGGCGCAGTCACCGCTGCGTCACACGGGGGCGGGGCAGGCCGCGAACGCGCGCCTTGAGCCTGGCCCGCCGCGATTTGCCAAGCTGGAGCTTGAACTGCCGTCGCCATGGATTTTCGACTACTGGGGCTGGCGCGCGCTTTGAGCTGGGCGATGTGCGAAATACCGTCGCTTTACGCCGCGAGCCTGGCCTCGCTAGCATGCAGGACCAACGCACGGCGCCGCCTACCTCAGCCGACTGGATGCCTCTCATGAACGCCACCATTAGCCCACGCCAGGGCATCATCTCGCTGAAGATCAAGGACGCCGCCCATCTCTACAGCGCCTACATGCCGTTCCTAAAATATGGTGGGCTGTTTGCGCCGACCGTACAGCGTTACGCGCTGGGTGATGAGGTGGTGCTGCTGATCACGTTGATCGATGAATCAGAGCGTTTGTCGGTGGCCTGCAAGGTGGTTTGGGTCACACCGATTGGTGCCCAGGGCAATCGCACCGCGGGTATCGGCGTGCAATTTAGCGACTCGGCCGATGGCGAGGCGGCGCGCAGCAAGATCGAAAATATCTTGGCGGGCATGCTCAGCGCGGAGCGCCCCACACAGACGATGTAGATGTCGCTATGATTGTCTAGTTGCCTATTGCTAGAGAAGTTGCAAAAAAGGTGCCGCAAAGGTCGCCTTTGCTCGAAGTCAAGGCTTGTGGAGCACTTTGGCGCTGATACAATGTCGCATCCCCGAACTTGAATCGTGGAAGGTCGACTCCTCATGGTTATACATGGGATGTCGAGGCCGGCCGGCTTATGGGTGTCCATGAGTCGCCAAACCCAGATTCCCGGACCGTTTTCCCCCAACGGTCACTGATGCGCCGCAAGGTGCGGAGGTACGCTCCATCGTGCTTGCCGAATACTGGCCCATTCTGCTTTTTATCGGTGTCGCAACTGGCCTCGGCGTTGTATTGCTGACGATCGGGCTGCTGGCCGGTCCGCGCCGGCCCGGCGCCGACAAGCTTTCGCCCTACGAGTGCGGCTTCGAGGCCTTCGAAGATGCGCGCATGCGTTTCGACGTCCGCTACTACTTGTTGGCGATCCTGTTCATCATCTTCGACCTGGAAATCGCCTTTTTGTTTCCGTGGGCGGTGGTGTTCCAGCAAATCGGGCTTATCGCCTTGATCGAGATGGCGCTGTTCCTTCTGCTGCTGGTGATCGGTTTCGCTTACGTGTGGAAGAAAGGAGCGCTGGAATGGGAGTGATCGATTCCGTCAGCCGGGTGATGCACAACCCGCAGCCGCTGAACCTGGTCGATGACATCCTGCGTCCGGCCGGCGACAACCCGGTGATGCAGCATGGCTTCGTCACCACTTCGGTCGACGCATTGATGAACTGGGCGCGCACCGGCTCGATGTGGCCGATGACCTTCGGCCTGGCTTGCTGCGCGGTGGAAATGATGCACGCCGGCGCGGCGCGATTGGACCTCGATCGCTACGGCGTGGTCTTCCGTCCGAGCCCGCGCCAGTCCGACGTGATGATCGTGGCCGGCACCTTGGTCAACAAGATGGCACCGGCCTTGCGCAAGGTCTACGACCAGATGCCCGAGCCCAAGTGGGTGATCTCGATGGGCAGCTGCGCCAACGGCGGCGGCTATTACCACTATTCGTATTCGGTAGTGCGCGGCTGCGATCGGATCGTGCCGGTGGACATCTACGTGCCCGGCTGCCCGCCCACGGCCGAGGCGTTGATCCACGGCATTCTGCAATTGCAGAAAAAAATTCGTCGTACCAGCACCATCGCGCGTTCCTAAAGAGGCGCTGCATGAGCGATACCCAAATCAACTCGCTGGCCGGGCGCCTGACCGCTCGGTTCGGCGACACGCTGTCGATCAGCGTCGCGCGCAATGAAGTGACCGCTGAACTGGCCGCCGCCGATCTGCTGGCGGTAGCCACCGCGCTGCGCGACGAGGCCGAATTTCGTTTTACGGAACTGGTTGATCTAGCCGGCGTGGACTACCTGGGCTATGGCCAGACCGAGTGGGACACCGACACCAGCGATGGCGACAGCTTTTCGCGCGGCGTCGAGGGCGAGGCGCAAGGACGCTTCGCCTGGGCCGACCGTCCGCGCCATATCAGCATGCCGCGCCGGTTCGCCTCGGTGGTGCATCTGCTGTCCATTTCGCATAACCGCCGGCTGCGCTTGCGGGTGTTCTGCGAGGACGACTCGCTGCCGATGCTGCCCAGCCTGACCGCGATCTGGCCGGGCGTGAACTGGTTCGAGCGTGAAGCGTTCGATCTGTTCGGGATCATCTACGACGGTCATCCCGACCTGCGCCGCATCCTCACCGACTACGGTTTCGTCGGTCATCCGTTCCGCAAGGATTTTCCGCTGATCGGCAACGTCGAAGTGCGCTACGACCCGGCGCTCAAACGGGTGATTTACGAGCCGGTTTCGATCCAGCCCCGCGTGCTGGTGCCGCGCACCATCCGCAACGACGCCGACCTTGATCAGGCCCACGCCGAAGCTGCCGACAAGTGGCGGGAGAATTAATCGATGTCCGCGCAGGAAATCCGCAACTACACGATGAACTTCGGCCCGCAGCATCCGGCCGCGCACGGCGTGCTGCGTCTGGTGCTGGAGATGGACGGCGAAACCATCGTGCGCGCCGATCCGCATATCGGGCTGCTCCATCGCGGCACTGAAAAGCTGGCTGAATCCAAGCCGTTCAATCAGTCGATCGGTTACATGGATCGGCTCGACTACGTGTCGATGATGTGCAACGAGCACGCCTATGTGCGCTCGATCGAAACCCTGCTGGGGATCGAGGCGCCGGAGCGCGCGCAGTACATCCGTACCATGTTCGACGAGATCACGCGCATCTTGAACCATCTGATGTGGGTGGGTTCCAACGCGCTCGACCTGGGCGCGATGGCGGTGTTCCTCTACGCGTTCCGTGAACGCGAAGAGTTGATGGACGTCTATGAGGCCGTTTCCGGTGCGCGCATGCACGCCACCTATTACCGGCCCGGCGGCGTCTATCGCGACTTGCCCGAGCAAATGTCCAAGTACCGCGAGTCGCCTTGGCACAAGGGCGACGATCTCAAGCGGATCAACCGCTGGCGCGAAG
>JBEVMS010000016.1:0-3669 GCA_040508515.1 Dyella sp. | reverse complement strand
TGGTCACCATCGGGGCGTCGGCGAAGACCGGATCGATCGCGGCGTCACCGATGCCGGCGACAAAACCGTGTTCGAGCATCAGCAAGCTGGCGATCGCATCCAGCGCGCCAGCGGCACTGGGCGCGTGGCCGCTCTGGCCTTTGATCGAGGACAGCGGGGGCACGGCTTGGTCGCGTTCGGCGAAGACCTGGGTGATCGCCTGCCATTCGGCCAGATCGCCTTGCGGCGTGGCGCAGGCGTGGGTGTTGATGTAGTCAGGCCACGCTGCGCTGTCGGCCAGCGCCTGGCGCATCGCGCGGGCGATGCCTTGGCTGCCTGGGCCGACCATGCTGGTGGCGTCGGTGGCGCAGCCGTAGCCGATCAGCTCGGCCAGGATCGGCGCGCGGCGAGCCTGCGCCGAGGCCAGCGATTCCAGCACCAGCACGCCGGCGCCGGCGGCCAGCACGAAGCCGTCGCGATCGGGCGCGTAGGGACGCGCGACGCGGCGCGGGTCGTCATGGCCGACGCTGGAAAGCGCGCCCATCGCGTCGAACCACATCGCGGTGGAGGGATGCAATTCTTCGCTGCCGCCAGCCAGGATGATGTCCTGCTTGCCCAACTGGATGGTTTCCAGCGCCTGGCCGATCGCCAGCGCGGCGCTGGTGCAGGCGGCGCTGACGGTATAGCTGATCCCGCCGATGCGGTAGGCATGCGCCAGCCCGGCGGAGATCGAGCTGCTCATCCCTCGCGGCACCAGAAACGGTGACAGTTTGGCGATGCCGCGCCGACGATGATCGGCCAGCGCTTGTTCGTGTTCGCTCATGGCCGCGCCGCCGCCCAGCAGCAGGCCGCAGCGCTCGCTGCGCAACTGTTCGTCGGATAGACCGGCCTGGGCGATCGCTTCGTTGGCGGCGTGCCAGGCTTGGATCGCCGGCGGCGGCAGAAAGCGACTCAGCTTGCGCGGCGGCGGTTCGAGCGCGTGCATGTCCAGCGCGCCGCCGACCCGGCTGCGCATCTGCAACTGCGCAAAACCGTCGATTACGCGCAGGCCGCTGCGTCCGTTGCGCAAGGCATCGAGCAGGGCGGCCTTGCCATTGCCCAGGCACGACAGCACGCCCATGCCGGTCACCACCACCCGCGGCAGGCCGCGGGCATCGTGCAGCGATGGTTGGCTGGCGCGCGGTGACAACATCAGTCGACCGCCTTGAAGATCAGCGAGGTGTTGATGCCGCCGAAAGCGAAGTTGTTGTTCATCACATAGCGGGTGTCGATCGCGCGGCCCTCGCCGGTGATGAAGTCCAACGACGCGCACTCGGGATCGACGTCGCCCAGATTGATGGTCGGCGCGAACCAGCCCTGGCGCATCATCTCGATCGCCCACCAGCTTTCCAGCGCGCCGCATGCGCCAAGCGTGTGGCCGACGTAGCTTTTCATCGAGCTGATCGGCGTGCGCGTGCCAATCACTTCGGCGGTGGCGTGGCTTTCGGCGACGTCACCGCGATCGGTGGCGGTGCCGTGCGCGCTGACATAGCCGATCGCCGACGGCTCGATGGCCGCATCCGCCAGCGCTTGGCGCATCGCCACCGCCATCGTCGCGGCGGTGGGCTGGGTGATGTGCATGCCATCGGAATTGCAGCCGAAGCCGACCACCTCGGCGTAGATGCGCGCGCCGCGATCCAGCGCGTGCTGGTATTCCTCCAGCACCAGGCTGGTGGCGCCTTCGCCGACCACCAGGCCATCGCGCGCGCGGTCGAACGGTCGCGGCGTCAACGGCGCCTCGTCGTTGCGGCTGGAGGTGGCGAACAAGGTATCGAACACCGCCACGCCGGGGCCGGATAGTTCTTCCGCGCCGCCGCACAGCATCAATGTCTGCTTGCCTTGCTGGATCGCCTCGTAGCCGTAGCCGATCGCCTGGCTGCCCGAGGTGCAGGCGCTGGAGGTGGGGATGATTCGCCCCTTCAGCCCGAAGAACACGCCGACGTTGACCGCCGTGGTGTGCGCCATCATCTGGATGTAACTGGTGGCGGTGACGCCTTGCATGGAGCCGGTGTCGAGCATGCGCCCGAGCACGCGCACCGGCTCGATGCTGCCGCCCGACGAACCGTAGGCCACGCCCATGCGGCCGTCGCCGATGCGCTCGTCGCCGTGCAGGCCGGCGTCGATCAGCGCCCGCTCGCTGGCGGCCACGGCGAGCTGCGCGACCCGGCCCATCGCGCGGACCTGCTTGCGCGGCCAATTGGGCAGCACGAAGTCGTCCACCGGGCAACCCAGCCGGCTGTTGAGCGCGTCGAAATAATCCCATTCGGGCATCCGCCGCACCGCGTTGCGGTAGTCGCGCAGACGCGCGTCGATGCTGGCCCAGTCGTGGCCCAGCGGGGTGATGCCGCCGATGCCGGTAATCGCCACGCGCTTCATCGGTGACGATCCTGGGTGAAGTTGAAACGATCAATCATAAGTCGTTCTCGCGGGGCGGCAATGCCAGCGGCGCTAGCAGCACGGTGCAGCCGATGCCCAGCAGCAGGGTCAATCCAAAATGCGCCAACGCCGGCATCGAGCTGAGCGCCAGCAGGCCGAAGGAAAGCAGGGCGGTCAGTGCCGATAACAGCACGCCGGCATACGTCGCGCCGGGACGATGCGCTGCATGCGGCTCGCCCTCGCGCAGGAACACGGCATAGTTGGCGCCCACGCCCAGCACCAGCATCAAGGCCATCCCGTGGAACAGGCTCAGCGGTTGGCCCAGATAGCCCAGCAGTGCCAGACTCAGCGCGAGCCCCAGCAGCGGCGGCGCCAGCACCCAGGGCATCGCGCGCCAGCCGTAGCGCCAACCGAATACCGGTGCGATCAGCAGCACCGCGGCTAACAGCCAGGCGCTGGCATAGCGGCGATAACGTCCGAACAGCGCCGAGACGCTGGCCGGTTTGTCGATCAAAGTGACCCCAGGCAATCCCGCGGCGGCTTGCTTCAACACAGCGGCATCTCCTTGTCCTTGCGGCAGCACCAACGAGGCGATGCCATCCTTGCCGTCATCCATCCACAGATAGCGCAGCGGGGTAGAGATCGGCAGCGCCAGCCATGGCTTGAGGGTCAGCGGTGTGCCCGGCCACGCGGCCAGGTAATTACGGATGGCCTCATCGCGAAAACCCGCGTCGTGCAGCCATCCGTGCATCTTCGCTGGCGGCGTGAATAACTTGGCCAGCAACTGGTGATCGTGGCGCTGGCGCGCCAGCGAGGGGACCATCGCGGCGATACCCAGCGCGCCTTGCAATTGTCCGTGATCGATTAAACGCTGCAATCGCTCTTGCAAGGCTTCTTCGCGCTGAAGCACCTGCTCGGTGTCGTCGCCCTGCACCATAAAAAAGGCGCTGGCGTCGCCCAGGCCGGTGATTTGGCGAATCTGCGCCTCCTGCGCGACCAGTGCGCTTGGTGGGGCGATCAGTTGATGGATATCGTCATCGTGGCCCAATCGCCACCAACCGGGCAGCGCCAGCAGCACCAGCACGCCGACCAGCAACCAGCGCCGCCGACCCAGGCGCGACACGGCTTGCTGCAAGGCCAGCGCGCCGTGCACCAAGGGCGCGGCCAGCGGACGTCCAGGGCGGCGCAGCAACGTGGGCAGCAGAAAGAACACGCTGAGGCAGGCGCTGAGCATGCCGACCATCGCAAAGCAGGCCATTTGCCGCAGCGCCGGGA
>JBEVMS010000249.1:0-8996 GCA_040508515.1 Dyella sp. | reverse complement strand
CCGGACTGCTTGTCGCGCCAGGACTCGGAGGTGGCCAGGCGCAGGTTGGTGATGGCCGCGCCGCCCGCGGTGTACCGCGTTTCCGGGTCCGCACCGAGATTGCCGACCAGAATGACTTTGTTGATGCCGCGTGCCATGTGCCTTCCTCTTTCATTAGTGCGATGTCGTGGGTGGCCCCTGGAGACTGCCGGGCAACCCCGCCGGGCGTGCCGCCAGACTGACCGGGCATGATACCAGTCGTGCGCCAGGGGCGGCGGGGCTGTTCACTCTGGCGCGGGCCGGGGCTCGATTGCAAGCTGCTCGGCCGGCGGCGGCTGTCAGCGCGTGCCGTGGCGGCAGTGGGGTGGATGACCGTCGTAAGCGATCACGAATGCGGCCGGGGATCGGCCACATGCGTCGTCGTCGTCGTGGGGCGATGACTACTGTGGCGTGGCTGTGCCTGCGGTGGACACGCGGCCTTCCTGGGCGATCAGGGGGGCGAAGTGGGGTTGGCCAAATGCCCCAGCAGGCGCTGGTAATCCTGGGGGCTGTCGATATCGAAAGCCGCTTGCGGGGCTTCGATGCGCACCAGTCGCGTCGGTTGCGCGGCCAATAGCACCTGCGCGCCGCGGTCGCCGTGCAGCTCGCGCAAGGCGGCGAAGTCGCGCTGCGGGAACAGCACCGGTGGACCCAGGCGTGGGCCGTAGTCGGCGACCACGATCTGCTCGAGCTGGGCGGCGTGCTGGGCCAGCAAGCGCGCCAGCAGGGCAGTCTCGACCAGGGGCTGATCGCCCAGGCACAGCAGGGCTGCGCTGGCCTGCGGGTGGAGTTGCTGCACGTGCTCGATGGCGAAGGCGATCGAGCTGCCCAGGCCCTGCGCCCAGTCGGCGTGCACCCGCCAGTGCAGTGGCAGTTCGGCGAGTGCATCGGCCACCGCGTCGGCATGCGCGCCGCCGATCACCAGCAGCGGATGCTCGGTGGCCAGGGCGCTGAGCGCGATCCGGCGCAGCATCGGCACCCCGGCGATCGGCGCCAGTTGCTTGGGCGTGCCGAAGCGGCTGGCGGCCCCGGCGGCCAGCAGCACGATCGGCGGACGCGGATCGCTAGCGGCGGCTGGGCTATTCAATGAATCGGGCCGTGGCTGTGGCGCCGCGAGCGGCCGTGGTGGGCGGCCTGAATTTCGGCGGTGATCGCCGAGGCGATCTCGTGCGGCGTTTCCGAGCCGATATCCAGCCCGGCGGCCGGAGCATCCATCTGCGCCGGGGGCGGCTTAATCATCGAGGTGGCCAAGCCATTCAATGGATCGGGCCGTGGCTTTGGCGCAGCGAGCGGCCGCTACGGCCGTGGCTGGCGGCCTGGATTTCGGCGGTGATCGCCAGGGCGATTTCATGCGGGGTTTCCGAGCCGATGTCCAAGCCGGCGGGGGCGTACAACTGCGCTGGTGCCGGTTCGATGGCCGCGACGATCGAGGCGACCCGCTCGCGCGAGCCGATCACCCCCAGATAGGCCAGCGGCTCGGCTTTGAGCGCGCGCAGGTAGGCGATGTCCTGCTCCAGGTTGTGCGTCATCAGCACCGCCGCGGTGTAGCGATCCAGGGTCATTTTCTGCGTCAGGGTGGTGGGCGCGGCGCACAGCGTGCGCAGGATGGGCGAAGCGTGTGGCGTCAGGCGCGCGGCGTCTTGTTCGACCAGGGTCACTTGCCAGCCCAGGCCATGCGCCAGAGGCGCCAATGCCTGCGCACCGGCGCCGCTGCCGACGATCACCAGCGAGAGCGGCGGCAGCAACGGTTCCAGCAGCACCTCGACCGCGCCGCTGCTGGCGGTGAGTTGCAACAGGCGCGGGCGCTGCGCGGCTTCGGGCGTGACCGGATGCGTCTGGATCGCCTGCAGCAGAACCGGATCGGCGATGCCATCGAACAACAGGCCCTGCGTGTTCCACACGCTGCGGCGCGGCTGGCCGGGCGCGCCGGGAGAAAACACGCTGGCCATCCAGGCCGGCTGACGTGCGGCCAGGCTGGTTTCCAGCGCGTCCAGATGGGCGATGGCGGCGGCGTCCAGCAGCGGTTCGATCAGTACTTCAAGCTCGCCGCCGCAGCCCATCTCCATCAGCACATCCAGCCCCGACTCGGCGTTGTAGCCGATTCGCTGCGCGATGCCACTGGCGATCACTTCCAGCGCGCGCTGCACGATATCGCGTTGTGGGCAGCCGCCAGCCAGGGCGCAGACCACCGCGCCGTCGCCCAACACCAGCATGCTGGTGCCGGTGCGGCGGAAGGTGGAACCCTGGGTGCGGGTGATGGTGGCGAGCGCAGCGCCGCCGGCGAAGCGGCGGCCCTGCCATGCGCGCAAGGCCTGGATGAGGCTGTGCAGTTCTTGCGGTGAATTCATCGAGCGGCCTTGAAGCGTGCGAAGGATCAGCGCCTCGCGCGAACGGTGGCGCTGCCTTGTGGCGGCGCCCCCGTGGCGATTGCGGCGTCCTCGCGCTGCACGAGGGCGCCGCCCGCTGCCGTTATAGCTCGCGACGCTTGGCGATGTCGCCGGCGGTGAGGGTGCCGGTTTTGTTGCCGAAGTGGTGGATCACGTAGTTGCTGAGCGCGGCGATTTCGGCATCGGAATAAGCCTTGCCGAACTCGGGCATGAAGATTTCATGCTGATCGACGTGGAAGTTGGCGCCGTTGAGGATGATCTGGCTGATATTGGTGCCGCTGGGATCGTTCACCCCGCGCGTACCGGCCAGGCTGGCATAGCGGCTTTGCTGGCCCAGGCCGTTCCACTGATGGCAACTGGCGCAGGCGCCAGCGAACAGTTTGAGGCCGGCGTCATCGGTGGCGGCCTTCAGATCGTCGCTGGCCGGGGCCGCGTTGGAGGCACCGGTCAACTGCGCCGGCGCGGCGTCGATGGTGATCGGATTATCACCACGACGGGCTGGCATATCGCGCAGGTAGCTGACCAGGGCGGCGGTGTCTTCCGGGGTCAAGTGCTGCAGGCTGTAGGCCACCACTTCACCCATCGGACCGGCGGCCGAGCCGCGACCGTCGGCATGCCCGCTGCGCAGGTAGTCGGTCAGTTGCTGGTCGCTCCACGCGCCGATGCCGTAGGTCTTGTCGCTGGTGATGTTGTAGGCCTGCCAGCCTTGCAGTTCCGCACCGGACAGATCGTCACTGCGGCGCATCGCGAAGGCGAAGTTGCGTGGCGTATGGCACTCGGCGCAGTGGCCCAGCGCGGTGGCCAGGTAAGCGCCGGCGTTCCATTGCGCGGACTTGCTCGGATCGGCTTCGAAACGCTGGCTCTTGAAGAACGCCGCATTCCAGAAGCCCATCGCCCAGCGCTGATCGAACGGGAACGACAACTGGTTGGCCGGCGCGACCTGCGTCACCGTGGGCAGGCTGAACAGGTAGGCCTTGATCGCCAGCACGTCGTCACGGCTGAGCGCGGTGTACGAGGTGTAGGGGAAGGCCGGGTACAGATGCGCGCCATCGTTGCGGATGCCTTCGCGCACCGCGCGCACGAATTGATCGTCGCTCCAGTTGCCGATACCGGTGGTCTTGTCGGCGGTGATATTGCTCGAGTAGATGGTGCCGAAGGGCAGCTTGAACGCCACCCCGCCGGCAAACGCCTTGCCGCCGCCGGGCACGGTATGACAGGCGATGCAGTCCGCGGCCTTGGTCAGGTATTCACCGCGGGCGAGCTGAGCGGCGCTGGCCGGGGCGCCGCTGATTGCCGGTGCCTGGCCAGGGTTACCGTCAGCGCGATTGAGCAGCACGTAGGCGCCCGCGCCGATCAGTAGCAATACGATCAGCGTCAGCACGATGCGTTTGAATGTCTTCATGCGGTTATCTCCGTCCCATTGCTGTCGATGCTGGCGATGACTTGGTGCATGGCGTCCTCACTCTGGATCAATGCTTGGCGATCGATCGGCAAGCGGCGCAGACGCACGCCGGTGGCGGCGAAGATCGCGTTGTTGAGTGCCGGGGCGGCGATCGCCGTGCCGACCTCGCCGATGCCGCCGGGCGATTCGCTGCTATCGACGCGGTATAGCTCGATCTTCGGCGCTTCGTTGAGCCGCAGGATGCGGTAATCGTTGAAGTTGGATTGCTCGATCGCGCCTTGCTTGACGGTGATGCCGCTGAACAGCGCGGCGCTGAAGCCGAACATCAGGCCACCCTGGATCTGCGATTCGACCGAGCTGGGATTGACCGCCATGCCACAGTCCAGCGCCGCCACCGCGCGGCGCAAGTGGACGTCGCCCTGCGGCGTCACTTCGACTTCGGCGATCACGCAGACGCGGCTGCCGAACGCTTCGCCCACCGCGATGCCGCGGCCGACGCGCGCTGGCAACGGCCCCTTGTCCCAGCCGATCTTCTCGGCGGCCAGCTCCAGCAGCGCCAGCGTGCGCGGATTGTCTTTCAGCAGCGCGCGCCGGTAAGCCAGCGGGCTTTGACCGGCCGAGTGCGCCAGTTCATCGATGAAGCTTTCCACCACGAAGAGGTTGTGAGTGGGGCCCACGCCACGCCACCAGCCCACCAGCAAGCCTTCGGGCATGTCGTGACGTACCCAGTCGACGTAGAGATTGGGCAGCGCGTAGGGCGGATTGGCGGCGCATTCCACCGCGTCGCCGTCGAGGCCTTCCTTGGTCAGGCCCATCGGCGCCCAACGACCCAGCACGGTGCCGCCGGTGATGCGGTCGCGCCAGAAGGTCGGCATGCCCTGACCATCCACGTTGGCGCTGATGCGGTCGTAGTACATCGGGCGGCACAGGTCGTGGCGGATGTCTTCTTCGCGCGTCCAGATCACCTTGACCGGGTAGCTGAGCTGCTTGGCGATCAGCACCGCCTGCTCGACCGAGTCGGTTTCCAGCCGGCGGCCGAAGCCGCCGCCCAGGTATTGGTTGTGCAGCAGGACTTTCTCCGGCGGCAGACCGGACATCTTGGCCGCCGCCGCCGCCGCGCGCGCCGGCACCTGCGTGCCGACCCACACTTCGCACAGATCGGCGGTGACGTGCACGGTGGTGTTCATCGGCTCCATCGGGGCGTGCGCCAGCATCGGCAGGTGATAGGCCGCCTCCACCAGCTTGCCTTCACCGTGGTCCTGGCCGACCTTGCGGCCGAGGATCGGGGTGCCGTTGCGCGAGCTTTCTTCCAGCGCCGCTTCCAGCGCGGCGGTGTCCAGCGTGGCGTTGGCGCCGTGGTCCCATGCGATATCCAGTGCGGCCAGGCCCTGCTTGGCGGCCCAGAAATGCTCGCCGACCACCGCCACAGCGTTATCCAGCTTGATCACCGCCAGCACGCCGGGAATCGCGTGGGCGGGGCGTTCGTCGACCGCCTTGAGCTTGCCGCCGAAGGTCGGGCAGGCCTGTACGGTGGCGATCTTCATGCCGGGCACGCGCACGTCGATGCCGAACTGCGCCGTGCCGTTGACCTTGATCTGCGCATCGACCCGCCGCCAGGGCTTGCCGATCAGCTGGAAATCCTTGGCGTCTTTGAGCTTGACCGGGGCGCTGGGCAGCGGCAGCTTGCCAGCGGCGCTGGCCAGCGCGCCGAAGCCGAGCTGGCGCCCGGAGGCGCTATGGATCACTTGGCCGCGTTCCACCGTGCAACTGGCCGGATCGACCTTCCACTGCGTGGCCGCCGCGCTGACCAGCAAGGTGCGCGCTACGGCGCCGGCTTCACGCAGGCCCTGCCAACCGACACGGGTGCTGGTGGAGCCGCCGGTAACCTGCAAGCCCAGGGCAGCGTTGCCGTAGAGCTTGTCGTCCGGCGGCGCGTGCTCGACGCGCACTTGATCCAGGCCCACGCCCAACTCTTCGGACAGCAGCATGGCGGTGCCGGTGTAGATCGATTGACCCATCTCGACGAACGGCATCACCAGACGCACGCTGCCGTCCAGGTCGATGCGGATAAACGCATTGGGCGCGAACGGCGGATTGCCGTCGGCCACGGCGGCGGCCGTGGCATCGCCTGGGGTTGGTGCAACGGCGCCAAGCGCCTTGCCGACGCTACCGCCCAGCCACAAAAAACCTACGGTCAGGCCACCGAACTTCAGCGCCCGACGGCGGCTCTGATCGACGCCGGAAGCATCGCGAACTGACGTATTCATGCGTCGGCTCCCGGTGCGGCGTCGGCCAGGGTGCGCATGGCGTCGGTGTGGCCGGTGGCGACCAGCTTGATCGCCTCGCGGATGCGCACGTAGGTGCCGCAGCGGCAGATGTTGCCCGCCATCGCTGCGTCGATATCGGCATCCGTCGGCTGTGGCGTGCGGGTCAGTAGCGCGGTCGCGGCCATCACCTGGCCGGACTGGCAGTAGCCGCATTGCACCACGTCGATGTCCAGCCACGCCTGCTGCACTTTCTGGCCGACCGGGTTTTGCGCGATCGCCTCAATGGTGGTGATCGCCTTGCCGGCGAGGCCGCCGACCGGCAGCACGCACGAACGCACCGGCTGTCCGTCCAAGTGCACGGTGCAGGCGCCGCATTGGGCGATGCCGCAACCGAACTTGGTACCGGTCAGCCCGACCAGGTCGCGCAGCGCCCACAGCAGGGGCATGTCCGGTGGGGCGTCGATCGAGTGCTGTTGCCCGTTTACTGTCAACGCAATCATGCGTGGTTGCTCCTGGCTGGCTGTATGGCTGGCGAAACGGCGGCGACGCGCCATGGCAACAGGCCAGAATCGCGTCACGGCGGAACAGGTTGGGGCTGAAGTCCCGCCGGTGCGCAAAAATCTGACCGGTGTTTTTCGGTCCACGCGGCCGCTTCCTGAGATTGCCGTTAATGATACGGGCGAGCGTCGGCGGGGCTTCATGAAGAATATTTCACCGGACGATTCAGGGCGATCCGTTGATCCTGGGCCGGCGGGTGGCAGCGAGGCTGAACCCTCGCGCCAACGCTCATACCGTCGACAAATGACGCGAAACATCGCACATCGTGCGCCCGCTCAGCGCGTCGGCGGCCTTCGGGGCCGACGCGCTGCTCGCCGCCAGTGCGTTTAACCCTTGGGCGGCGCGAACGAAGGCGGTGCGTCCGTGGCGGCGCTGCCCCAGTGGGGATCTGGCGTGGTGGCCATGTCGAACTGCAACTCCCCGCCGTGGGCGATTACCGACGCTGGCAACCAGGGCCGCGCATAGGACTGGCCGTTCAAATGCAGGCCGTGTACGTAGAGGTTCTGCGTCGAGGCGTTTGGCGCCTCGATGCGCAGCTCGCGACCGGCGCTGGCAATGCGCGCTCGTGGAAACAAGGGACTGCCCACCAGCAGTTCGGCGCGGCCGGGAATTTCCGGGTACAGCCCCAGCGCGGTCCAGACATACCAGGAGGACATCTCGCCCAGGTCATCGTTGCCGGGGATGCCCGCCGGCGTATTGCTCCACAAGGTATCGAGCACCTGGCGCAGCGCGGCCTGGGTCTGCCACGGCTGGCCGGCGAAGTCGTACAGCCACGGCGTGGCAATCGAGGGTTCGTTGTCCAGTTCGGCATGCAGCGGGCCGGCCTTGGTCAGCGCCCAGCGGCCATCGGGCTGATGGAAGAACGTATCCAGCCGCGCGCGCGCCGAGTCGGTGCCGCCCAGGGTGTCGAACAAACCCTGCACGTCGAACGGCACCATCCACAGATAAACCGCCGCGCTGCCTTCGACGAAGCCTTCGTCGGTATCCGGCGTGAAGGCCGGCCAGCTGCCGTCGGCGTTGCGGTTCTGGATGTAGCCCTGCGTCGGCGTCGCCTTGGGGTTGTAGAGGTTGCGCCAGTAGCCGGCGCGGGCCAGCAGCTCGCGTTGCTGCGCGGGACGATTCAATCGCCCGGCCAACTCGGACAGGGCGAAGTCGGCGCTGGCGTCTTCCAGCGTTTCGCCGGCGCCGCCCCAGGCATGCGAGTGCGCGGCGATGTAGTGCAGGCTCAGCCATTGATCGAGCGAGGGACGCTGACCGACGCATTCCACGTTGCAGCCCTCGTCGGACAGATCGTGCGCGGTCGGCACGGTTGCCGCGCGATAGAGCGAGTCGTAGGCGCCAGCGAGGTCGAATCCGCTGCCGCCGAAGGCCACGATATCCGCCAGCGCGGGCGCGGACGGATCGCCGCTCATTACATGGGTGCCGCCGGCGTTGTGCGTCCAGCGATCCCATTCGCCGCCGTTCTGCTTGGCCTGGTTGTACAGCGACTGCGCGATGTCGCTGCCCACTTGCGGGTACAACCAGGTGACCAGTTGCAGGTGCGAGCGGTAGATGTCCCAGCCGGAGAAATTGGCGTACTGCGCCTGCTGGTCGGGCTCCAGTTGGTGCACGCGCTGGTCGAAACCGGTGTACTGGCCGTTGACGTCGCTATAGATGTTGGGATGCGCCATCACATGGTACAGCGCGGTATAGAAGCTGCTGCGCTGGTCGGCGCTGCCGCCGTCGATGGCGATATGGCCCAGCGCCTGATCCCACGCCGCCGTGGCTGCCTGGCGCACCTGGGCGAGGCTGGTGTCGTGGGGGATTTCGGCGTCGAGATTGGCCTGCGCATTGGCCGCGCTGACATACGAAATGCCGACCCGCACGCCCAACGTGCTGCCGGGGGCGAAGTTCAGCCACACGCCGGAGCCCTTGCCGATCGGCGGAAAGCCCTTGGCGCCGTAACCGGTGCCGCCAGTCGCGCTGGTGCTGTCCGGGTTGAGCTTGCCATCCTGCCAGCTGCCGCCGCCAAGGATCGGCTGGTCGAACTGGGCGACGAAGTACAGCGTGTAATAGCTGCGCCGGTCGGCCTTCGACAGATAACCGCAGAAGTTGCCGCTGGTGACCGAACCGCTGACCGTGCGCGCGGCGCGATCAACCCGTGCCTGCGCCGCGCTGCTGCCGACTTCGGAATCGGCGCTGCGGATCAACAGGTTGGCCGGCTGGCCAGCGGGAAACGCGAAGCTGCCGATGCCGCTGCGCGTGGCGGCGCTGAGTTCCACCGCCACGCCGTTGGCCAGTGTTACCTGGTAATCGCCGGCAGCGGCGTGTTCGTCCGGGTGGCTGAAGTCGCTGGCGTAGCGGCTGTCGTCGGCATCGGCGGAC
>JBEVMS010000199.1:0-7732 GCA_040508515.1 Dyella sp. | reverse complement strand
GTGAGCATCCGACACGTAGCGGTACTGGGCGCCACCGGCTCGATCGGCAGCAGCACGCTGGACGTGATCGCCCGTCACCCGGAGCGTTTTCGCGCCAGCGTGCTGGCGGCGCATCGCAACGTCGAGGCGCTGGTTGCGTTGTGTGCGATCCATCGGCCGGCGCTGGCGATCATCGCCGACCCGACGCTGGAGGCCGAGTTGGCGCGACGGCTGCAAGCGGCCGGAGTGCGCTGTGAGGTAGCCAGAGGCGATGCGGCGATCAGCCAGGCCGCCGCCGGCGAGCTGTGCGATACCGTGGTCGCCGCGATCGTCGGCGCCGCCGGCTTGGAATCGACCCTGGCCGCCGCGCGCGCCGGCAAGCGCCTGCTGTTGGCCAACAAGGAATCGATCGTGCTGGCCGGGCCACTGCTGCTTGAGGCCTTGGCCGCCGGCGGCGGCGACTTGATTCCGGTCGACTCCGAACACAACGCGATCTTCCAATGCCTGCCGGGCGGTCGTGCGGAACTGGCGCGCAGCGGCGTGCGCCGGCTGATCCTGACCGCCTCGGGCGGTCCGTTCCGTGGCCGCACGCGCGCCGAATTGGCCGGCGTCACGCCCGAACAGGCCTGTAAACATCCCAACTGGTCGATGGGCCGCAAGATTTCGGTCGACTCGGCGACCTTGATGAACAAGGGCCTGGAGGTGATCGAGGCGCATCACCTGTTCGGCGCCGATCCGGCGCAGATCGAGGTGCTGGTGCATCCGCAAAGCCTGGTCCATTCGCTGGTCGAATACGTCGACGGCTCAGTGCTGGCGCAACTGGGCAATCCGGACATGCGCACCGCGATCGCCCATGCACTAGCCTGGCCCACGCGGATCGACGCCGGAGTGTCTCCGCTGGATCTGGCCGCCAGCCCGCCGCTGGCGTTCGAGCCGCCGGATCTGGCCACCTTCCGCTGCCTGTCGCTGGCCTTCGCCGCGCTGCGCGCCGGCGGCGACGCGCCGGCCATCCTCAATGCCGCCAACGAAGTGGCAGTCGAGGCATTCTTAGCCGGATCCTTATCCTTTCTTTCGATCGCCGACGTGGTCGAATCGGTTTTGACGGAACTGCCGGCGCAAGCTGTGGTCGATATACCCGGCCTGCTGGAACGCGACCGGGCGGCACGTGCCGTCGCCCGCCGCGTGTTATGCAACGCTTGCTGATAAGCTTTGGGGACACCAGTCCATCACCACCGATGCCGCCACGGGTGCCCCTGATCCGCCGCGACAGACGAACGAGAGTGTGTATGCCGATCCATCACCCAGTGACGATGTCATGCCAGGCGCCCTGCCTGCGCAGTGGTGCGGTGCGGTTGTGCGCCGACGCGCACGCTGAGCGAGGCGCCTGATGGGTACGTTTTTCGGCTCGGTTTTCTGGCTGTTGGTCACCCTGGGCTTACTGGTGACCTTTCACGAATT
Source organism: Dyella sp. (assembly GCA_040508515.1). Taxonomy (GTDB): domain Bacteria; phylum Pseudomonadota; class Gammaproteobacteria; order Xanthomonadales; family Rhodanobacteraceae; genus JBEVMS01. The sequence continues at coordinate 6,295 of JBEVMS010000199.1, read as the reverse complement.
TGGGCATTTCTGGGTGGCCCGGCGCTGCGGCGTCAAGGTGCTGCGCTTTTCGGTGGGCTTCGGCAATGCGATCTGGAAACGGATCGGCCGCGACGGCACCGAATACCAGATCGCCGCGATCCCGCTGGGCGGCTACGTCAAAATGCTCGACGCGCGTGAGGGCGACGTCGATCCGGCGCTGCGCGGGCAGGAATTCACCGCAAAGCCGGTGTGGCAGCGCATCGCCATCGTCGCCGCCGGCCCCGGTTTCAATCTGATCTTCACCATCGTCGCGTTCTGGCTGATGTTCATGCTCGGTCGCCCGGATGCCGCGCCGATCGTCACCGCCACGCCGCAAAGCATGGCCGCCCAGGCGGGCGTGCGTGCCGGCGATCGCATCCTGAGCGTCGGCGGCGAGCCGGTCACCACCTGGAGCGAAGCGCTGGACGGCATCGCCAACGCCTTGCTCGGTCGCGAAGCGCTCGGGCTGGACGTGCGCAGCACCGATGGCAGCCAGCGGCATATCGCGCTGCCGCTGGATCAGTTGCCGGCCGGTCAGGACATCGGCCAGTACATGACCACGCTCGGCCTGCAGCCGGCCCCGCCAGCGGCAATCGCCGCGGTGGTCGCGCCCGGTCAACCGGCTGCGCTGGCCGGCTTGCAAGGCGGCGATCGGCTGGTCAGCGTCAACGGCCAGCGCGCGGGCGATTTCGAAGCATTCGGCAACCTGGTCGCCAGCGAAGCGAGCAAGTCGCCACATCTGACCATCGGCGTGCAGCGCGACGGCAAGCCGATGCAGTTCCAGCTGAGCGCACGCATGGAGTCCATGCAGGGCCAACCGCCGCGCTGGCTGATTGGCGTGGCCGCGCCGATGCCGGAAATGGCCATGCAGCACTATGGGCCGTTGCGTGCCCTGGGCGCCTCGCTCACCACCACCTGGAACAGCACCGCGCAGACCTTCAACATGATCGGCAAGATGCTCACCGGTCAGGCGTCGACCAAAAACCTGTCCGGGGTGATCGGCATCGCCCAGGTGGCCAATTCTTCGGCCAGCATGGGCCCGGCTTGGTTCCTGAATTTCCTGGCGCTGGTTTCGCTGAGCCTGGCGATCTTGAACCTGCTGCCGATCCCCGTCTTGGACGGGGGTCACCTGCTGTATTACCTTATCGAGTTGGTCAAGGGCGGCCCGGTAAGCGAGCGGGTGATGGTGGCGGGGCAGTATGTCGGCCTGGCGCTGCTGTTTACGTTGATGGGACTGGCGTTCTACAACGACATCCACCGCATTCTTTTCTCATGACTGGACTGTGCGTTTGAACGGTCTTGGTGCCGAACTTGCCCCTGCTTTCGCCGCGCATTCACCTGCGCACGCGTGGTTGGGTCGAGTGGCGCCTGCAGCATTCCGCCCGCGAGGCGCGGACGTTTTTATGGAACGGGGACGGTCCCCGTTTCCCGAATTGATCGAAGTGGGCGGCTAGGCCGCTTCTCAGAAATAACCCAACGGAATCGACGATGAAGCGTATCGCCGCCTTGATCTTGCTTGCCTCTCTCACCGCCAAGGCCTTGGCCTTCGAGCCATTTGTCGTTTCCGATATCCGCATCGACGGCCTCAGCCGCATTTCGGCCGGCACGGTCTACAACTACCTGCCGGTCAACAAGGGCCAGCAACTGACCGAGGCGGAGGCGCAGGCGGCTATCCGCGCCCTGTATCAGACCAAGTTCTTCTCCGAAGTGACGCTGGATCGCGACGGCGACATCCTGGTGATCAAGGTGGTCGAGCGTCCCTCGATCGCCAAGCTCAACATCCGCGGCAACAAGGACATCAAGACCGATGACCTCAAGAAAGGCCTGAAGGAAATCGGCCTGGCCGAGGGCGAAACCTTCGACCGCCTGGCGCTGGACCGCGTGCAGCAGGAACTGATCACCCAGTACTACAACCGCGGCAAGTACAACGTGGCGGTGATCCCGCACGTCACCCCGCTCGATCGCAACCGCGTGGCGGTGGACATCGAGGTGCGCGAAGGCAAGGTCGCCAAGATCCAAGAGATCAACATCGTCGGCAACACCGCGTTTACCGACAAGGACATCCGCAAGGGCTTCGAATCCGACACCGGCAACTGGCTGTCGTGGTACTCCAAGGACGACCAGTACTCGCGCGAAAAGCTTTCCGGCGATCTCAACAAGTTGCAGTCCTACTACATGGACCGTGGCTATGCCGACTTTGGCCTGGATTCCACCCAGGTGTCGATCGCGCCGGACCGCCGCGCCATGTACATCGACGCCAGCATCAAAGAAGGCGATATCTACCATATCTCCGACGTCCACCTGCTGGGCAACCTGGTCTTGCCGGAAGACAACCTGCGCCGGTTGGTGTTCCTGAAAAAGGGCGACCTGTTCAACCGCAAGGCGATCGAGGCCAGCTCCGACGCCATGAAGGCGGTGATGGCCAACATCGGCTACGCCTTCGCCAAGGTCAATCCGATTCCCAAGCTGGACAAGGCCAACCACATGGTTGACCTGACCTTCTACATCGAGCCCGGCCAGCGCATCTATGTTCGCCGCGTGGTGTTTCAGGGCAATACGCGCACGGAAGACGAAGTGCTGCGCCGCGAAATGCGTCAGCTCGAAGGCGGCTGGTATTCGCAGGCGGCGATCGATCGCTCGAAAATTCGTCTGCAACGCCTGGGCTTCTTCAAGACCGTCGACATCAACAAGGCGCTGGTACCAGGCACCCAGGACGAGGTTGACCTGACCGTCAAGGTCGAGGAGCAATCGGCCGGCAGCCTGCAGTTCGGCGTGGGCTATTCGCAGTTCTCGGGCATCATCCTGTCCGCCTCGGTCTCGCAGAACAACTTCCTTGGCACCGGCGACCAGTTCTCCATTGGCGCGGAAAAAAGCGACTTCTACTCGCGCATCACCGCGACTTACTACAACCCCTATCTGACCGATAGCGGCATCGGTATCGGCTACAACGCCACCTACTCCAAGGCGGATTACGGCGACACCGACCTGGCCAACTACGACAGCAGCACCAAATCGTTCTCGGCATACTTGGGCATTCCGATCTCCGACTTCGACAACGTGCGCGCCGGCCTGGGCCTGGAAAGCAACCGTGTCAACACTTTCCAAGGCTTTACCCCGCAGGTGCTGGTTGACTACCAGAACGCGCTGGGCCATCAGACCGCGCATTCGTGGACCGGCCAGCTGAGCTGGACCCACGACACCCGCAACAGCTACTGGGCGCCGACCCGCGGCGGCATTTTGTCCGCCTCGGTCAACGCGGCCCTGCCTGGCTCGACCGTGCAGTATTACAAGCTGGATCTGGAGGCCAATCACTACTGGCCGATCGGCAAGGGCTTCGTGCTGTACCTGGATGGTCAGGTCGGTTATGGCGCCACCTACGGCAACCAGACCTATGAAGGCACCTTTGGCGAGTTCGCCGCCGGGCAGAAGATCGACTTCCCGTTCTGGGAGAACTACTTCTCCGGCGGTGTGCGCGACGTGCGTGGCTTCCAGGACAACACCCTGGGCCCGAAGTATTGCGTCGGCCAAGGCTCCGTCCAAACCCGCAACGGCAGTTGCACAAACGGCGTCTACAGCTTTGCGCAGCCGATCGGTGGCGCGTTCCGTGTGTTGGGCACCGCGCAGCTCTACCTGCCACTGCCCTTCCTGAAGGACGTCAACACCGCACGCGTGTCGTGGTTCGTCGATACCGGCAACGTCTATCAGAACATCGGCACGTTCAGCGCCAGCCAGTTGGATGCCTCGACCGGTCTGTCACTGCAGTGGCAGGCGCCGATCGGTCCGCTGATCATCAACTTCGCCTTCCCGTTCCGCAGTCAGCCGGGCGACTCGCATTACGAAGAGCGCATCCAGTTCACCTTCGGCAGCCAGTTCTAACGCATCTGCTGCCCACGACGGCCGGTGCTTGCGCCGGCCGTTTTCGTGTGTGAGAGGTAGCCAGCGATACATGCGCGGCCCGCGCGCTTGCGTCACAATAAGATGTTTACGCCGCCCGATGCCTACCGCCTGATGCTGCAGCCAGAGCCGCCGTCAGCTACGGCCAGGAGACTTTGATGAATCATCCGCGATACACGGTAAGCGAGCTTGCCGCGCGCCACGAGTTGGGCGTGCACGGCGATGGCGCGCGGCTGATCGATGGCGTTGGCACGCTGACCGGCGCCGGCCCCAGTCAATTGAGCTTTTTATCCACCGGCAAATATGCCGCGCAACTGGCGACTACGCGCGCCGGCGTGGTGGTGCTACGGCAGGAAGATCTGGCCGGTTTCGACGGCACCGCGCTGATCGCCCGCGACCCTTACCTGAGCTACGCCAAGATCGCCGCGCTGTTCGAGGTTTTGCCGGCGGCTCCGGCGGGCATCCATCCCAGCGCGGTGGTGGCCGCCAGCGCGCAGGTGGCGAGCAGCGCCAGCATCGGCCCGGGTTGTGTCATCGAGGACGATGCGATCATTGGCGAAGGCGTCGTGCTGGGGCCGCACTGCATCATCGGCGCCGGCTGCGTGGTCGGCGCGCGCTCGCGTTTGGTGGCGCGGGTCACCCTGGTCACCCGCGTCAGTCTGGGCCAGCGCGTGCTGGTGCATCCGGGCGCGGTGATCGGCTCGGATGGCTTTGGGCTGGCGCTCGAGCGCGACCATTGGCTGAAGATTCCGCAGCTCGGCGGCGTGCGTATCGGCGACGACTGCGAAATCGGCGCCAACACCACCATCGATCGCGGCACCCTGGACGACACGGTGCTGGAAGAAGACGTTCGCCTGGACAACCAGATCCAAATCGCCCACAACGTGTATATCGGCGCGCACACCGCGATGGCCGGCTGCTCGGCGGTCGCCGGCAGCGCGCGCATCGGGCGCTACTGCATGATCGGCGGCAACGCCGGGGTGCTCGGCCACCTCGAACTTGCCGACCGCGTTACCATCACCGCCAAAAGCCTGGTCACCAGCTCGATTCGCGAACCAGGCGAATATTCCTCGGGAACCCCGCTGCAAGAAAACCGTCAGTGGCGCAAAAGCGCCGCCCGTTTCAAGCACCTGGACGAGTACGCGCGCCGCCTGACGGCGCTGGAAAAGGACCAACAATCATGAGCACACCCACCCCTCCTGCCTTGAAGCTGCCGATCGGCGTGGAAGAAATCCAGCAGTTGCTGCCGCATCGCTACCCGTTTTTGCTGGTCGATCGCGTCATCGCGGTGGAGCCCAACAAGAGCGTGGTGGCGATCAAGAACGTCACCATCAACGAGCCGTTCTTCCAGGGCCACTTTCCCGGTCATCCGGTGATGCCCGGCGTGCTGATCGTTGAGGCGCTGGCGCAGACCGCGGGCCTCCTGACGCAGATTAGCCATCGTCTGGAAGGTGGTCAGGGCACGCCGCTGTTCTATCTGGTCAAGGTCGACAACGCGCGCTTCTCTGCCGTGGTGGCGCCGGGCGACCAATTGCGCCTGGAGGTTTCGCTCAAGCGCCTGTTGCGTGGGATGGGCCTGTTCGTGGCGCGCGCGCTGGTTGACGGTAAGGAGGTCGCCAGCTGCGAAATCATGTGCGCCGCCAGGAGCGACAAATGATCCACCCCACCGCCCTAATCGATCCTTCGGCCAAGATCGGCGCCCATGTCCGCATTGGCGCGTTCAGCGTGATCGGTGCCCAGGTGGAGATCGGCGAGAACACGGTTATCGGGCCGCACGTAGTGATCGAGGGTCCGACCCGGATCGGCCGCGACAACCGGATCGCTCAGTTCGCCTCGCTGGGCGGTGACCCACAGGACAAGAAATTCGCCGGCGAACAAACCGAGTTGGTGATCGGCGATCGCAATCTGATCCGCGAATTTGTCACCATCAACCGCGGCACCGGCGACGGTGGCGGGGTGACCCGCATCGGCAACGACAACTGGATGCTGGCCTACGTGCATATCGCGCACGACTGCCAGGTCGGCAACCACGTCGTGTTTTCCAACTATTCGGCGCTGGCCGGCCACGTGCATGTCGGCGACTGGACGATCCTGTCGGGCTATTCGGGCGTGCATCAGTTCTGCAAGGTCGGCGCGCACGCGTTCATCGCGATGGGCTGTCTGGTCGGTTCGGACGTGCCGCCGTTCGTGATGATGGCCAACGACCAGCAAGGCCGCCCGCGCGGCATCAACAGCGAAGGCCTCAAACGCCGTGGTTTCGAGGCGCCACGCATCGCCGCGATCAAGCGCGCCTACCGCACGCTCTACGTGGGTGGTCTGTCGCTGACCGACGCGCGCGAGCAGTTGGTCGAGCAGGCAGAAGGCAGCGACGATGTGCGCGCCATGCTCGACTTCATCGACC
>JBEVMS010000182.1:0-23122 GCA_040508515.1 Dyella sp. | reverse complement strand
GCCACAAAGCATCATCCGTGACGTAGACGCGTTCCAGCGTGCCCTCGATCGGCATACTGGCCAGCGGCCCGTCCAGCATCTGCGGTTGGCGCTCAGGCACGCCGCGCTGAAACAACGGATGCGCCTGCGCCAGATCCAGCAGTGTTTGCACTGGGGCGCGCTCGGCTTCCCAGGCTTGCGCACCCAGCCGCCCCGGGGGCAGCAAGCCGGTCAGGCGCAGCCAGGCGGGCGGCTGCGTCTGGATGTGAAAATCGCTCTGCACGGCATCGAAGAACAACCGTCGTGACACCCGTTCGATCGCCGCGAAGCTCGTGCTCAATGGCTCCTGGCTTTTCAGGCGATCGTCCTCCAGCGCATCCAGCCGCAGATCGAGTTGCTGCGTCAGCAGTTGGCGCGCCGGGTCTTTATAATAGGCCTGCACCTGGCACAGCACGACCGGCGTGGCGTCCTCCGGCAAGGGTTCGGCCAAGTCGACAGGATCCACAAACGGCACGGACCGCTGCGCCGATTTCACCATGCCGGCGTAGCCCGGATCGAAGGAGAAAAGTCGCGGATCGGCGCCATCGAAATAACGCGCATCAAACGGTTGCAGCGGGTGCTTGATCCGCCATGGACGCCGAACTTCATGCGCGTTTTGGACGTCCAAATGATCATCGGCGTCGCCAGACAATCCGCGCAGGCCGGCGTGTCGATCGAGCAGCTCAAGCAGCTCAGCCAGCGGCGCGGCGGGATTGCGCGGTTTGCCGTCGCGCACACTTTCGCCGAGGTAGCTCAAGTGCAGCACCTCGCGCGCAGCCATCACGGTTTCCAGAAACAGGTAGCGGTCGTCGTTGCGCACGTCGCGGTCGCCAAGCCGGCGATGACGCTGCATCAGGTCCAGTCCGGCGTCGCTGGGCTGGCGCGGAAACTCGCCGTCGTTCAAGCCCAACACCGCGATCACCCGGAACGGAATCGCGCGCTGGGGCACCATGCCGCAGAAGGTGACGCCGCCGATCAAAAACCGTTGACGCTCCGGTGCCGCCGCCAGCCGCTCGCGCAGCACTTCACGTACCACCGCGAAATCCAGCAGCGGATCGAGCCCGCTGGCGGCGGTTTCCAGCGCCGTGGCCTGGATGAATCGACGCAGCAGCGCCATCGCCTCGACCGCGGCGCGATCGCGCGGATCGACGCGGAACAAGGCATCCAGCAGATGTTCCAGCCGCGCACCCCACGCCGAGGCGCTGCGCGGCTGCTGTGCATCGCGATGCAACGTGGCCAGTTCCAGCAGCAAGCGATCGAGCGCGCCCAGGATCGCCGCCTGCGGGCCGTGCACACCTTCCACCGGTGCGATCTCGCCATCGGGCAGTGCCCAGGCTTCGCCGCCCTCGCCGCCCATCACGTAGCCGGCCAGCAAGCGGTCCATGCCCCAGGCGAACGTGTAGTCGTCGATCGCCGGCACCTCGAAACCGGCGCGGAAGGCGCCGTCCAGGCCCCACGCGACCCGGCTGCGGCGCAGCCAGGCGGTTAACGTGTCCAGCTCGGCGCCGTCCAGACCTAACGCGCGGGCGATCTCCGGCACGTGCAGGATGTCCAGCAATTCCGGCGCACCCAGCCGGGATTGCGGCGTCGTCAGCAGGCGATCGAAGGCTTCCAGCAGGGGGTGACTGCGCGCCACCGCTACGTCGGCCAGGTGATAGGGCAACGGCCCGCCGTGGCGACCCGGCTGGCCGAATACCGCGCTGAGCAAAGGCACGTAAGCCTGGATATCGGGCGCCATCACGACGATGTCGGCCGGTTGCAAGTCTGGCCGCTCGGCCAGTTCGCGCAGTAAGGCATCGCGCAATACTTCCAACTCGCGCAGGCGGGTATGGCACAGGTGCACGCGCAGCGAGCGATCTTCCAAGGCGCTGGCGCTGCCGCCGGCCAGCGGATCGAGCAAGCTCAGGTCCAACTGGCGGATGCTTTCCTGCACGCGCTGCAACAGGCCATCGCCTTCGTCGGCGTCCGGCGCCTCGTCCTGCCAGTGACGCACGTCCATGCGGATCGCTTCGTCGAAGGCATGCAGGCCTAGCATGAAATGCTGACCCATGCGGCCCCAACTGGCCAGCAGCGGATGACCCATTTCCAAAAAAAACCGCTCGGACTCGATCCCGAAATCAGTGCGCTGTGCCTGCTCGCGCAGTTGCGCCCGTTCGCCGCGCAGTCCAGCCCAATACTCGCGGCTGGGATCGGGCACGTAGAGGATCACCGGGCGCACGCGCGCCACCGCGCGCAGCAAGGCCAGTTCGGCCGGCGCCAGATGACTGACCCCGAACAGATGCACCGGCTCGACGCTGGCCTGCCGCAGCGGCTGGCGCGCCAAGTCGCGCACCAGTGTCTCGACAAGTTCGCCGCGGTGTGGCGCGCCGATCGCCGCGCGCAACTGTCGCCACAACGGTGCCATGAAGCTCGGCTCGGGCACGCTGTCCTCGCCGCGCTGCCAGGCCAGCAGCCAGTCCGGACGATAGACCAGGTATTGCCCGTACAGCCGCGCCAGCCGATCGGCCAGTTGATAGCGCCGGCGCGCCGGATCGGCGCCGTCGAGATAGCCGCGCACCTGCGCGTCCTCAATCGTCGGCAACGCCTCGTGGATGCGCCAGCGCAGGCGATCGCGTCGGTAAGGCAGCAAGGACATCTGCTCGCCCAATCGGTCGGTAGCCAGTTCATCCAGCCAGGCGCTGGGCAGCGTGACGCGCAGATTAGCCACGATGCCACCCGCCCCGCGCCGGCGTGCCAGCGCGGCGGACAGCCAGTGACGCATGCCCGGATGCGCGGCGATCACCGTCTGTGGCGCCAGCACATGCGCCGGCGGCACCTGGTCCAGCAGCTGTTGCAGGGGATCGAGCAAGGCCTCGAGCCGGCTAGCCCGGTACACCACGATGCCGTTTTCGATCGAATCCATGGCGACTCCCGCGCATCGTTGAATTTCGCAACGCGTCATTGTGCATGAGCGGCCGCGTCTGGCGCAGATTCTGGACCGCCAGCGTCGCAGCAGACGCGACGCTGCGGCAGCGCGCGATGACGCCGATACCCCGGCTGGGCTATGTTGGAGGCCGGTCGCGCTGGCGCGGCCGGCCGATCATGCTTCACGCCTGAGCCACGGATGCCGCGCATGCTGAAGATCGATACCCACGCCCATATTCTGCCCAGCGACTGGCCGGATCTGGCCACCCGATACGCCGACGAACGCTTTCCGGTGATGACCCACAGCGACGGGCACCACCGCATCTACAAGGACGGCAAGTTTTTTCGCGAGGTCTGGGCCTCGGCGTTCGACCCGCAGCAGCGCATCGATGACTACGCCCGCTTCGGCGTGGCGGTGCAGGTGATTTCCACCGTGCCGGTGCTGTTCTGCTATTGGGCGCCCGGCTACCAGGCGCTGGAGCTGCACCGTCATCTGAACGACCACACCGCCGCCCTGTGCCGCGACTATCCCCGCCACTACGCGGGCCTGGGCACGGTGCCGCTGCAATCGCCGGAGCTGGCGATCCGCGAGCTGGAGCGCTGCATCGACGAGCTGGGCCTGGCCGGCGTGCAGATTGGCTCGCACTGCAACGATTGGAATCTCGACGCGCCGGAGCTGTTTCCTTTTTTCGAGGCCGCCGCCGACCTGGGCGCCGCGGTGCTGGTGCATCCCTGGGACATGATGGGCACCGCCAGCATGCCCAAGTACTGGCTGCCCTGGCTGGTCGGCATGCCGGCCGAGCAGTCGCGTGCTGGCTGCTGCCTGGTGTTCGGTGGCGTGCTGGAACACCTGCCCGGTCTGCGCGTGATGCTGGCGCACGGCGGCGGCAGCTTCCCCTGGAGTATCGGACGGATCGAACACGGCTTTCGCATGCGCCCGGACCTGGTCGCCACCGACAACCCGCGCAACCCGCGCGACTATATGCAGCGGCTGTACTTCGATTCCTGCGTGCACGATACGCGCGCGCTGCGCTATCTGCTCGATGTGGCGGGAAACTCACAAGTGATGCTGGGGACCGATTATCCTTTCCCGCTGGGGGAGCAAGCGCCGGGCAGCGGCATCGAAGCCCTGGGACTCGATCCGGCCACACGCGCGCAGTTGTTCCACGGCAGCGCGCTGGCCTGGCTGGGCCTGCCGCGGCAACGCTTCGAACACACGTAACGTTAAATCTGGAGCAGGCATGAAGCATTCGCGCAGCATCGTCCTCGGCCTGGCCCTGCTGCTGGCGGCCGGCGCCCACGCCACCGATGTGCGCATGGCTGGCGGCGCCGTCGGCTTCAAAGTGCCCGATTCGTGGGTCGACATCATGGACACCCAGGGCGATCCCGAGGCGCGTGTTTTTCAGGTGCCCGATCCCTCACCCTCGGCGGCCAGCACGTTGGCGCGGGTCACGGTGACGGTCAAGCAGGTGGCCGACGCCAGCGCCTTCCAGCAATACCTCGATGGCGCGATCGGCAAGGCCAAGGCCCTGACCGGCTACCAGCCCGCCGCCAGCGGTCAGGGCGGCAGCGATCATTTCGTCTATACCGCGCAGGAAGCCGGCCAGCAATTCAGTTATTACGAGCGCTACTGGCTCAAGGGCCAGCACGCGATCCAACTGCGCTGCGTGCGCCCCGCTGCCAGTCAGGCCGGCGACGGCTGGACCCACAATTTCGATCAGGGCTGCCAGCGCATCGCCGCGCAGCTCAACGGCTAATTCACGGGAGACGTAATTCATTGGAAATGCTTATGGACGTCTATCAGTCCGGCGCCGATTGGGCGATCGCCCAGGATGCCGCCGATCCGCTGCGCGCGTTTCGCGCCGAATTCCTGATCCCGCCGCACGAAGGGCGCGACAGCCACTATTTCTGCGGTAATTCGCTGGGGCTACAACCACGGGCGGCGCGCGTAGCGGTCACCACCGAGCTGGACTACTGGGCCGAGCTGGGCGTGGAAGGCCACTTCAAAGGCCGTGCGCCCTGGCTGGATTACCACGAATACGTGCGCGACCATCTGGCCGAAGTGATCGGCGCGCAACCGGATGAAGTGGTCGCGATGAACACGCTGGGGGTGAACCTGCACCTGATGATGGTCAGCTTCTACCGCCCCACGCCCACGCGGTCGGCGATCCTGGTCGAGGGCGGCGCGTTTCCCACCGACCGTTACGCGGTGGAGTCGCAGCTGCGCTTTCACGGCTACGACCCCGCGCAGGCCTTGATCGAACTGGCGCCGGACCAGCCCAACGGACTGTTTTCGATGCAGGCGATCGAGCGCGCGCTGAACCAGCACGGTTCGCGCATCGCGCTGGTGCTGCTGCCGGGCATCCAGTACCGCACCGGCCAGGCGTTCGACCTCAAGGCGATCACCGAACTGGCGCATCGGCACGGCTGTCTGGTCGGTTTCGATCTGGCCCATGCGGTCGGCAACCTGCCGTTGGCGATGCACGACAGCGGTGCGGATTTCGCCATCTGGTGCAGCTACAAGTATTTGAACGGTGGCCCCGGTGCGATCGGCGGCGCCTTTGTACATCAGCGCCATGCGCGCAGCGCGCTGCCGCGCTTCGCCGGCTGGTGGGGCCACGACAAGCACAGCCGCTTTCAGATGGGCCCGCATTTCGTGCCGACACCCGGTGCGGACGGCTGGCAGTTGTCCAACCCACCGATCCTCGCATTGGCGCCGCTGCAAGTGTCGCTGGAACAGTTCCACCGCGCCGGCATGCCGGCATTGCGTGAGAAATCCCTGCGGCTCACCGGTTACTTGACGTGGCTGGTGCAAAGCCAACTCGACTTGCTGCTCGAAGTGATCACTCCGGCCGACCCGGCCCAGCGCGGCGCACAGCTCTCGATCCGCGTACGCGGCGGCCGCGCGCAAGGTCGCGCGCTGTTCGAGTACCTGCTTAGCCAGGGCATCATCGGTGACTGGCGCGAGCCGGACGTGATCCGCATCTCGCCTGCGCCGCTTTACAACGGTTACGCCGACTGCTGGGCGTTCGCCGAAGCGGCGCAGCGTTGGACGCAGGCCCGCTAGGCTACCGGCCGATCCACGGAACGTACGTCGTGCCCCGTCCCTGGCGCAAGCAAATGCGCGCGCCAGGGACACGGACGAGGGCCGCTCAGCACCTTCACATCTCGGGTCGTGTCGCCCAGCGGACACGCGCGGCACCGCGTTGCCACCCGCGTACGCATAGCGACACATTTTCAGGGGGTAACAACAGCGCGGCCTACGCTCAAGGATCACTTTGCACGGTCAGCGCAGGTGCCTTCGCATCGACAAAGCGATCGTCCATCCGGGCGCGCGCCGCGGCGAGAAACGCGGCCAGCGGATACCCTTGCCCTCCGGCCCACGCGGGTAGCGAAACGTCGCGCTGGGACAACGCTGAGCGTGGCCGAAAATCGCCACTACGCAGCGCTTGCAAGGTAGGCATGCGTGTGAGCAAGTTCACTCGGTACCGACCGTCCTGCTCCCATAACTGAAACACCAGGGCGCCGCCCGGTGGGTAGTCGTCCGGATCCGTCGATCGATGCCAATCCACACCCAGCAAACCGGCCAGATGGGCCAAATTGGTATCGTGACCGAGCAGCAGCAACACGCGTGTGTCGGCGCTCGCCAGCGGTTGCACTGCGGGCATCTCCCCCGCGGCCGCCTGCAAGGTCGCCAGGATATGTGCGAGCAGGTTTGAACCGCCTTGCGCGGCGGCCGGCAGGCTGCGCTTGGTCAGTTCGAAAGATAGGTTATGCAAGGTGACCAGGCGGCTCACCGCGGCCGGCGTCACGCGTCCCCAGGCGACCTGCGCCAACGGCAAACCCTGTGCGTATTCCAGCATCACGTTCTCGCTCATCGTGCCGGCGATCTTCATCGCTTTGGCCAGGGCGACGGGATCGCCCGAGTGTGCCGGCATCAGCAACACATGCTTACCCTCGGCAGCCGCACGCTGCAGGCATGCGCCATCGTTGCAACCGAGCAGCACGCGTTGTAGTTGTGCCAGCTCGTCTGGTGCCGCGGCGATGGCAGGGGCTGCCGCGCCATCGTCATCGGCATCGTCATGTTCCCAGTGGAACAATGGATTGCTTTCGGTGACTGGCAAGCCTTGAAAGTGCAAGCCGCAATCCGGTGCCAGGCCGCGCAGCAAAGCCGCCGCGCTGGCGCGGTTGCGCGGCGTGCTGTCGGCGATTACCTGTAACACCGACAGCTCTGCGCACGAAGCGCCCAGCACGCCCGCTGTCCGATAATCGGCGCGATAACGCGCACCCAGTGCCTGCATGCCTTGCGCGCCATGTGCGGTCAGCATACCGGCGGCGACCGGCCATGTCGGCCAGGGCTGATCGGCGTAAGCCGCCAACTTGGCCGGCTCACTGGTCGGCGCACGCACGCCATGACGCATCAGCACGATCTCCATGCGCAGGGTCGGCGCGGCTGTCGCCGGCGCGATCGCAATGATGCAAAGACCAACGATCATCAGGCCAACGCGCCATCGCGCGCATCTCGATATGTGCTCCGCGCTACCTGTGAGCTTTGCGCGCGCGTGGCGGACCCATGACATCAGCACCTTCCTCACAGCTTCACCGACAGGTCGAGGAATACGCCGCGGCCGGGCAGGCCAAAGAACAGCGGCTCTCCGCTGACCGACTGCGTGCCGGCATAACCGGTCAGCTTGTGCACGTCGAACAGGTTGTTGACGTCCACACTGATCGAGTAGCCCTTGGTGCCGGCCGGACCGTGATCCGTGCGATAGCCAAGCGCGCCATCCACGCTGAAGTAGGCGCCGATGCGCTGACTGTCGGCGAATACCGTGTCGCCAGCGGCATCCGTCGTGTTGTCCAGGCCGTACTGCTTGCCAACGAACTTACCCATCAGCGAGCCGAAGTAACCCTGATCGCTGCTGTAGAGCAAGCCCAGCGCTGCCGTCACCTTGGGCGCCGCAGCGACCTGCACAGAGCTGCCCTTGTAGGTTGCCTTGTTGTAGCTGGCGTTGGCGTAGAGGCTCAGAGTGTGGGTCAGCGCGTAGGTTCCTTCCAGTTCCAGGCCTTGGTAAATCGCCCCGCCGCCGTTGATGTAGGTATCCTCATTGCCGTTGGCGGTAGCCACTTCGGTGGTGGTCAGAAGATTGGAGAAGTCGATGTAGTAGACATCCGCACCCAAGGTGAACTGACGCGAGGCATACGCCGTGCCCAACTGGTAGTTGGTGGTCTGCTCTGGCATCAAGCCTTTGGCGCCACTGAGTTCGATGACGTCGATCGGCGGCGCCAGAAATCCCTTGGCGACCTGTGCGTAAGCGCTCCAGTTGTCACTGAGGCGATCATGCAGACTCAGCGAGGGAAGGGTCGCGCTGTAGGTCGCCTCGGCGTAACTGGCAACCGGCGGCGAAACCTTGTTCAGTGGCGCGTTCAAATAGCGGGTTACCTGCGAATAGCGCAGGCCCGGGCTCAGCGTCAGATCGTCGGTGAGGTTCCAGTCGTATTGCAGGTACGGCTGGATGGTGTCGCTGCGATCGTTGAGCTGATAGTTGTCGAGCGGGCCGTACTTGGTGCCGCTGGCCACGCCTGTGCTCAGATCCAACGGGTATTGGTAGCGGGCGTCCAGGTTGCGCTCCAGCCATACGCCGGTCTGCAGATCACCCGGCCCCAAGTCACGCTGCAGGCGCAGCACATCGCCGAAGGCATGAAAGCCTGAATCGGAGAGCTTGCCCGGCACGTCCGCAGCGACAGTGGCGACCTTCTTGCCCTTGGCGTTGTAAAAAGCCACGCCATTGTCAGCAGGATTGTCGTCACTGGCATCATTGGTCTTGCGCGCCCAATGATCGAAAGTATTCAAGTAGAGCTTGTTGTCGACATACCACCCGCCCAACTGCGTGGTCAGGCCCACATAGCTGAAGCTCGAATAATAGGCCGCGTTGTTGTAACCCGCATACGTCTGCAGCGCCGGGTTGTTGCCCAGCCCGTAGCGCCAGCCGAACTGTGCTATCTCCTGCAGCGTGGCGCCCTGCACGGTGTTCTGATGTTCGCGGTTGTAGCTGGTGACGAAGGTTAGCGTGGTCGCTTCGCTGAGACGGGTGATCGTCTTCAGAAAAAGATGCTGGCGCTCGTCGTCGGTTCCTTTGAGATAAGTGTCGCTGGACTCCTTGGAGATGTCGGCGAATACGCGGGTGTTGCCGATGGTCTCATCGGCGCTGACGCCGCCGGCTCGGGTATTCCAACTACCCGCCGTCAAATACGCGGTGACCCCGGGCTGCGCGCTGGGATCGCGCGAGCGCAATCCCACGGTACCGCCGAAAGTGGCGTTGCCGATGGTGGAACCACCACCGGGACCACGGTCGATCTCAGCCTGACCCAACACATGGTTGTTGAAGTAGGCCGAGGTGGTGTGATGCAGGTCGCTGGCATCGCCGAATGGAATGCCGTCGAAGGTGATATTGAACTGGCCATCCTGAAAGCCGCGGATGCTGATGCTCTCGTTCTTGCCCAACCCCGGGCCCTCCGGCGAGGTCACTGTGACGCTGGGCGCGTACTTGATGATGTCATCGTAATTGGCGTTGAAACGCAGCCCGTCGCGGATGAAGCGTTCGTCGATCACCGAAGTCGGCTGGATCGCATCCAGCGGCGCGGCGCTTGGCGCCAGCGTATCGACCGCGTTGGCGCTGACGCTGATCGGCGCCAGGCTCTTGGGCAGTTCAGCAGCCAGATCATTCGCGGCCGGCGTGGATGGCGACGGCTTGATCGGCTCGGCGCGCGGCACGATGGTTACCGTGGTCGCGGTTACGAAACGATAGTCCAGCCCGCTGTTTTTAAGCAGCCGACGCAATTGCTGCTCTGGCGACAAGCCCGCCGGGGCGCCTTCGCTGTACACGCTGTCGGCGACCTGTGCGCTATAGATCACCTGCAGCCCACTCTGGCGGGCGAACAGCTCAAGTGCGCGGGTCAGTGGCATCGCACCGATGGCCTGGCCCTGGGTCGTTGCGGGAGACGCATCGGCCCAGGCTGAAACAGAACCGACGCCACCGAACAGCAGCGCGAGTTGGAAAGCGAGCAATTTACGCATGAGAAAGCGAGACCTTAAATGGGTAAGCGACGAAGCCATCGCGCGACGATGAGGCCGCACGTTGGCCAGCTACCTATCTACGAGTGCTCGGCGAGGGTTTCGGGTACCGTCGATTCGATGAATTTTTTCTTACAGCCGGCCTGGCTCGCTACCGACCGAGGCCATGCGGGTCACCCGGATGCTGTCCGCTTCGCGCCGCACATGCACACCCGGTAGCGTCTGCAGGTAGGACAGAAAAGCCTCGCTGTCGCGCGCATGGAACACGCCACTGATACGCAGCGCCGCCAGTGCAGGGTCTTCGATGCGCAGCGGTTTGGACGTATAGGCATCGAACCGGCGCGCCACCTCGGCCACCGTGCGGTGATCGAATGCGATCGTGTCGGGCAGCCATGCGGTGGCCTGCGCCAGATCCGCTGCGGCCAGTTTGGTCAGTTCGCCGGCAGCATCCATCTGCGCTTGCTGCCCGCCGTGCAATATCGCCAACGTGCCGGTAGCCGGCATGCTGGACGCGGGCGCTGAAACGTTGGCCGATGAGGGTAATTGCCTCAGTACACGAACCTCACCGCTGAGTACCGTCACCGTGCTTTCGTGCGCACCCAGGCTGAGTCCGAACACGGTGCCGACATCCTGCAAGGTGTTGGGCCCGAACTGAACCAGAAGCGGTCTCGTCGAATCCTTGCCGACGTCGATCAGCGCACGCCCTTGCAGCAGTTCAATCCGACGCTGCCGCGCGCTGAAACGCACTGCAATTGTGCTTCTCCGATCGAGCTGGACCACGCTGCCATCGGGTAGGGTTACCCTGCGCGGCGTATGGGTCGCAGCATAGGCAAGCGGCCGATCCGCGGCTGCTCGCCACATCGCAGCGCCACTGAGCAGCGCCACGCCGAGCAAGACCGCCACCAGGCCGAGGCGAACACGCCGTCGGGGGCCGGCGCCGATGTATTCGGTGGCTGGCGCAGCCGGACGCACAGCCCGCGCCAGCGGCAGGTCGACTACCGATGGTTCGGCCTGCGCCAGCGCAATCAACTGCGCGACGCTGGCCGATTCGGCCAAAGTCACTGCCTTCAAATCACCATGCAGGCGGGCAATCGCCAGGTATTCGGCCAGATGATCGGGCGAGGCGCATAGCCAGCGCAGGAACTCTGCGCGCGACTTTTCGCCGAGGCCCTCGCCCTGCTCCAGATACCATTGCGCCGCCTGCTCGGTCAGCCGTCGCGAAACCGTGCGGCGCGGCGCATGCGTTGAATCAGTCATACCGTGCCATTCCTTGGCGGCATACGGTGAGCGCCTTGACGATGTATTTCTTGACCATGTGGAACGATATGCCCAACTGCTCACCAATCTGCCGATAACCCAACTCATCGCGGTAGTGCATCACCAGCACGGCGCGACACTTCGGTGACAGTTGCCCTAGCAACTGGCTCAGTCGCTGCCGCCGCAGCTGACGATCGACATCGGCGCCCGCGTCGCAAGGAGTGGCCAATCGCTCGATCACTTCGTCCAGCCCATCGCTGCCCAGCGGTGCACGCTGCTGCATCACCGCGTGCTCCTTCAGCAGATTGGCCGCCACGGTATAGAGGTACGCCTCGGGATTGCGAATGTCCTCGCTGCGCTGACGCACCGAGCGCAGCAGTCGCAGATAAAGCTCTTGCAGCAGATCCTGCGCATCCCACGCATGCGTCACCCGGCGCAGGAAATAGCCATTGAGCGACGCACGCTGTTCGGCAAACAGCGTTAACAGACCTTGTTGCGATTCCAGCGTCACATGCACTCCCCGGCCGGCCCGAATTGTCGCCGGCGAAGCTGCGACAACCCGGCAAACTAGCGCGCGTGTATGACGTCCCGATGAAACCAGCGCTTGCCACACGCTTCACCGCCAGTGGGCCATCCTGGGCATCTGGCGCAGTTATGCCGGGCCATGCCGGTATCGACCGGTGTGACTTGCAGCGCTAATGTCACCATCCATGCACGACGCTTTTCGCTCCCCATCACGCACGTAGGAGACTCCATGAGCTTTATCACAGTCGGTCAAGAAAACTCCGCGCCCATCGAGCTGTACTACGAGGATCAGGGCAGCGGCCAACCGGTGGTGCTGATTCACGGATGGCCGTTGAACGGCGCATCCTGGGAAAAGCAGACCGCTGCGCTGCTGGCGGCTGGGCATCGCGTGATCACCTACGATCGGCGTGGCTTTGGCCGCTCCAGCAAGCCGTCGGTGGGCTACGACTACGACACCCTGGCCGCCGATCTGGAAGCCGTGTTGGTGCAATTGGATCTGGTCGAAACCGATATCGTCGGCTTCTCGATGGGCGGCGGCGAAGTGGCGCGCTACCTGGCCAAATATGGCTCGGCCCGGATTCGCCGTGCCGGCTTGCTGGCTGCGGTGACGCCGTTCCTGCTGAAGTCCTCGGATAACCCGGAGGGTGTCGACGCGGCGGTATTTGCCGGCATTCGCCAAGCCATCGTGGCGGACCGTCCTGCCTTTCTGTGGGACTTCCTACACAACTTCTACAACGCCGATGTACTCGGCGGGCAGCGCATCAGCGAGCGCACGATCGAGGCCAATTGGAATCTCGCGGCAACCGCGTCGGCGAAGGCCACGCTCGATTGCGTCAACGCCTGGATCGAAGATTTCCGAAGCGATCTGCAGGCGATCGACGTGCCGACCTTGGTGATCCATGGCGATGCCGATCGCATCCTGCCGGTTGACTCAACGGGGCGGCGGGCGGCCAAGCTGATCGCCGACGTCAACTACGTCGAGCTTCCCGGCGCTCCACACGGCCTGCTTTGGACGCACGCGGAGGAGGTCAATCGGGCGTTGCTTGCGTTCCTCAAATAAATTGCATGTTCGGATGAACCCGTTATCCCCAGGCCGCACGCAAAAGCGCGCGGCCTTTTAATGGGTGCCGACGCCCCCAGAACGAGGATTCTCCCTTCCCCCACGCTGTTGGAGTGCTCATGTCTACCATCCAAACCAACGCCGCCGCCTCGGGCCAATTTCAACTCGGCGGCGACCTCACGATCCATCGCCTAGGCTTTGGCGCCATGCGCATCACCGGTAAGGGCATCTGGGGCGAGCCGGCCGACGGCACGGCGGCGCGCGCCACGCTTCGCAAACTTCCTGAGCTGGGCATCAACTTCATCGATACCGCCGACAGCTACGGTCCCAACGTCAGCGAGGATTTGATCCGCGAAGTGCTACACCCTTACCAGGGCCTGGTGATCGCTACCAAGGGTGGCTTTACGCGACACGGACCGGACAAGTGGATGCCGCTGGGGCGTCCCGAATACTTGCGCCAATGCGTGCTGATGAGCTTGCGCCGGCTGGGCGTGGAGCGGATCGACCTATGGCAATTGCACCGCATCGATGCCAAGGTGCCGCGCGACGAACAATTCGCCGCGATCGCCGCCATGCAGAAAGAAGGCCTCATCCGTCACGTGGGCTTGAGCGAAGTGAGCGTGGAGGAAATCAAGGCCGCGCAGAAATTCTTCACCGTGGCCAGCGTGCAGAATCGCTACAACCTCACCGATCGAGGCAGCGAGGATGTGCTCGACTACGCCGAACAGCAGGGCATCGGCTTCATCCCCTGGCACCCGCTGGCCGCCGGCGTGCTGACCGGTCCGGACTCGGCGCTTACCCAGGTCGCCGACAAACTCGGCGCCACACGCAGCCAAGTAGCGCTGGCGTGGCTGCTAAAGCGTTCGCCGGTAATGCTGCCGATTCCCGGCACCGGCAATCCGGCTCACCAGGTTGAAAACGTGGCCGCCGCCGAGCTCCCTTTGACCGACGCCGACTTCGCCACGCTGGATGCGCAAGGTCGCAAGGCAGCAACCAACTAGCCCGCACACAACACGGGGTCGCGGCGCGAGCTACCTGCGCCGCGCTCCTTTGTCTACGCTAAGTCCGCGATGACGGCGCCACCTCTTCAGCCCGCCAACGCTAGTGCGGTAGCCTGATTTGAAAACCCATCGACGCAGATCAACCGGCTTGTGCCAGCGCCAGCAATTGCGGAACCGCCGTGATCAATTGCAGCGGTGAGTCGGCCCGCATGCCGTGGATGTCCAACGGCCCGTCCAACTGACCGTAACCCCACTCGGCGAACACGAAGGCAGTGCCCGCACCTTGGGCAGCGAGGTAGTCGTTGCGGTTGTCGCCAATCATCACCGCGCGCGAAGGCTGCGTGCCCGCCTGCTGCAACGTGTGCAGCAAATGACGCGGATCGGGCTTGCGGAACGGATGGCTGTCACCCGCGACGATCGCCACAAACAGCTCGTCGATCTGCAACGCACGCAGCAAGAGCATGGTGGAGGCGACCGGTTTATTGGTGCACACCGCTAATTGCAATCCCTGCCGACGCAAGGCCACCAGTGCCTCGGCCATGCCCGGATAGAGCTGTGAATCGACCGCCGCATAGTCGGTGTAGTCGTCAATGAAATCCGCCTGCATGCGCGCATCGGCATCGACGCCGCGCGCCGCCAGCGCGCGTTCCAGAAAAACCGTGGGGCCATCGCCCAGCATCGGCTGCAACTCCACTTCGCTGGCCGCCGCCAGACCCATGCGAGCGAATAGCCGATTGATCGACAAGGTGAAGTCCGGCAGCGTATCGACCAGAGTGCCATCCAGATCGAATACGGCGGTGAGCTTGTTCATCGCATTCCCTCGCAAAGAACCGCACCCTCGCAGGTTGAGGTCCAGATCAAAATTCAAGCACGCAGCCTAGCACCGGCCGGCTATCCAGCGAGGGCAACATCGTTAGCCTGGGCGCACATCGGCGCAAGCGTCAGACTGCGATGGAGGAACGCACCCACCTTGGCCGCGCTTTGCCGGTTGATCGCTTCCAACAAGCTTGGCGCGATCGCGCGACGATCATAGCGGTGGCATAAACGCTCGCCAATGTGCAGCAACAATTGTGCCGAGACCTCCGCATCAGCCTCGGCGCGATGCGCGGCGCCGTTGAAGCGCAGCTTCAGCGAGTGCGCCAGACCAGCCAATTTGTAGCTGGCCTGCCCCGGCAACATGCGCCGCGCCAGCTTCAGCGAGCAGACCAGCCCCCGATGCCGAGGCGCCAAGCGCTGACGCTGGCATTCGGCTTGCAGAAATTTTTCGTCGAAACTCGCGTTGTGTGCGGCCAGCGTATCGGCACCGACAAACGCCAACAGTTGCGGCAGCACCTGCGCTACCGGTGGCGCCGCATCGACCATGCGCTGGCTGATTCCTGTCAAGGCAGTGACATACGAAGGAATCCGCGCGCCGCAGTTGACCAGACTGACGAAGCGCTCCGTCACCGCCCCGTCGACAATACGCAGCGCCGCCACTTCGGTGATGCGGTCACCGGCGGTGGGGCTTAAACCCGTGGTCTCGAAATCCAGCATCACGATGGGTTGATCGAACACGTCAGGCCTTGTGGACACCGCGCCGAAAGCGGCACCGCGGGTATTCTAGCGGCTGATCGATACCGCCGGCGCGGCTTTAGGCGCGGTTCCACGCGGCACGACGGCAGCATGGCGCCCCCATCGTCGCGGTTGGCACATAGCTACTCTTCCAAGGGTGCCCTCGAATTTCGAGCCCGCCCAAAGTAAGTGGATTCGGCGAAACTACCTCTCAAGCAACGAGGGTGTAGCCATGAAGAAATCGAAGCCGAAGAGCACAAATTGCGAGCATCCTCGCGTCCGTCACTCGAATCCCTAGGATCAGCCTATGAATCATCCCACCGATACACGCATCCCGGTCCCCCCCTTCACCCGTGAAAGTGCCGCGCAAAAAGTACGCATGGCGGAAGATGGCTGGAACTCGCGCGATCCACACAAGGTATCGCTGGCTTATACCGTCGATACCCAGTGGCGCAACCGCGCAGAATTCGTGCATGGCCGCGCCGAGGTCGTGCAATTTCTCAGCCGTAAATGGGCTAAAGAACGGGAATATCGCCTGATCAAGGAACTGTGGGCATTTGATGACAATCGCATCGCGGTCCGCTTCGCCTACGAGTGGTGTGACCAGGGCGGTAACTGGTTTCGTTCCTATGGCAATGAAAATTGGGAATTCGACCCGCATGGCGTGATGCAGCACCGTCACGCATCGATCAATGACCTGCCGATCGCCGAGTCCGAGCGCAAGTTCCTCTGGCCGCAGGGACGTCGCCCCGACGATCACCCCAGCCTGAGCGATTTGGGACTGTAAGTTGTCTGGCGGGCCCTAGTCGTTTAAAACTGGGCACTCCAGGACTTTACACATGAAGCGCAACAAACCGGAGGTTTTGATCACCATTGACGAAACAGTGCACCAAGGCGCTTCATGTGCGTTGTAGCTTGATAAAGAATCGTGGGCATGACGCATATGAAACGACTACTGATCGCTGCACTGGCTTTGGCCATGGCTCCTGCCGTTTGGGCGCAGAACTCCGGCAAGTCGCTTGATCTGAAGCTACCGCCACAAGATATTCCGGCTGCCAGCACCAGCACCGAGAGCGCTTCCGCGCCAGGCACCTATTACGGTGATACCAGCGGCACGCCAGGTGACGCCCAAGCCAGCGTGGACGGTGCGCCGCCCAGAAAGAACGTCAACGGCAGCATTAGCACCGGCATCGCCACTGGCAGGGGCATCGGCACAACGATGTGGAACGCCGCCAACATCAATGTGGACAACGTGCTGGGCAAGGATAGCCCGGTCGATCTTGGCTTGAGCATCAGCGTGATGAATGCGCAGAATCTCGGTGGCAACAATCGCTGGGGTCATTAAGGGCGACTTCACTCCGAGAAATATCACTTCCCCAAAAAGCGACGGCGCATGCCGTCGCTTTTTCATGCACGCATAAAAACGATTACGCCGCTACGTGCGGCCCCAGCAAGACCAGGTCGGCAGCGCTCAACCGATCCTTGGCTGTCTGCAACTGGTGCCAGTAGGGGTACAACACGGGCGGCGCACTGACCTCATCCAACTGGCGCCGCTCATCCTCGCTTAATTTCAGGTCGGCTGCGGCAAGGTTGTCCTTGAACTGTGCCTCGGTGCGGCCACCGATCACTACCGATGTCACCGCCGGACGCCCCAACAACCAGGCCAGGGTCACCTGCGCCGCCGAAACACCGCGCGCCTTGGCGATGCCGGCCAGCACATCGACGATCCGCCACAGCCGATCCTCATCGCGGATCGGCGGCTCGGGCCAACCCGCCAACTGGCGCGTACCCTCAGGCGCGGCTGCATCGCGCCGATGCTTGCCAGACAACAGGCCGCCCGCCAACGGGCTCCATACCAGCACGCCCACGCCCTGATCGATCGAGATGGGCAACAGCTCGTATTCGGCCTCGCGCGCTTCAGGCGTGTAATGAATCTGCTGGCTGATGAAGCGCTGACGATGCTCACGCTCGCTGATCCCCAGCGCCTTCATCAGGTGCCAGCCCGAATAATTAGAGCAACCGATGTAGCGCACCTTGCCATGGCGCACCAGGCTATCCAGAGCCTCCATGGTTTCTTCCAGCGGGGTCTGCCCATCCCACTGGTGAACTTGATAGAGATCGATCACATCGGTACGCAGCCGCTTCAGGCTCGCTTCGCACTCGCGAATCAGGTGATAGCGCGAGAGGCCACGATCGTTCTGGCCTTCGCCCATGGGAAAACGCGCCTTGGTGGCGATCAGTACGCCATCGCGCTTACCTTCCAGCGCAGCACCGACAATTTCTTCGGATGCGCCGTTGGAATAAATATTGGCGGTATCGATCAAGTTGACGCCCGCGTCCAGACAGAGATCGATTTGCCGGCGCGCTTCATCCAAGCCGACATTGCCGACTTTCGCGAAGTTGCCTTTGCCACCCATGGTCATGGTGCCCATGGTGAGCGCGGAGACTTTCAGGCCAGAGCGGCCGAGCAAGCGGTATTCCATCGACGGGATCCTAAGTGAGGGTGCGCAATCACCTTAGGCACAGGACCCCCGCAGTGTAAAATGAAAGATCATGACCAAATCGGCATCGCGGTGCATCGATAAGCAAGCTCAGGCGGCAACCTCTGTCTATCGCCGCGAACTACCTCATCGTAAGGACGCGAGGTAGTCGCCAAGGCTAGCGCCATCAACCACGTCGAGACTTCATTGGGAAGTCAGCGCAGTATTCGCCAGAGCGCCAAGACGCAAGCGATACGGGCGACCAGGCCAGGGTCCTGCCCGGCTGACTCAGCCGTGACAGGACACCCGCAGCGTCTCTTGCAATGCGACAGCCGTCGCCAGCATCACGGTGCAACGTTAAGCTTGATATTTCTCACCTCAAGCTGGCCATCACGCCTCGCGGAATCCCATGCTTACTTGCACTCGCGTGCTTTACCACGACCTGAGCTTCGATCATCGTTTCGCCTACCTGGACGATCCCGAAAGCATGGGCGATCCGCTGCCGGTGATCGTTCTGCTCGACAGTAGCGCGGTGCTCGCTTACATGCTCGACGATGCCGAGCGCTTTCCACTGAGGAACAAGCAACTCAAAGCGCTGGACGCCATCGCCTTGAACGGACGACTGGAACTGCCAGTGGCGCTGTGGTGGGAGTCGAAGCTGGACATCTGCGAAGGCCGGCATCGGGCCGCATGGCTGGCGCGCGCGGGTTATCCGACCATTCCCTTTGTAACGGCCGAACACATGGCCGAAGATCTACTGCACGCGCTCGGTAGTGGTGGTCATGAGACCTCCCTGCACTACGACTTCAGCCAATTTGCACGCTTCCGCGTACTGAGCCGCCAAGACATTTAAGGATGCTCTGATCAAGCCGTAGTAAGACGGTGACAGGACGTGCACTGTCGTCGCTTCGCGCATGAGGACGACCTTACGCTGTACTTGGGCAATTTCATGTCCCGTTTTACCGCGACGACACCCTCAACGGGCGCACTTATCCTGCCCAGGCAACGGTGACCGGGAATCAAGCATAAAAAAAGCCCGCGCTAGCGGGCTTTTTTCAGCAAGCGATGGTACTACTCAGACCGCTTGCACTTCATCAGCCTGCGGGCCTTTCGGACCCTGCGTGGCTACGAAGGTCACCTTCTGACCTTCCTGCAACGACTTGAAACCATTGCCCTGGATCGCGCGGAAATGCACGAACAAGTCGGCCCCGCTCTCAGGAGTGATGAAGCCAAAACCCTTGGCATCATTGAACCACTTGACGGTGCCGCTTTGACGATTCGACATGAAACATACCTTTGAAACTTTGAGGGTTTGCGCTAAATACCGCATGGTCTAAGCGCATGTTTGCATGGTGTCCAAGGCATCCTTGGGTATCCACACAAGCCAACCATACTCCATTTCTAAGCAAATACTGTTAAATCGGAGAAAATATTTTCCTATCACATCATCCGGGCAAAAACGAAGCCACGGCTCCAAGTCAAATCTCCTCCCCATGCAGGCCGCGCTCAAAATACGCCAAGCAACCATAAAACAAGCAATATCAACAATATAACACCAACACCTCCACTAGGACCGTAGCCCCAAGAACGTGAGTAGCCCCACGTAGGCAAGCCGCCAAGCAAGGCGATGATCAGGATGACAACAAGGACGGTAAGTAACATGGCAGCTCCTTAAGTGAATGCACGCGATGCGGCGAGATGCGCGGATTGAGGGCGACGGTACGCCATGGGCGAACCTCATAGGCAACGCCCCTAGTCCGCCTACATGCTCGCCGCAAGCTCGTACAGAACCCGTGAGCGCGTTTTCAGCCATCTGTAGATCCTTCCCCGAGCATCATTTCTCTTCAGATGCCTTATTTGGGGCCATACCGCTGCTGTAGGCTTGCAGCAGATGCCAGCACGGCATGCCATGAGCAAGCACCCCATGTCGACCTCTCCGCGTCAAGCGCTGATTACTGCGCTGTATCTTGAATTTATCCGCAACACCCGTAACAAGGTCCCCGATGAGCGCGTAGCCGGCTTGCTTGGCGAGCAGCTACGTCAACACGACGCGATCCAAAAAATATTGGAGCATGAATCCAAGGACGTACCGCTGGAGGTGGGCAGCTAAGTTGGCAGCTTTGTCCTGAAAGAAGTCATGCACCATTAATATACTTGACAGTATATTTTGTCCCACGGATGCCGCGAGGCATTCCTTTCCCGCTCATCCAACAGGGCTTCCCCTCCCTGCGGTGAATAGATGGAAGCTTCTTAAGCCCGCAGCTCCCCTCTGCGGGCTTTTCTATGCTGACTCTCAGCAGGAATCGAACCTGGGCGGTTTACGCGCGGGGCAGCCGCGTTAAAGCTCGGGCACCTCGCCGGCGGTGAACAGCACCTGTGGCGCCCCGTATTCGCCAGACTCTTCGTCAACCTCCATGGCGTAGGCCAAAACCCCTGCCACGCTTTCGACCATACGGGTCGCCCGGCGCTCGGCCTCCTGCGCCGTTTTGTACTGTTGTGGTTTGTCCGCCACCAAGGCACCACGTTTGCCGCGGCTGAATGCCTGGACCAAGTGAATCGTTTCCATCTGCGCTCCCGTGCAGTTCGACGATGCGTGATTGCCCCCGTCGAATAGCCACAAGTATGACCGCAAGGTAGCTGGACGCCATGCCGGTAGTTCGCGACAACGCCGGGGGACCGCGCCTCGTGAGATCTCCATCCTGCCCTGGAGGAGGTACGAAATAAATTCAAAGCGACTTAAACCAAATCGGCGTCGGATGGCACATACGGCTCGCAGCTAATAGAAATCGTTCTCATTAGCACTTACTGCCACCCGTCCAAGGTTGCCCGATGCCACATGACGATCACAAAAGTCCAGCGATACCCTTCGTCCGTCCCTTGAGCCCCAGCAAAATGCGCCTCGGGCCATACGTATTCGCACTGACGGTTGGCGCGGCACTACTGACCCAAACCGCTGCTGCGCAAGACAGCCGCAGCGCCATCACCCTTCCGCTGGTGCCGGTCCGAGGGGTCGTGCAAGACGGCCAAAGCGATCGCACCAACGCTCCCAATCAGCAAGCCTCGCTGAGCAAGACCGGCACCAAGCTGGCGGACTTACCGGCCAGCGTGCAGGTCATTCCTCGCGCGTTACTTACCGAGCAAGGCGCCCACATGCTGCGCGACGCGGTCTACAACGCCAGCGGCGTGAACTCCGGCGGCCAGGACGCCAAGGGCTATTTCGACCAATTCCTGATCCGCGGCCTCAACGCGCAAATCTTTAGCGATGGCTTTTCCGACGGCGACGAACTGAGCGGGATTTCCCATTCCTTGAACGGTGTTGAGCGGGTGGAAATTCTCGAAGGGCCGGGGTCCGCCTTGTTCGGCAGCGGTCCGCCGGGCGGGACGATCAACATCGTCCACTACACGCCCTCGTCATCCCTGCACTACGGCGGCAGCCTGCAAGCCGGCTCGTTCGGCACCTTCGGCAATAACGAATACATCACCGGTCCCAGCGGCATCGACGGCCTCAACTACCGGATCGACACTACGTTTTCGCATTCGGACGGTTTCCGCAGCCTGAGCAGCCACGACTACGAGGCGCGGCCCTCGTTCCAATGGACCTGGGGCGATCACGTCACCGACTTCGCGCTCGACCTGCGCAATATCCACAACACGCCGGACTCCTACGGCCTGATCTACTTCGACGGCGCGCCGATCAACCATGTTCCCCTGGATGCGAAGTACTCCTCACCCTTTGATTTCGCCCACTCCGAATTCGCGCGCTCGACCCTGTCGGACCGCTGGGCGATCAACGACTACCTGACGATCAACAACCGCTTCTCCTACCTGCACCGCACCCTGGACGTGCTGGTCAACGGCGACAGCTCTAGCACCAAGGTCAGCGATGGCGAGGTGGTCGATCGCCAGCTGCGCCAGCAAGAAGATCGAGAGGACAACCTCGATTACCAGTTCGAGCCGATCTGGAATTTCAGAACGGGCTCGATCAGGCACACCTTGCTTACCGGCTTCGAATATCAACAGCAGAACTTGGCGACCGAACGCACTACCGCCGATTTGCCGAACATTCCCGACGCCTTCGCGCCGGTGCCGCCAGAAACCTCGCTGGCCGACATCACGTTCCAGTGCAATGCAAAACACTCGTGCGATGACGATCACTTGACCGCCAGCCGCTATGGCGCGTACCTCACGGACCAGATTGACGTCAATGACGCACTGAAAGTTCGCGCCGGCGTGCGTCAGGATTGGTGGAATACCACACTGACGCCGCAAATCAGCGTTCCCGGGGCCTTCGGAATCGATGGCAAGCCGCTGCTGGCCGGCGTCAAGGATGCGCGCCATAGCGCCCCTGTGAGCTGGAACATCGGCGCGCTGTACAAGCTCTTTTCCTGGATGTCGCCGTACGTGGGCGTCTCGAAAAGCCACCTGACCAACTTCAATTCCGAAAACGCCCCGAACGGTGTGAGCGTGCCGGAATCGGCGCTGCAGTACGAGGCCGGCATCAAATTCGCCTGGCTCGACGACAGGCTGGTCATCAACACCGCCGCCTTCGACGTCAAGCGTGACAACGTGGCCACGTTGACCACCATCAACGGCATCGAGACGGTCGTCTTCGACAGTCAGAAAACCCGCGGCGTAGAAGCATCCCTGGACGCGGCGCTGACCGATCAATGGCACATCCTCGCCAACGTCACCAGCCAGAGCGCGGTGATCACCGACAACCCGCAAAGCGTGATGGCGATCGGCAACCATCCGCAGGGCGCGCCGGCATTCCTGGCCAACCTGTGGACCACCTATAGCTTCCACCTCGCCGGCATGCCCGGATTCCGCGTCGGCGCCGGCCTCAACTACCAGGACAAAAGCTACAGCGACATCACCAATGTCAATGCGATCCCTCCGTTCGTGATCGTCAACGCCATGCTTGGCTACGAAGCGCACGGCTGGGGCATCGGCCTGAACCTGCACAACCTCACCGACCGCCGCTACTTCGTCGCCGCCAACGGCGCCGGCGCGTTTGTTGGCGAGCCGCGCAGCGCCTTCATCAGCGTTCACGCCGACTATTGACACTGAATCGCCCCGGCTTTTGTGGCGCTGTTTAGTTAAAGTCAGGCCACCACTGTGGCGGCTTGACTGATTCGAGTAGCCGGTGGTTGTTGAACCAGGCCTCCCATTCCAGCGTGGCCAATTCCACACCCTCCTTGGTTTTCCATGGATTTGGGGAATATCCAGATCTGATAGACCGGCACTGGAGAATTTT
>JBEVMS010000112.1:0-13292 GCA_040508515.1 Dyella sp. | reverse complement strand
CCATCGCCTTGAGGCGCCGCTGCTAAACTGCGGCGTCTTGGCTTTGCCATCCTCATACCGTCTAAGGAACACGCATGTCGCATGAGATCTTGAAGTCGCTGGGCTTGGGCGCCGAGCAATCCGGTTCGTACCTGGGCCAGGGCGAATGGGCGCGCACCACCGATGCCGGCACGCTGGCGCCGATCAATCCGGCCAGTGGCGAGGTGCTCGCCCGCGTGCATGCCTCCAGTGCCGCCGACTACGCGCTGATCGTCGAGCGCGCACAGGCGGCCTTCAAAGTCTGGCGCACCACGCCGGCACCACGCCGTGGCGAAGCGGTGCGCCTGAGCGGCGAGGCGCTGCGCAAGCACAAGGATGCCTTGGGCAGCCTGGTCGCGCTGGAGATGGGCAAGATCAAGCCGGAAGGCGACGGCGAAGTGCAGGAGATGATCGACATCGCCGATTTCGCGGTCGGTCAGAGCCGCATGCTCTACGGCTACACCATGCATTCGGAGCGCCCCGGCCACCGCATGTACGAGCAGTACCAGCCGCTGGGCCTGGTCGGCATCATCAGCGCGTTCAATTTCCCAGTCGCGGTGTGGGCCTGGAACGCGATGCTGGCGGCGATCTGCGGCGATATCAGCATCTGGAAGCCCTCGCCGAAAACGCCGCTGTCGGCGATCGCGACGATGAAAATCTGCAACGAGGCCCTGCGCGAGGCCGGCTTTCCCGACATCTTTTTCCTCTTCAACGACGCCGGCACCGCGTTGTCGCAAGCGTTTGTCGACGACACGCGCATCCCGCTGATCAGCTTTACCGGTTCGACCAAGGTGGGTCGGCTGGTCGGCGAGCGCGTGGCCAAGCGGCTGGGTCGCTCGCTGCTGGAGCTGGGCGGCAACAACGCAATCATCGTGGACGAGAGCGCCGATCTGAAGCTGGCGATCCCGGCGATCGTGTTCGGCGCCGTCGGCACCGCCGGTCAGCGCTGCACCAGCACGCGCCGCGTGTTCGTGCATGCCTCGCGTTTTGACGAGGTCACCGAGACCTTGGTCGCCGCTTATAAGCAGGTAGAGAGCAAGATCGGCGATCCGACCCTGACTACCACCTTGATGGGCCCGCTCAACAGCCCCGAGGCGGTGCAGGCTTATCTGGCCGCGATCGCGCAGGCCAAGGCAGCCGGCGGCACGGTGCGCTGCGGCGGCAAGGCGCTGACCGAGCGCAAAGGCAATTTCGTGCTGCCGACCATCATCACCGGGGTGAAGAATGCCGACCCGGTGGTGCAGACCGAAACCTTCGCGCCGATTCTCTACGTGATGTCGTTTGACAGCATCGACGAGGCGATCGAGTTGCAGAACGCGGTGCCGCAGGGGCTCTCCTCGGCGGTGTTCACGCAGAACCTCAAGGTGGCCGAGCAGTATCTGTCGGCGGCCGGTTCCGATTGCGGCATCGCCAACGTCAATATCGGCACCTCTGGCGCGGAGATCGGCGGCGCCTTCGGTGGCGAGAAGGAGACCGGCGGTGGCCGCGAATCCGGCTCCGACGCCTGGAAGGTCTACATGCGCCGGCAGACCAATACCATCAACTACTCCGACGCGCTGCCGCTGGCCCAGGGCATCACGTTCGACCTGTAAGACCGTGCATCGCGCGGTGCCTCACGAGGGTGCCGCGCCTGCCTTCATCCCAGGGAGACCCGCATGAACCAGCCATCGTCGTACCGACCGGCCACCGGCACCAGCACGCTGGCGGTGGTCAGCCTGGTGTTCGGCATTCTCACCTGGCTGATGCTGCCCTTCGTCGGCGCGCTGGTGGCGATCATCTGCGGCCATCTGGCGCGGGGTGAAATCCGCCGCGCCGAACCCGGCCAACTCGACGGCAGCGGCCTGGCCATCGCCGGACTGCTGCTGGGTTACCTGCATCTGGCCATGGTGGTGCTGGGCGCCTTCGCTCTCGCAACGCTGCTTTGGCTGGGCTTTGGCCTGCCGTTTTGGCTGGACAGCATGTTCCGGTGAGTCACCCTCCGTGCCGGCTTTATCTGACTTGAGCCAGACCAACCCTCCCTCCCGCGACTTACCCCGACTGTGACCACGACTTCCGCCCTTCCCACTGCGAATTTCCACGGCTACCGCGTCATCGTCACCGGCGGCAGCAAGGGCATCGGCCGCACCATGGCGCTGGCGTTTGCGCAAGCTGGTGCCAGCGTGTCGATCTGCGCCCGCGGCGAGGACTCGCTGCGCGAGACGCATGCCGCGCTGACCCAGCACGGTGGTTTGGTGCACAGCGCGCGCTGCGACCTGGCCGACGCCTCCGATCTGAAGAATTACATCGACGCCGCCGCCACGGCGCTGGGCGGCATCGACGTGCTGATCAACAACGCCAGCGGCTACGGGTTTGCCGACGACGAGGAAAGTTGGGCCGTCGGGTTGAACGTGGACTTGCTGGCGCCGGTGCGCGCCTCGCGCGCCGCGCTGCCCTACCTCAAAGCCTCGCCGGCGCCGTCCATCGTGCACATCAGCTCGATCGCCGCCTTCCACGCCAGCCCACGCAGCGCGCCCTACGCGGCGGTCAAAGCGGCGTTGAGCCAGTACACCACCTCGCAGGCGCTGGCCTTGGCCGGCGATCGCATTCGCGTCAACGCCATCGCACCCGGCTCGATCGAATTCGCCGATGGATTGTGGGAACGTCGCCGCAACGACGAGCCGGCGCTTTATCAAGCGGTGCTGGGCAAGATTCCGTTTGGCCGTTTTGGACGTCCAGAAGAAATCGCCTACGCCGCGTTGTTCCTGGCCTCGCCATGGGCTGGCTGGATCACCGGCCAGACGTTGACGGTCGACGGCGGCCAGTTGCTGCAAAGCTAACCGGAGAGAACGATGACCGACCTGCGCGCCACCGAACGTTTCAGCGACCGCGTCAGCGATTACGTGCGCTATCGGCCGAGCTATCCACCGGCGCTGCTGCGCTGGCTGCGCGAACAACACGGCGTCACCGCCGCGTGGCGCGTGGCGGATATCGGCGCCGGCACCGGCATTTCCAGCAAGCTGTTTCTGGACGCCGGCCACACGGTCTGCGCGGTGGAACCAAACGCGGCGATGCGCGCGGCCGCGACGCAATGGCTGGGCGACAATCCACGCTTTCGCGCGGTCGACGGCCGCGCCGATGCCAGCGGTTTAGACGATGCCAGTGTCGATCTGATCTCGGTGGCGCAGGCCTTTCACTGGTTCGATCCGGCGGCCAGCCATGCCGAGTTCGCGCGCATGTTGGCTCCGGCTGGTCTGGCGGCGATCTACTGGAACACACGCCGGCTGGATAGCACACCGTTCCTGCGCGGCTATGAGGCGCTGCTGCAAACCTACGGCACCGATTACACCAGCGTGGCCGAACGCTACGCCGACGAGGCGCAAATGCGCGTCTGGTTCGGCGCCGGCTTTCGCGGAACCGCCAGCTTCGACTACACCCAGCGGCTGGATTTCGAGGCGCTGCGCGGACGTTTGATGTCATCCTCCTACGCCCCGCAGGCCGGCCATCCCCAGCACGCGCCGATGCTTGTGGCCTTGCGCGAATTGTTCGACGCCACCGCCACCGACGGCACCATCGGTTTCGACTACGACACCCGCGTTTACGTGGGCGAGGTTCTCTGATCATGTACGACCTGCTGCGCCCGCTCTTGTTCAAGCTCGACGCCGAAACCGCCCACCACGCCACCTTGTATGCCCTGGGCGTGGCCCAGCGCAGCGGCTTCGCGGGGCTGATCGCCAAGCCGCCGGCGCCGTTGCCGGTCAGCGCGTTTGGGTTGACGTTTCCCAACCCGGTCGGCCTGGCCGCCGGCTTGGACAAGAACGCCGATCATCTGGATGCCTTGGCTACGCTGGGCTTCGGCTTCATCGAGGTGGGCACGGTGACGCCACGGCCACAGATCGGCAACGACAAGCCGCGGATGTTCCGCCTGCCGCAGCATGAGGCGATCATCAATCGGCTGGGCTTCAACAACAAAGGCGTCGACGCGCTGGTGCGCAACGTCGAGCAAGCCAGTTACCGCGGCGTGCTGGGCATCAATATCGGCAAGAACAAGGACACCCCCAACGAGCGCGCGGTGGACGATTACCTGCATTGCCTGCAACGCGTCTACCCGCTGGCCAGCTACGTGACGGTGAACATCTCCTCGCCCAACACGCAAGGCCTGCGCGATCTGCAGCATGAGGACACGCTGCGCCGCTTCATCGAAACGCTGCGCGAGGCACAGGAGCGTTTAGCCGTCCAACACGGCAAGCGCAAACCGATGCTGCTGAAGATCGCGCCCGACCTCTCCGAACCCGAACTCGACGCCATCGCCCAAGTGCTTCTGAGCACCGGCGTGGATGGCGTGATCTGCACCAACACCACCGTCGAACGCGCAGCGGTGGCCGGCGATCCGTTAGCTGGCGAAGTCGGCGGGCTGTCGGGGCGGCCACTGTTCCAGCGCGCCACCGAAGTGCTGCTCGGCATGCACGCGCGATTGGCCGGCCGGGTCGGTCTGGTCGGTGTGGGCGGCATCCTCGAAGGCGACCACGCGGCTGAGAAGATCCGCGCCGGCGCTGCCCTGGTGCAACTGTATTCGGGTCTGATCTATCGCGGTCCGCAGCTGATCGGCGAGGCGGTGGAAGAAATTCGTCGCCAGCATGGCAACGCCCGTGCCGTCTGAGCGCAGCGCCATGCCCATCGAACGCGTTGATATGGGCGGCTATACGCTGATCGAGCGCGCGCCACTGGCGACGCGCAACACGTTGCGCGTGGCGGCTCAGGCGCGCCTGCTGGCCGAGGTACGCGACGCCAGCAAATTGCCCGAGTTGCTGGCCTTCCCCGCCGTGCGCGAAGGACGCGTACTAGTGCTGGGCGAAGGCAGCAACGTGCTGTTCACCGGCGACATCGATGCGACTGTGCTGGTAATGGCCACCCAGGGCGTGCTCGAAGACGCCGACGGCGAACACGTGGTGGTGGCTGCCGGCGAGCGCTGGGACGACTTCGTGCGTTGGAGTCTGGGCCGTGGCTATGCCGGACTGGAAAATCTGATCATGATCCCCGGCACGGTCGGCGCCGCGCCGATCCAGAACATCGGCGCTTACGGCACCGAAGTGGCCGAGTTCGTGCAAAGCGTGGAAGCCTGGGACACCCGCACGCAGCAAGTGGTGACGCTGGACAACGCCGCCTGCGCATTCGCCTACCGCGACTCCCTCTTCAAGCGCGAGCCAGGCCGCTACATCGTCACCGCAGTGCGCTTCGCCCTGCCGCGTTCGCGCGCATTACGCACCACCTATGCCGGTATCGACGCGGAACTGGCGCGCATGGGCGTGACCCATCCGGCGCCGTTCCATGTCGCCGAAGCGGTGGTGCATCTGCGCAGCCGCAAGCTGCCCGACCCGGCGGTGATCGGCAACGCCGGCAGCTTCTTCAAGAACCCGATCGTGCCCAGCAATCAGGCCGATACGCTCGCCCGCGAGCATGCGGAACTGGTGAGCTGGCCGGCTGGCGACGGCCTGCGCAAGCTCTCCGCCGCGTGGCTGATCGAGGCCGCCGGCTTCAAGGGCCATCGCGATGGCGACGCCGGCATCTCCAACCGGCATGCGCTGGTGCTGGTCAATCACGGCAAGGCCAACGGCAGCGAGCTATGGACGCTGGCGCAGTCGGTGATCGAGGGCGTCCACGCCAGGTTCGGCGTGCGACTGGAACCCGAGCCGCTAGTGATCGGTCCGCACTGAGGCCACGCCCGCCGCCGGAGCGCGCCCGCAAGTCCGCTTCAACGGCAAGCGCTCATCCGATCTATCGCGACAACTGCCCGGGCCGCGGCTGCTTGGGCAGCAGCGCGGCCAACAGGCCAAGCAGCGGCAGATAAGCGCACAGGTTGTAGACGTAGGCAATACCGTGTCGATCGGCCAGATGTCCCAGCAGCGCCGCACCGATGCCGCCCATGCCGAAGGAAAATCCGTAGAACATGCCCGACACCGCGCCGACCCGGCCGGGTATCAACTCCTGCGCGTAAACCAGGATCGCCGAGAAGGCCGAGGCCAGCACCAGCCCGATCACGACGCTGAGCACGCCGGTCCAGATCAGGTCGGCATGCGGCAGCAACAGGCTGAAAGGCGCCACGCCAAGGATCGAAATCCAGATCACCGGCTTGCGCCCGATCCGATCGCCGACCGGTCCGCCGATGACCGTGCCCACCGCCACCGCAAACAAAAAGACAAACAGATAGGTCTGCGCCGTCGACACCGACACGTGGAAGCGCGCGATCAGATAAAACGTGTAGTAGCTGGTCAGGCTGGCCAGGTAGAAATACTTGGAGAACACCAGCAGCCCCAGGACTCCCACCACGAAGGCAATGCGCCCGCGCGACCACGACGGCGCCGGTCGGCGCGGTGCCGAACCTTGCTGCGACAGGTGCGCCGCGTACCAGCGGCTGACCAGGGATAGGATGCCAATCGCCAGCAGCGCGACCAGCGAAAACCACGCCACGCTACCCTGCCCGTGCGGCACGATGATCCACGCGGCCAGCAGCGGCCCCAGCGCCGAGCCGACATTGCCACCCACTTGGAACACCGACTGCGCCATGCCATGGCGACCGCCCGAGGCCAGCCGCGCGACCCGCGAGGATTCGGGATGAAATACCGAAGAACCCAGCCCGATCAGCGCCGCAGCCACCAGCAGCAAGCCGAAATTCGGCGCCACCGATAACAGGATCAACCCCAGCAGGGTCGAGCCCATGCCGATCGGTAGCGAATACGGCGCCGGGCGCCGATCCGTGTACCAGCCCACCCACGGCTGCAACAGCGAGGCGGTCAACTGAAACACCAGGGTGATCAACCCGATCTGCGCGAAATTCAGCGCGAAATTGGCTTTCAGCAAAGGATAGATCGACACCAGCAGCGCCTGCATCATGTCGTTGAGCAGGTGCACCGTGCTGACTGCGCCGATGACCGGCATGACGGCGGGAGCGGCGAACGGCAGGGGCGCCGCCGCGGGCAAAGAATCGCTACGTGGGTTCATTCGATGGGTCGTACGGGAAAGGGGATGGGGCTGGCAAGGCCAGAGCACGCACCTTAAAGTGTCGCCCTACGGCCCGCCTTCCCTAATGGGTCAATTTTCGTCGAGATCGGGCCATGACGTGCGCAATACCTTGATCGATCCCTATGAAGACGTGCCACGCGATGTCGTGGTGACCGGCAACGACTATCCGAGCCTGTGGCGCCTCCCCGCGCATCGCCATCAACGCGGGCAATTGCTGTATCCGTCCAGCGGCGTTGTCACCGTGGATACCATCGACGGCAGTTGGGTGGTGCCGCCGGAACGCGCCTTGTGGATTCCGCCCGGCTGCAGCCATGCGGTGCGTACTGCCGGACCGGTGGCGATGCGCAATGCCTTTGTACGCGCGTCGGCCGCCGTCGCGTCCGGATTGCCGCTGACCTGCCGGGTGCTGGCCGTGTCACCGCTGCTGCACGCCTTGCTGCACGAGGCGGTCGATCTGCCGGCGCATTACGCCTTGGACGATCGCGATGGCCGCGTCATGGCGTTGCTGCTGGATGAGGTCGCGCGCATGCCGGCGTTACCGCTGAGTACGCCGCTGCCCAGCGATCGCCGGCTGCTCGCGCTTTGTCGGCAGTTATTGGCGGCGCCGGAACTGTCGCTGGAAACCGACGCGGCGGCGCTGCGCGCGGGCATGAGCCGGCGCCATTTCACCCGTCGATTTCGTGAGCAGACCGGCATGAGTTACGGCGCCTGGCGACAACACGCCCGGCTGCTGGCCGCGCTGGTACGTCTGGGCAGCGGCGAACCGGTTACCCGCGTCGCGCTGGAGCTGGGCTATCACAGCTCCAGCGCTTTCACCGCCGTGTTCCGTCGCGTTCTGGGCGCGCCGCCGAGCCGCTATCTAGCGCTAAGCCAAATAGCGCGATAAGCCATACTGCGCCTTCCCTCATCGACGTGAAACCACGGCAGCACACCCGTTGCTGTCACACCCCAGTCAAGCCGCCCAGACAGCATGTCACCGTGAGGGCGCCGGCTAACCGCCCATGGAGCACCGCAGCGTTTGAAGCCCTATCATCGAACGCGTCGACCAGCCTTTCGTCGCGACATTGACGGCCATCGAAGTTCACCCAAGCATCCGCCCACGAGCTTATGACTATCAGCGCCAATACCGATACCGACCCGTCCGCGCTCCCCAGCCCCTCTGGCGTCGCGCTTGCAAGCGCGCCTACGGCACCGGACTTGACCGACGCCAACCTCTACCTGCACCGCGAAATTTCCCAGTTGCAATTCAATATTCGTGTGCTGGATCAGGCGCTGGACGAGAGCATGCCAATCCTGGAGCGGCTGAAATTTTTGCTGATTTTCTCCAGCAACATGGACGAGTTTTTCGAGATTCGCGTGGCGGGCCTGAAAAGCCAGATCCAGTTCGATCACGAGATCATCGGGCCGGATGGCATCTCGCCGAAAAAAGCGTTGGCAGAGATCAGCGAGATCGCGCACAAGCAGATCGAGCGGCAGTACCAGATTCTCAACGAGAAGATTCTGCCGGAGCTGGCCAAGCACGGCATCCGCATCGTCCGGCGCAATCACTGGACGCAGAAACAGAAGCTCTGGGTGCGCCGTTATTTCCGCCACGAGGTTGCGCCGCTGGTAACGCCGATCGGGCTGGATCCGACCCATCCGTTTCCGCTGCTGGTCAACAAGAGCCTCAACTTCATCTGCCAGTTGGAAGGTGTCGATGCGTTCGGCCGCGATTCGGGCCTGGCGGTCGTGCCGGCGCCGCGCGTGTTGCCGCGGATCATGCGCCTGCCCGATGAGGTCTGCGAGGGCGGCGAGAACTACGTGCTGCTGTCGTCGATCATCCATGCGCACGTCGACGAACTTTTCCCCGGCATGAAGGTGCACGGCTGTTATCAGTTCCGGCTGACCCGCAATGCCGACCTCACGATCGACCCAGAAGACGTCGATGATCTGGCGCGCGCCTTGCGCGGCGAGTTGTATTCGCGCCGCTTCGGCGACGCGGTGCGGCTGGAGGTGGCCGACAATATTCCCAAACCGCTGACCCAGCAGTTGCTCAAGCAATTCGGCTTGAGCGAAGCGGAAATGTACGAAGTCAACGGACCGGTCAACCTGGCGCGCCTGTTTGGCATCGCCAGCAAGACCGATTTCCATCAATTGCAGTTCGCCCCGTTCATTCCCTCAATTCCCAAGACGCTGAAAAAATCCGAAGATTTATTCCAGATCATTGCCAAGCAGGACGTGCTGCTGCTGCATCCCTACGAATCGTTCACACCGGTGGTGGATCTGCTGCGCCAGGCGGCTAAGGATCCGGCTGTTCTGGCGATCAAGCAGACGCTGTACCGCAGCGGCGCCACCTCCGAGATCGTCGATGCGCTGGTTGAGGCCGCGCGTGCCGGTAAAGAAGTCACCGCGGTGGTGGAACTGCGCGCGCGTTTCGATGAAGAATCGAATCTAACCTTGGCCGCGCGTCTGCAACAGGCGGGCGCTGTGGTGATCTACGGCGTGGTCGGGGTGAAAACGCATGCCAAGTTGGTGCTGATCCAGCGCCGCGAAGGCGCTGAGCTGGTGCGTTATGCGCATCTGGGCACTGGCAATTATCACACTGGCAACGCGCGTCTCTATACGGATTACAGCCTGCTCACCTCCGATCCGGCGCTGTGCGAGGATGTGCACAAGCTGTTCAGCCAGCTCACCGGCATGGGCAAAGTGCTGAAGATGAAAAAGCTGTTGCATGCGCCATTCACCCTGAAAAAGACCTTGCTGGAGCTGATCGCACGCGAAACCGCGCATGCCGAAGCTGGTCGCCCCGCGCAGATCATCGCCAAGATCAACGCGCTGACCGACCCGAAGCTGATACGCGCCTTCTACAAGGCCAGCATCGCCGGGGTGAAGGTGGAACTGATCGTGCGCGGCATGTGTTGCCTGATGCCGGGCGTGCCGGGCGTTTCTCACAACATTCGGGTGCGCTCGATCGTCGGGCGCTTCCTGGAGCACAGCCGCGCTTACTGGTTTTTCAACGACGCCGAGGAGCAGCTCTATCTGGCCAGCGCCGACCTGATGGAGCGCAATCTGGACCGCCGTGTCGAAACCGGTTTTCCGATCGAGGGCAAGAAACTGATTCAGCGCGTCAAGAAAGAGCTGGAACTGTATTTGGGTGACAACACCAACGCCTGGCAATTGCAGCCCGATGGCAGCTACGTGCATTTGCAACCCGGCCCTAGCCAGATGGTCCGCAACGCCCAGGCGCAGTTGCTGGACAAGCTGTGCGGAGCCGGCGCGGCAAGTCTCAGATAAAAACACCACAACAAAGTCAAGCCATCGGCCAATAACATTTCGTGACCCGAATCACGAAACTATCGCTTATTCGTAAATTCCTGCATCATCCCTGTCCAAGGGGAAGGGGCTCAACCGCGGCCGGCGCCGCAAAGGATGCATAAACCGCAGCAGCAGCCGCTGGCTCAACCCGGCGGTGCAGGAACCGGGCGCAATCATGCGAGGGGCGGCAGGACGCAATCGTTACCGTCGTGCGATGGTGCGAGGGGTGTTGACCCTGGTCATCGCGTGGGCGTGCCCGCGTGTCCAGGCCGGCACGGCGCCGCTTGAAAGCGCCTGGCGTGAAGTACGCCAGGACGACACGCCGCAAGCCGTTCTGGATGAACAGGCCCAGGGCCTTCTGTCCCGCTTCAATGCCAACCGGCTGAACAACATACCCAACCAAGGCCTGGGCAGTTGGGTGGTATTGCAGAGGCGCTCCTCGCCGCTGGAGCCAGACAGCGTTCTCAGCGTCTACCCTGCGCCACCCGGCAAGATCACCTTGTATGACAGTCGCGGACCTTTGCAGAGCATAGCGCTGGATGATTTCAGCCTGGTCGACCATGGTCACGGACGGCTCGCCTTTCATCTCCCCCTCGACTGGCCAGTGACGCAGCCCTTGTTACTGAAGCTGGAGCCTTCAAGCTCGCTGGCCGTACCGCTCGGTTTTCGGATCGAGGACCGCCTGCGCTTCTGGCAGCGCGACATGCTGTGGCTGGCCTATGTCAGCGCCTGCCTGGCGGTGATGCTGGCGATGGCGCTGATGGCCTTGCCGTTTGCGCTGATGCTGCGCGACCTGGCCTTCACTTGGTATGCCGGCTATCTGGCTTGCTACGCATGGCTGCAAGCACTGCGAACCGGCTACGTGTTCCATCCGCTGGAATGGTGGTGGCTGGCCGACATGAAATTCACCTCGGGCAGCATCGCCTTGATCTTGACGGTGGTTTGCGCCGCCCTGTTCCTGATCAAGTTTTGCAAGCTGCAACGCTATTCGCCCCGACTGCATCGGGGCTTGTTGACGCTGTGCGCGGCGATGATTCTGGTCTTGGTCCTGCGCGCCAGTCAGATCGCTCCCCTGGTCCAGATGGCCCAGGTGCTGCTCAATCCGCTGCTGGTGCTCAGCTCGCTGCTGATACTACTCACCTCGTTGGCCGCGGGACTGCGCGGTTCGCGCTACGCCTGGTATTTCTTAGCGGGCTGGACGCCGCTGCTGTTGCTAACCGCGCTGAGCAGCGCGCAGGTGAATGGCGCCTTGTCCGGCTTGCCCTGGCTGGGAGACGCCTGCCTTGGCGCAGGCGCGTTCGAGGCGCTGGTGCTGTCGGTGGGCCTGGCCGATCGCGCACTCACCGCGCGGCGCGACCGCGACATGGTCCGCCGACTGGCCAATACCGATGCGCTTACCAACATACTCAACCGGCGCGGCTGGACTGAAGGCTTGCGTCAAGCGCTGCAAGCCCAGCCGAGCCGACCACAGACTCTGCTGTTTATGGATCTGGACTATTTCAAAATGCTCAACGATTGCCGCGGCCACAACGCCGGCGACCGCGCCTTGGTCGCGGTGGCCGATATCTTGCGCACTGAACTTCGCCCCGCCGACCTGCTGGGTCGTTATGGCGGCGAGGAATTCGTGGCCCTGCTCGATGGCTTGGAAGCCCAGCACGCGCTCCAGGTTGCCACTCGCCTGTGCCGACGGGTACACCGGCTGGAAGTGCCCATCCGGGACGATTTACGCCTGAGCATCAGTATCGGCATCGCCCTGCGGCTGCCGGGCGATACGGTTGAAAGCCTGATCGAGCGCGCTGATCAGGCGATGTACGCGGCCAAACTCGCCGGCCGCAACCGGGTGGCGCTGGAAACCTCACCAGGTCTCGGCGAGTCGCCGTCCAGGCCGGTGATACCGATCAGC
This sequence comes from Dyella sp., assembly GCA_040508515.1. Classification (GTDB taxonomy): domain Bacteria; phylum Pseudomonadota; class Gammaproteobacteria; order Xanthomonadales; family Rhodanobacteraceae; genus JBEVMS01. The sequence continues at coordinate 1,081 of JBEVMS010000112.1, read as the reverse complement.
GAGTCGAACAGGCTCTGAACCACGGGCAGCTTATGGGCGAGCCGCCGCGACCGGTGGAACCATCATTGAACGTCCCCCACCGGCGCGGATCGCCGATCCCGAACCCGCGACAGCCCCAACTCCCCGCCATCGCGGTGGATCAGGTGCCGACCCTCACGCAACACAGGGCGCAGCGAAGGACACCCGCCCCCGGCGCTCGCCCGGCCGACCGAAGAACGTCGCCATACTGCAACCGTCACGGCCGCGTTCGTCCCGCTGGCGTGGCGCTTAGGTCGCTGCACCCGCAAGCATCACACCTGCATCGGCGTGTGGCCGACTTGCGCACGCACGCGTTGCAGCCAGTCAACGAGCGCCGGATAGGTGCTCAGCTCGAAGCCGCCGTCAGCGGCGCAGTGGGTGTAGGCGTACAGCGCGATATCGGCGATGCCATAGCGCAGACCGACCAGCCATTCGTGTTCGGCCAACCGCTGTTCCATCACCGACAACGCCTTGTACCCGGCCGCTTGCAGGTCGGCCAATTCGCCACGGCGCGGATGATCGGGCCGCTGCTGCACGTTGCGCGCTACCGCGATGTAAGGCTCATGGCTGTACTGCTCGAAGAACAGCCACTGCAAGGTCTGCGCGCGCAGCCAGGCATCGGCCGGCCAGAACCGCGTGCCTTCGGCAAGGTAGTACAAGATCGCATTGGATTCGGCCAGGTAACTGCCGTCGGGTCGCTCCAGCAACGGCACCTTGCCGTTGGGATTGCGCGCCAGATATTCGGCCGTGCGCGTTTCGCCGCGACGGGTGTCGATCTCAATCCAGCGATAGGGCTGACCGAGCTGGTCGAGCAGCAACTGCAGCTTGTAGCAATTGCCCGAACGGCGCATGCCGTAAATGGTGTGCATATCGACGGGCATCCCTAGCTTGCCTGAAGCGGTGGCCACAGCGTCATCAACGCACCGTGCACGCCACCGACCGGGTCCGCCATGGGCCGCGCGACCGCACGGATCGCCGCACGCAACACGGGCGATTCGCCTCCGGACAAGTACTGCATGTCGATCACGGAGCCGCGTGGATAAGCGCCCACCGCCAGAAAGTC
>JBEVMS010000103.1:0-25558 GCA_040508515.1 Dyella sp. | reverse complement strand
CCTCGCAATACAGCGGGATCACCTGCGCGCCGATGCCCTCCAGCACCTGCGGCGCCAGGATGCCGGGAATGCCGTTGCCGCAGTCGACCACCACTTTGAACGGGCGCTCCATCTGCACGTCGGAGACGATCCGCTCCAGGTAATCGGGGCCCACATCGACCTGGCGCAAGCCGCCCTTGCCGCCGCGCGCCAGCTCGCCGCTAGCGATGCGCTGGTAGAGGTCCTGGATCGCGCCCTCGGCCAAGGTCTCACCGCCGACCACGATCTTGAAGCCGTTGTAATCGGGCGGGTTGTGGCTACCGGTGACCGCCACGCCGCTGCCGGTGTTGAATTTGAAGGCGGCGTAGTAGACCACCGGGGTCGGCACTGCGCCTAGGTCGATCACGTCGATGCCGGCCTCACGCAGACCGTCGGACAACGCGCCGGCCAGCGCCGGGCCGGACAGCCGACCGTCGCGGCCGACCACGATCTCGCCCAGGCCCTTTTCGCGCATCACGCTGCCGATCGATTGGCCGAGCAGAAAGGCGACCTCGGCGGTCAGCGATTTGCCCACCACGCCGCGCACGTCGTAGGCGCGAAAAATGCTCGCATCGACCGCCACCCGCGGCGGCGGCGCGGCGGGCGGTGCGGGCGGCGACATCGACGGGGCCGGCGTGATCGGTGCGGCAGACGACTTGATTAAATCGGACAACAGAACATCCTCAGATGGCAGATCGACACGGCGGCGCGGCTTGGCGCGCAGCCACAATAAATAACCGCCGCCGGCCAAGCCGGCCAACGCCAGCAGCACCGCCAGCGACAGCGACTGCGGCAGTACCACAAAGGCCAACGGGCGCGCCGCCGCCACGACCAAGGTACTGCCCGGCACCGCCGTACCCTGCGGCTCGTCCTCGACCGACGTGGAACCGCGCGACAGCAGCACCAAATCGCCGATCCGCTCACCCTGACGCAACTGCAGTCTGCCACCGGCGGTCGGAATGGCTTCAAAACGCTGCTGCATCGGCGCGAACGGCAACTCGATCCAGGCCCAGGCCTGCGGGCGCGCGGACTGGCCCAGCGGCGCCACCACGCTGAGCCGGCGGGCACCGGCGTCGGCGATGGTCTGTAGCGGCGCGATCCCCGGCGCGCCAACGGCGTTCAGCAACTGGGCTGCCTTGGCATAGCCGAACTGGCGGTAATCGGCGTGCAGCACCTGATCGAGGTTGGCGTCGTAGATATCGATTCGGATGGCGTGCGGCAGCCGGCGCCGCAATTCGGCCTGCGCCGCGTTGGCGTCGCCCAGCAGCGCGATCAGGCTTGGCGCCGCGACCGCGTCGGCGACGGCGCGACGCTGGCTGGCGACCTCGGCCGCGAGCACCGTGACCGCCTGATCGCGCGCCGCTTGCACCCGCGCTGCCGCATTGCTTTCGTCGGCGATCAGCCACGCCTGCCAGGCACAAAACAGGCCTGCCACGATCAATCCGGTGGCTGCTGCCAGCAGCCACAAGCTGATCGAGCGAAGGTGACCGGCCATCCCTGTCTCGCTGTACTTACTGGCCATGCGCGACCCCTTGCCGCTGGTGATCAACTGACGCCAGTCGAGCCGAAGCCGCCATCGCCACGCGACGACGGTGCGAATTCCTCCACCGTGCGCAAGCGCGCCTGCGCCACCGGCACCAGCAGCAATTGCGCGATGCGATCGCCGACCGCGATGGTGTAAGGCTGCGTGCCGCGATTCCAGCACGAGATCATCAATGGACCCTGGTAGTCGGCATCGATCACCCCGACCAGATTGCCCATCACCAAGCCATGCTTATGCCCCAACCCCGAGCGCGGCACGATCAAGCCGCACCAGCCCGGATCGCCGATGTGGATCGCGATGCCGCTGGGCACCAGCGCGCTGGCGCCCGGTGCCAGGGTCAGCGGCGCGTCCAGCGCGGCGCGCAGATCCATGCCGGCGCTGCCGGGAGTGGCCGCTTGCGGCAGGGGAATGCTATCGCCCAGGCGCGAATCGAGGATTTTCAGCTCCACCTCGATCATGCGCGCGCACCGCGTACGGCGTGGTAGCGCGCGGCCACCTGCGCGATCAATTGCGCCGCGATGATTGATTTGCTGGCGCGAGGCAGCTCGTGCGTGCCGTCGGCCCAATACAGACTGAGCGCGTTGTCGGCCGCCTCAAAACCCTGGCCCGGGCCGACCTGATTGGCGGCGATCATGTCCAACCCTTTGCGTTGCAATTTGTCGCGGGCATAGCGTTCCAGATCATGCGTTTCGGCGGCGAAGCCCACCAGAAACGGGCGCTGCGGCATGGTCGCCACGCTCGCCAGAATATCCGGATTCTCGGTCAGTTCCAGCGCCATCGGCGTGCCGGCCTGCTTCTTTACTTTCTGCGTCGCCGGCTGCGCCGGGCGGTAATCGCCCACCGCTGCTGCCGCCACGAAAATATCCGCGCTCACCGCGGCCTCTAGCACCGCGCGATGCATTTCCTGCGCGCTACGCACGTCGATGCGGCGGCGCACGCCCGCGGGCGTGGACAGACACACCGGCCCGGCCACCAAAGTCACCCGCGCGCCGGCCTGCGCCGCCGCTGCCGCCACCGCGAAGCCCATCTGGCCGGAGCTGCGGTTGCCGATGAAGCGCACCGGATCGATGTCCTCGTAGGTCGGCCCCGCGCTCACCAGCACCTCCAGCCCGGCCAGCGATCCGCTGCCGAACGAAGCGAGCAGCGCATCGCGCAATTGATGCGGCTCGTGCATGCGACCGTCACCGACGTCGCCGCAGGCCTGCTCGCCGCTGCCTGGTCCCAACAGGTGGACGCCGCGCGCGCGCAGACTGGCGACATTCGCCTGCACCGCCGGGTGCGCCCACATCTGCTGGTTCATGGCCGGCGCCAGATACAGCGGCGCGGCGCTGGCCAGGCACAGCGTGGTCAGCAGATCGTTGGCCATGCCGGTGGCCAGTCGCGCGATCAGGTCGGCGCTGGCCGGCGCGATAAGGATGCGCTCGGCCCAACGCGCCAGCTCGATATGTCCCATCGCCGCTTCGGCCGACGCGTCCCACAGCGCCATCCGCACCGGCTGCCCGGACAAGGCCTGGAAAGTCGTCGCGGAGACGAAATGGGTGGCCGACTCGGTCATCACCACGCGTACCTGGGCATCCAGATCGCGCAGCCGGCGCACCAGTTCGCACGCCTTGTAGGCGGCGATGCCGCCAGAGACGCCAAGCAGGATGCGGCGTTGAGCAAGACTCATGTCAGAAGGACCCCACAAATCAGCAGAGCGCTAGCTTACTGGATTCGCTCCCGCCGCCCGCTGCCTGGCCGTTCGTGTATTTCGCAAGCTGGGTGGATGAGCATCCGCGACTGGCCCAGCGGCGAACGACCGCGCGAAAAACTGCTGGCGCAAGGCAGCGCCGGCCTCTCCGACGCCGAACTGCTGGCGGTACTGCTGGGCAGCGGCAGCCGCGGCAAGGACGCGGTGCAACTGGGCCGCGAACTGCTTTCGGCCAGTGGCGGCCTAGTCGCCCTGCTCAACCGCCCCGAGCCGGCGCAGCACGCCGTTGGGCTGGGCCCGGCCAAACAGGCGCGCATGCTGGCCGCGCTTGAATTGGCCCGGCGTTGTCTGGGCGAGCAGCTCAAGGCCATCCCGGCGCTGCAAAACCCGCGTGACAGCGCCGACTACCTGCGCGCACGGCTACGCGACCTGCCCTACGAGGTGTTCGGCTGTCTCTATCTAGACAACCGCCACCGCGTGCTGGCGTTCGAGGAGCTATTTCGCGGCACCGTCGACGGCGCCAGCGTGCATCCGCGCGAAGTGGTGCGAGCCTGCCTGCGCCACAACGCCAGCGCGGTGATCTTCGCCCACAACCATCCATCGGGTGTGGCCGAACCCAGTGCGGCGGATCGGGCGATCACCCAGTTGTTGCGCCAGGTGCTGGATCTGGTCGGGGTGCGCGTGCTCGATCACCTGGTGATCGGCATGGGCGCACCGGTATCGCTGGCAGAGCGCGGCCTGCTTTCATGACCGTGCATAAAAAAAAGCGGCGCAGTGACAACACCGCGCCGCTGTGATCACGCCCTCGGGGGAGTCGCTGGCATGACCCTGAGTGCATCGATGAGGGGAGGCCAGCGATGCCCGTTTATTGTCCGTCGGCCCCGTGACAGTGCAGTGACGGGGCCATAGGCATTCGCGGTACACGCACTTATGCACAATCTCGCCCTGATACCGTTCGTAGGCATGAGTTAGTTCCTGATGTCAAAAAAATTATTCAAGGCATTGTTTTTAATAAATTAAAAACCTATGGCGCAGCTTTTTACGTGCTCATCGCGCCGCTGCGGCGAGGCGCATGAAATCTTCCCCACAGAGTTATCCACAGACTGCTTGCCTACGCCCTCCCCTTCGGCGACAACGAATGACCACCTCAGCCGGACGCTGGGCGGCTTCAGGCCGTGGTTGGGGTGCTCTGCTAGGATTAACGGTCCATCGCCGCCTGCCCCCTCCCTTAGCCGTGAAAGAACCGCTGCGAGAATTGGTACTCAAGGCCATAGCCGCCTTGCGCACCAACGCCACCTTGCCCACCGATCTGCCAGCGCCCGCCTTTGCGGTTGAGCGCTCGCGCAGCTGTGCGCATGGTGATTTCGCCAGCAATGTCGCGCTGCTGCTGGCCAAACCGGCGGGCGTCCCGCCGCGCGATCTGGCGGCGCGGCTGGTGGCGGCGCTGCCGCCCAACGACTTGATCGCGCGAACGGAGATCGCCGGCCCGGGGTTCATCAACTTTTTTCTCAGCGTCGGCGCCTACCACGCCAACATGCGGCGGATCTTCGCCGAAGGCGACGCTTACGGACGCAGCACCAGCGGCGCGGGCCAGACCGTCGGGGTGGAGTTCGTCTCGGCCAATCCGACCGGGCCCCTGCATGTCGGCCATGGCCGCGCCGCGGTGATCGGCGATTGCCTGAGCCGTCTGCTGGCGGCCACCGGCTGGAACGTCACGCGCGAGTTTTACTACAACGACGCCGGCGTGCAGATCGCCAACCTGGCCATTTCGGTGCAGGCGCGCGCGCGCGGGATCACCCCGGCCGATAGCCACTGGCCGGAAGCGGGCTACCGCGGCGACTACATCGCCGAGGTGGCGCGCGCCTACCTGGATCGCGAATCGGTCAGCGCCGACGGCGAAACCGTCAGCGGCAGCGGCGACCTCGACGATCTGGCGGCGATCCGACGCTTCGCCGTGGCCAGCCTGCGCCGCGAACAGGATTTGGATCTGAAAGCCTTCGGGGTCGGCTTCGACGTGTATTTCCTGGAGTCGTCGCTGTACACCCAGGGCAAGGTCGAGGAAACCTTGCGCGAGCTGATCGCCCACGGGCACACCTACGAGGAAGGCGGCGCGCTGTGGCTGCGCTCGACCGACTTCGGCGACGACAAAGACCGGGTGATGCGCAAGTCCGACGGCAGCTATACCTATTTCCTGCCCGACGTGGCCTATCACCTGTCCAAATGGCAGCGCGGTTACCGCCGCGCGATCACCGAGCTGGGCTCCGATCACCATGGCAGTCTGGCACGGGTCAGGGCCGGTTTGCAGGCGCTGGATGCGGGCATTCCGGTGGGCTGGCCGGAGTACGTGCTGCACCAGATGGTCACCGTGGTGCGCGGCGGCGAGGAGGTGAAACTCTCCAAGCGCGCTGGCGCCTACGTCACCTTGCGCGAGTTGATCGATGAGGTCGGCCGCGACGCCACGCGTTACTTCCTGCTCGCGCGCAAGGCTGACTCGCAGCTAGTCTTCGATATCGACCTGGCGCGTTCGCAAAGCAACGATAACCCGGTCTACTACATCCAGTACGCGCATGCACGGATCTGCTCGGTGCTGCGTCAGGCCGCCGAAAAAGGCCTGACCTACGACCGGGACGCCGGCCTGGACGCGCTGGCGCGGCTGGACACCGAACACGAGCAGATCCTGCTCACCGAATTGGCGCATTATCCAACACTGGTCCAGACCGCCGCGACTCATCTGGAGCCGCATCTGGTTGCCATCTGGCTACGCGAACTGGCCAACGCCTTGCATACTTACTACAACGCCCACCCATTCCTGGTCGACGACGTCGCGCTGCGCCATGCGCGCCTGGCGCTCATCGTCGCGACCCGTCAAGTTCTGAAGAACGGCCTCGATCTGCTTGGCCTTAGCGCTCCGGAGAGCATGTAATGGCAGCACGCAAGGGCACCGGCAAGGCCAAGAGCCGACAAGCCGTACGCAACAAAAGTGGCGGTTTTCCCGCCTGGGGCTGGGCGATCATCGGAATCGCGGTCGGCGGCTTGGTGATGGCGGTGCTCAGTCATCGCTCGCTGCTGCCGATGGCGCCCAGCGGGCCGCAACCCAATCCGCAGGCCACCGCCGAGCGCGGCAGCGAACCGGGCGTGGCCGATCAGAGCGACGCCGAGCCCAAGCCGAAGAAGCCGCAATACGACTTCTACTCGGTGCTGTCGGAAAAAGACGTACGCATCCCCGATGCCGAGATCAAGGCGCAGGTGAAGGCCGAGCAGCAGAGCCAGCAGGCCGCGGCGCAGCAACCGACGTCACCGGCTGTTGCCAACGCGCCGACGAATGCGCCAGCGGCGGTCAGCCAACCGATCGCCGCCGCACCGGCGGCCGCGGTACCGCCGCCCAGCGCCGCCGGCGGCTATCTGTTGCAGGTCGGCGCGTTCCCCAGCGCCGGCGATGCGGAGAGCTTGAAGGCGCGCTTGGCGCTGCAAGGTTTCGTCGCCAACGTGCAAGACGTGGTGGTCAACGGGCAGACCTTCCATCGGGTACGCCTAGGCCCGTTCGGCTCGGCCACCCAATTGGAAGCGGCGCGCCAGCGCCTGTCCAGCGCCGGGATCAATGCGATCGCGCTGAAAGAAGGCAAGTAGGTACGCCACGGTCGGCACAAAAAAGGCCGCCCATCGAGGCGGCCTTTTTGATGCGCCCATGCCGGCCGAAGCCGGCAGCCGATCAGGCCGGCCGCTTGAGCCGAATCAGCGCCGAGATGTCCTCATCGCCATGGCCTTGCACCATCAGCGTGGCGTAGTCGGCCAGCGCGCGTTCGATCACGCTGCGATCACTGCCGGCTTGTTCGGCGATGCCGCGCACGATGCCCAGATCCTTGTGCAGCAAGGCCAGCTTGAAGCCGACGCTGAACTCGTTGCGCAGCATGCTGGCGCCGCGCTTTTCCAGGAACCAGCTGCCGGCGGCGCCGCTGGCCAGCACCGGGATCAGCCGCTCCGGGTCCAGCCCCAGCGCCTCGCCCAGCGCAAGTCCTTCGGTGACGCCTTGGGCGATGCCGGCGACCAGCACCTGATTGACCGCCTTGGTCGCCTGTCCGGCGCCGACCTTGCCCATGTGGACGATCCGAGTGCCGTAGGCTTCCAGCACCGGGCGCGCGCGTTCGAGCACGTCCACCTCACCGCCGACCATCACTGACAGCTTGCCGTTCTTGGCCCCTTCCACGCCGCCGGACACCGGCGCGTCGAGGAAATACGCCCCGACCTCGGCCAGCCGCAGCGCGGCCTTTTGCGCGGTGGCCGGCGCCACGGTGGAGTGATCGATCACCACGCTACCGGGCTTAAGTCCCGGCAGCAGCGCCTCGACCACGCCCAACACATCGGCGTCGGCGCTGACGCACAGCGCGATCACATCGCACTGCGCGGCCAGCTCGGCCAGTTGCGTCGGTGCGCTGACGCCCAATTGCGCGGCCAGTTGCTCGGCCTTGGCGTGGCTGCGATTGGCCACTGCCACCAGCAGGCCGCGCGCGTGCAAATGGCCGGCCATCGACGCGCCCATCGCGCCCAATCCAATAAAAGCTGCCTTAAGACTCATGCGTTTTTCTTCTCCGATGAAGAGCGGTGCACATCGTGGGTGACGAACGGATGCTCGGCGCTGGGCCGCTTGAGCCATTGCGGGTGCGCCAGGGTGTGGCGCATGTCCGCCTGGCCGCCGTGCCAGTGCTCGCGCATGCTGCGTTCGCTGAACTCGAAATCCTTGTAATGGCCCCGGTAGGGCTTGTCCTGGTAAATCAGGTGGATCACGTTGACCAGCGCACCGCTGGCTTGCGTCTGCGCGCGCTGGTAAGCCGCCTCGTGCTGGTGCTCGGGCGGTACCAGGGCGAGCAGCTCGTGCAGCAGTCGCTGCTGCTCCTGGCGCTCGCGCATGTACTCGGTGATCAAGCGGGTGCGGCTGGAATACTGGATGTCCTTGGCGCGTTCGGCGACCTGCGCCAAGTCGCCGGGCAACGCGCCGCGCGCACTCCACAGATCGATCTGGAAAATCAGCGTGTCGCGCTGCGGTTGCTCGGTCAGCACGCGGTACAGCGGCGTGTTGGAAACCATGCCGCCGTCCCAGTAGAACTCGCCATCGATCTCCACCGCGGCAAACCCCGGCGGCAACGCGGCCGAGGCCATGAAGTGTTCCGGCCGCAGGCGTTGCTGGGTGTTGTCGAAATAGGCGAAGTTGCCGTCGCGCACGTTGACCGCGCCAACCGACACGCGCATCTCGCCGGCGTCGTTGATGCGATCGAAATCGACCAGCCGTTCCAGCGTGCCGCGCAAGGGCGACAGATCGTAAAAGCTGGCGCGTGAGGCACCGCCAAACGGCAGCAGCGGCGAGGGCCAGCGGGGCGAGAAAAATCCCGCTTGGCCTTCCGTCAACGCGCGCCAGGCGGCCAGTCCGCTCATCGCGTCGAGCATCGCGGTTGACCAGTGCGGAGTGTCCTGCGCTGGCGCCGCCGGCCACAGCGGCGAGCGGCAAATGCTTTCCCAGAACTCGTGCAGACGCTCGATGCGCCGCTCGGGCGGATTGCCGGCGATGATCGCTGCATTGAGCGCGCCGATCGAGATTCCCGCCACCCAGTTCGGATGGATGCCAGCCTCGGCCAACGCCTGATAGACGCCGGCCTGGTAGGCACCCAGCGCGCCGCCGCCTTGCAAGACCAGCGCGGTGGCCTGGTAGGAACGCACCGCCTCGATCGCCTTGCGCTGGCCCAACGGGTGAATCGTGGCGCTGCGCTTACGCGTTGCGGTGACCATCAAACCACTCCTTACTGCATGTGCCAGCCGTGGCTGACCACGAACGATTGCCCGGTGAACGCGGCGGACGGAAAGGCGGCCAAAAACAATGCGGTCTGTGCCACGTCTTCGAGCGTGGTGAAGGTGCCGTCCACGGTCTCTTTCAGCATCACGTTTTTGATCACCTCCGCCTCGCTGATGCCCAGCTCGCGCGCCTGCTCGGGGATCTGTTTCTCGACCAACGGCGTGCGCACGAAGCCCGGACAGATCACGTGCGAGCGCACGTTGTGCGGCGCGCCTTCCTTGGCCAGCGTGCGCGCCAGCCCGAGCAGACCGTGCTTGGCCGCCACGTAGGGCGCCTTGAACTTGGACGCCTCGTGCGAATGCGCCGAGCCCATGTAGATCACCATCCCGCCGCGATCGCCCGGGTACATATGCTTGAGCGCGGCCTTGGTGGTGAGAAAACCGCCGTCCAGATGGATTGCGATCATCTTCTTCCAGTCGGCGTAGTCGAAGCTGTCGATCGGGTTGATGATTTGCACCCCAGCGTTGGAGACCAGGATATCCAGCGCACCGAACGCAGCCACCACCTGCGCGGTGCCGGCGTTGACTGCGGCCTCGTCGGTGACGTCCATCGCGATGCCGATCGCCTTGCCGCCGGCGGCGTTGATCGCCGCGGCGACCGCGTCGGCGGCGCCCTGGTTGAGATCGGCGATCGCCACGCTGGCGCCCTCGCGAGCGTAGGTTTCCGCGATCGCCTTGCCGATACCGCTGGCCGCGCCGGTGATCAGCGCCACCTTGCCGTCGAGACTTGCCATGCCTAGCACTCCTTACGCGCCGTCATCAAAGTAGCCAACCGCGAACCGCCGCCAGACTCAGCGACCTTCCTCGGCCAGGTAGGTGTAACCGGTGAGACCGCCATCGAGCGCCGCGAACAGCTGCGCGCCGAGTGCGTCGTCGATGCCGGCCGCGGCGATGCGCGCGCGGTAGGACTGGCGCAACGCGGCCAGGTCGTAGCCGACGTAATCGAGCATCAGATCGGTAGTGTCGCCGCTGCGCTTGTGCGCAAACACGTAGCCGTCGCCCTGCACCCGCACGTTGACCGCGTCAGTGTCGCCGAACAGGTTGTGGATGTCGCCCAGCGTCTCCTGGTAGGCGCCGACCATGAAGATGCCCAGCCGGTAGCTTTCGCCCTCGCGCAACGCGTGCAGCGGCAGGCTGACATCCACCCCGTCGGCATCCACGTAATGGTCGATACGGCCGTCCGAATCGCAGGTCAGATCGACGATAACACCGCGCCGCGTCGGCTCTTCGTCCAGCCGCGCGATCGGCGCGATTGGAAAAATCTGATCGATCGCCCAGATATCCGGCACCGACTCGAACACCGAGAAATTGACGAAGTATTTGTCGACCAGCTTCTCGTCCAGCTCGTCCAGCGCCTGCCGGTGCGAGCGCTCGGCCGGCAACAGACGCGCGCGCACCGCGCCGGCGATCGCGTAGTAGAGATCGTCCAGCTGCGCGCGGTCGGCCAGGCTGAGCTGACCGAGCGCATACAGCGCCTGTCCTTCGGCCAGGTGATGCTGCGCCTCGTGAAACAGCTCCAGCGGCGGGCGCTCGTCCAGCTCGGCGTGCACCTCGCGCAGATGGCGCAGCACCGACGCTTCCTCCATGCGCGCCGGGGCGATCACGCCGGGCGGCACCGGCTCGACCTCGGTCACGTTGGTGACCATCACCGCGTGATGGGCGGTCATCGCGCGGCCGGCCTCGGTGAGGATATGCGGCGCGGCCAGGCCCTCGGCGGCAACCGCTTCGGCCAGCGACTGCACGATGGTGGAGGCATACTGCTCGATCGAGTAATTGATCGAGTTGTGGCTGCGCGAGCGCGAGCCTTCGTAATCCACGCCCAGCCCGCCGCCGACATCGACGATGCCCAGCGGCACGCCCAGGCGCTTAAGCTCGATGAAATAGCGGGTCGCCTCGCGCATGCCGGCCGCGATGTCGCGCACGTTGGAAATCTGCGAGCCCATGTGGAAGTGCTGCAACTGCAAAGTGTGCTTGAGTCCGGCCGCGTCTAGCCGCGCGATCAGGCTCAGCACCTGGCTGGGCGAGAGGCCGAACTTGCCCTTGTCGCCGCCGGTGTTTTGCCACTTGCCGGCACCGATCGAGGCCAGCCGCACGCGCATGCCCAGCAGCGGCTCCACGCCCAGCGCCTTGGCCTCGGCGAACACGTGATCAAGCTCGGAGAGCTTTTCGATCACGATGTGCACGCGCAGACCCAGCTTGTTGCCGATCAGCGCCAGGCGCACGTATTCGCGATCCTTGTAGCCGTTGCAGATCACGATCGAGCCGGGCTTGGCCAGCGCCAGCACCGCCATCAGCTCAGGCTTGGAGCCCGCTTCCAGGCCGAAGCCCGCGCCGCCGGCCGCGGCCAATTCGCCGGCCACGCTGCGCTGCTGGTTGACCTTGATCGGATACACCGCGGTATAGCCGCCGGCATAGGAAAAATCCTCGATCGCCTTAGCGAACGCGCCCTGCAAACGCGCCAACCGGTCGGCCAGGATGTCCGGAAAACGCACCAGCAACGGCAGCCGCAGCCCTTCGGCGCAGGCGCGCTGCACGATCTGCGGCAGCGACAGCGCCGGACCGTCCGGGCCTTGTGGGCGTATCACGATCTGCCCGGCCGGGTTGATGTCGACGTAGCCGTCGCCCCAATGCGGCACCGCGTAGGTGTGGCGCGCCGCGTCGATGTTCCAATGCTTCGCCATGAGACGGAGATCTCCTTGTGTAAACGGATGATGTCGTCGCAGCGGCGAGCCTTGACGAAACACGAAGCCCGCCGGCCGGAAGCCTCGCACGCCGCGGGGCCGGTTGGGCTTGTCGGCCGGTCGACGCACACACACGCAACGCAAGGCCAAGCGCCTAGTGTAACGGGCCGCTGTGACAATGTGCTTTAGCCGCGACCTTTGCGATGCGGCACGAGCCCCACCGATGCGGCTACAATCAGCCGCTTATCTCTTCAACGCGCGTCGTCAGGAACAGGTCATGTCGCAGCTCAGCTGGTTTACCGAAGCCCACCAGGCTTCGGGCTCTTCTATCGGTTACCGCGTCGAAAAGCTGCTGCACGCGGAAAAGACCCCGTTCCAGACCATCGAGATCTACCAGACCACCGACTGGGGCAACCTGATGGTGATCGACGGCTGCGTGATGCTGACCAGCCGCGACAACTTCCTCTATCACGAGATGATGACCCACCCGGCGCTGTTCACCCACGCCCGCGCCAAGCGCGTGGTGATCATCGGCGGCGGTGACTGCGGCACCTTGCGCGAAGTGCTCAAGCACGAGGAAGTCGAGCACGCGGTGCAGGTGGAAATCGACGAGCGCGTCACCCGTCTGGCCGAGCAGTATTTCCCCGAGTTGTGCGAGGCCAACAACGACCCGCGCGCCGAGCTGCTGTTCATCGACGGCATCAAGTACATGGCCGAAGCGGAGCCCGAGTCGCTGGATCTGATCATCGTCGACTCGACCGATCCGGTCGGCCCGGCCGAAGGGCTGTTCAACGCCGCCTTTTACGCCAGCTGCTACAAGGCGCTGCGCCATGGCGGCCTGCTGGTGCAGCAGAGCGAGTCGCCGATCGCGCACATCGAGCTGATCAAGTCGATGCGCTCGGCGATGCGCACCACCGGCTTCGCCGCCGTGCGCACGCTGCCGTTCCCGCAGCCGTGCTACCCGACCGGCTGGTGGAGCTGCACGATGGCGCGCAAGGGCGGCGATCTGGCAGGCTTCCGCGAGCGCGGCGCGATCAGCAAGAACTTCCCCACCCGCTACTACAACGCCGACGTGCACAAGGGCGCGCTGGCGCAGCCGGAGTTCATGCGTGAGGCGCTGGGCGAATAAGCCTACGCGCTCAACCCGCATCCCGCCACGGGCCGCCTCGCGCGGCCCGTTGGCGTTTGGGCCAGCGGTAACTCAGAACAAGGTGGTCTTGACCCGCGGCAGCAACACCAACACCAAGGTTGCCAACGGTCCGAACGGCAGCGACAGCACAAACCACAACAGGCCGCTGCGGTTCTTGCCCTGGGCCAGTCCGGCATTGATCAAGGCCAAGGTACCCCAGCCGACAAACCACGGCGCCTGGCCACCGGCGAAATTCAAAAATGGATCCACAAGCGATCTCCCGGTCGTTGCAGGATGTGATGTAGGGCCGGGCGACATCCGCGCGGCGCGTTGGTCATCCTAGCAAGCCCGCTCCGTGTCGCCCCGGCGGCGACGTTCGATGGACAGGCAGGCTTAATTTTCAATCGTTATGCTGACGGCTTTTCAGGCCTGGAGAACGCGATGCGCGCAGTGCGATCCTTTACCTTGGCGCTGGGCTGCGCGCTGGCGCTGTCGGGCGGCTTGGCGCTGGCGGCCAAGGCACCGTCACAGCAGCCCGGCCAGACACAGGCGCGCAACAAGGCGCTGTTGGCGTTTCAGCGCGACCTGGTCAGCGTGCTCTCGCCCAGCGCCGATGCGCAGAGCCTGCTGGCCGCCGCGTTGCTGGCGCGCACCTTGCCCGACCAATCGCAGGTCAACAGCTTCCACAAGCTGATCGGCCGCGCCAGCGCCGCCGAGGGCGCCGGCCCCGCGCAGTGGTGGGTGCAACTGACCGATTGCGACGCCCAGGCCGACGCCTGCCCCAACCCCGCCGCGCTGAACAAGCTCGGTAGTTTGGCCGCCGACAACGCCGCCTACTGGATGCTCAAGCTGGGCCTCGACGCGCGCAACGCCAACCACCAAGCGGCGCGCGAGGATCTGCATCAGGCCGCCGCCGCCAAGCTGTACGACGATTACACCGGGATCAGCCTCAAGGCGCTGGCATCCAATGTCAGCGTATTGCCACCGCCGCCGGCCACGCTCGACCCGGCCGCCGCGTCCGGAGCCGCCGGCATGCAGACAATGATGGTGCTGGGGATAGCCAGCAGCCAGCCGCAGCCGGCGCTGCAAGCGGTCGCCCAGTTGTGCGAAGGCGGCAAGGACAACGCCTCGACCAAAACCGATTGCCTGGCCCTGGGCAAGCTGCTGGAGTGGGGTTCCAGTCCATTGGGGCGTTCGCTGGGCCTGCACCTGCGCGAGGTCTTGGCGGACGATCCGACGCAGCAACGGGATGCCCAGCGCGCCCGGCTCAATCTGGTCTGGCAGGTGCAGAATTTCTCGCGGCTTACCGCACGCGCGCAAAACGATAAAGCGCTGGCCCAGCACATTCTGGCGCTGGCGCGCAGCGGCGGCACCGAGATGAGCATGCTGCTGGCCGCCTTGCACGACAACGGTATCGCCACCGATGCCCCCGCCAACTGGCAGCCGAGCCAGCCCGGCTGAGCGACATGCCGGCACCGCCGACACCCATGTACCAGCACACCCCCAAAGCCGGGCCGCGCCGACACCGCGGGCCGCGCCCGATGCAGGCAGCGGCTCATGTAACCTTGGGCCACCTCATGGCGGGAATCGGACCGATGCTTACTGTGCTGGTGGCAAGCAGCAAGGGCGGGTGCGGCAAAACCACGCTGGTCACGCAACTGGCCTCGCATTGGGCGCAGCAAGGCAAGCAGACCGCCATCGTCGATGGTGATCGGCAAGCTTCCAGCCTGCGCTGGGCGCGGCGGCGGCCCGAACACGTGCCGCCGGTGCTGGGCGTCGAAGGCAGTCGACGCGTACTGGATCACCTACCCGCAACCTTGCAGCGGGTGCTGATCGACACTCCCGCCGGTGTCAGCGACCGCGAACTGGAACCCTACCTGGAACGCGCCGACGTGCTGCTGGTGCCGGTACTACCCTCGCGCTTCGACCTCGACGCCACGCTGGATTTTCTTGCGCGCCTGCGCGGCGTGACGCGCATTCGCCGCGGCAAGCTGCCGGTGGCGCTGGTCGGCAATCGGCTCAAACCGTGGACCCACGCCAGCCAGGATGCACTGGCGGAGCTGGCCGAACACGCGCCGTTTCCACTCGCCGCGCAACTGCGCGACAGCCAGGCCTACGTGCTGCTGAGCGGGCTGGGTAAAGGCATCTTCGATTACCACTCCGAGCAGGTTCGCAACCAGCAGCAGGACTGGAACCCACTCTTGCGCTGGATCAAGCGTCAGCGTTGAATGCAGCACACCCCGCCCGTCCCCCGGAGACCGTCATGCACGAACTGATCCTGCTACGTCACGCCGAAGCCTTGCCCGCACAGGCCGATCACGCCGATCAAGGCCGTCCGCTGAGCGAGCGTGGCGAGCAGGAAGCCAGGGCGGCCGGTCAGTGGTTGGCCGCGCACAGACTCAAACCCGACCGCGTGCTGTGCTCGCCGGCCGCGCGCACGCGCAGCACCGCGCAATTGGCCCTGACCGCGCTGGGCCAGCCCGAACTGCAACTGTTCGAGGACATCTACGAAGCCTCGCCGGGCCAACTGCTGGCCCTGCTGGACCAACACGAAGACGCCGGCACGGTGATGCTGGTCGGGCACAACCCCGGCATCGAGCGGCTGGTCGCACTGCTGGTGGAGGGACGCTCGGAAGAGTTCCGCGGCATGCCACCGGCTGGGCTGGCGGTGCTGCATCTGTCCGGCGCACTGGAACCGGGCAATGCTCGCCTGGATGCCTTCTGGTCGCCGTGAAGCGGGCGCTGTATCTCGCGCTATCGCTAGGACTGGCCATCGCCGGACCGGCGATGGGCGCCGACATGCGTATCGACGACAGCCATTCGCACGTGGATTTCGGCGTGCGCCTGCTGTGGCTGAGAAAAGTCGAAGGGCGCTTCGAGCATATCGACGGCGAGGTCACCCTCAATCCGCAACATGAGGCCCAGGTGCAAGCGCGCATCACAGTGGCCAGCATCCAGATGGATTCGGAGCGCTTCCGGCGCTGGGTGATGGCGCCGGAATTCTTCGATGCCGAGCATTACCCGACGATCTATTTCCGTTCCATGCCGATCCCTCTCACGCTTTTCGAGCAGGGCGGCGCGCTGGACGGCGCGCTAACCATCCGCGGGATCAGCCATAACGTACGCTTTGAGATCCAGCCTTCCGCGTCGCCCTGCCAGGCTACCCTGCAAGCCTGCGTGATCAACCTCAACGGCAGCCTGCAGCGTAGCGACTTCGGCATGCTCGGCCACCGTACCGCATTGTCCGACCGCGTGGACCTGGACCTGGAAATCGCCCTGCGCCCGGAGCAGCCGAGTGGCTCCAGCGCGCCGGCGACAACCACCCACCGTTCGCGCTGAGAGCGGCCCCCGCGCAAACTGCGCCCCGCCAGCGACGCGATGACGCGTTTTAGATGAGTTCGACGGCCAACCCCCGTATCATCCCCCCATGCGCCTACGCTGGCTGCTTGTCCTCGCCCTGCTACCCACGGCCCTGTTGCAGGGCTGCACGCTGTCGCATGCGCAGATTCGTCATGCCGACACGCTGATTGCGCAAACCACGCCCCACCAGCTCGATTGCACGCGCGCTGACCACTGCGCCGAACCGTCGCCGCTGCTACAGGCGGCCGACACGGCGCTGGCCGCCTCCACGCCCGAGCAGCCGCAGCATGTGGTGACCTTGCTGGACGACAGCGAGGCGGCGATCGTGGCGCGCATCAATCTGATCCGCGCTGCCCGGCACACGATCGACGTGCAGACCTATATCTGGGACCAGGACGACCTCGGCAAGCTGATGCTCGACGAGTTGATCCGCGCCGCCCAACGCGGGGTGCAGGTGCGCATCCTGGCCGACCAGTTATTCTCCTTCAGCGACCCGGTGCTGCTCGACCGGCTGGCCCGCGTGCACACCAACTTCCAGATCAAGCTCTACAACCCAACCTTCCACAACGCGCATACGCCGCCGCTGGAATTCGCCGCCGGCATCGTGTGCTGCTTCATGCGCTTTAACCAGCGCATGCACAACAAGGTGATCGTCATCGACGAGGCGATCGGCATTACCGGTGGGCGCAATTATCAGAACCGCTATTTCGACTGGGACGACGACTTCGATTATGTCGACCGCGACGTGATGGTCGGCGGTCCGGCCGCGCAGGCGATGGCTGCCAGCTTCGACCAATTCTGGCGGCACAAACGCGCGGTGGCGCTGACCCACCTGCGCGACGTCAACCGGCAGATCCGGCGCGATCAGCAGCCACCCTCGCGCTGGGAAGCGCAATACGACCAACCGGCGCGCGTGGCGCGCGTGCAGCAGGAGGCGCAAGACCCCGATTGGCTGCAATCGCAGTTGCTCGATGCCAGCCTGCTGACCACCGGCCAGGTGGACTTCTACAGCGACTTGCCGGCTAAAACGGAAGACCCGAGCAAGCGCAATGCGCTGGAGTTCACCCACCACCTGATGCGCATGGTCGCCGGCGCCAAGAGCGAGGTGCTGCTGCAGACACCCTACCTGGTGATGAGCCGGCGCGCGCAGAAAATCTTCGAGCGATTGCGCCAGAAAACCCCGCCGCCGCGCATCGTGGTGTCAACCAATTCGCTGGCTTCCACCGACGCGTTCGCGGTGTATGCGCTGTCCTACAAGCATCGCAAGCGCTACCTCAAGAACTACGGCTTTGAGATCTACGAGCTCAAGCCGCGCGCGGTCAGCGCCGTGGCCGCCAACGCACGTTCCAGCCTGGAATGGATCGACTCGGCGCCCGTGGAGGAACCGATCCAAGCAGCCGCCGAGGCGGGCGACAGCGCCCCAGGCCAACGTGTCTTCGACGCCGGCGGCGGCACGGTAGCGGGCGGAAACAACGCCGCGGCGCACCTGCCCGGCACCGAGCGGCACAGCCTGCTGGGCAGCAAGGGCAACCGCCCGGCGCCGCTGACCAGCGCCGGGCGCCGCTTCGGGCTGCACGCCAAGTCGATCGTGGTGGACGATTATTTCGCGATGGTCGGCTCGCACAATTTCGACCCGCGCTCCGATCACTACAACACCGAGGCGGGGGTGATCGTCTACGACCGGCGCTTCGCCAACCGCTTGCGGCAGTCGATCCTGCGCGACACGCAGCCGGAAAACGCCTGGGTGATCGCCCCACGCCATGCGGCGGTGCCGCTGCTGACCGACCTCAACGAGGTGATCGGCGATGTCTCCGAGAAGCTGCCGATCTTCGACCTGTGGCCGTTCCGCTACGCCACCAGCTACCAGCTCAAACCCGGTTGTGGGCCGCTGCGACCGGACGATCCGGCGTTTTTTCGCTGCTATCAGCCGGTCGGCGACTTCCCCGAGGTGGCGCTGTCGCCCAAGCTGATCTACACCCGCCTGATCACCGCGTTCGGCGCCGGGGTCAAGGGCATTCTGTAGCTCAGCGCCGTTCGGCTTGGCGGGCGTCGGTGCTGTCGGTGAAGCGCAGCGTCACTTCGCCGTCCGCGCCCTCGGCGTGCCCCGCCGGCACCGCGAAGCGCCAGGCATAGACGCTGGCCAGCGCGTAGTCGTCCAGCACCGCATCGCCACTGGAATCATGCAGCGCCGCATGCCGCACGCGGCCGGCGCCATCGATGCTGACCCTTAAAGCCAACGCGCCGCGGCGATGCTCGCGCAGCTGCCGATACGGCATCGCCCGCATCGGCGAATGCACCGGTCGCAGGTTCAGCGGCGCCGCGTCGGCCGGCGCGCTGAGTGCCAGCTCGGGTGCCAGCTCGGGTGCCAGCTCGGGTGCGGGTGCGGGTGCGGGTGCGGGTGCGGGGGCAAGTGGCGACGGCGACGACGGCGACGCAGGATGCGCCACGGCAGCCGCCGTGGTGCGGGTGGATGCCCGCGGCGACAACGCCCTCGGTGTGGCCGCGCGTGGGGGTGTCTGCACGGGCGCCAGGGTCCGCGGCGTCTGCGTCGCACCCGCGCCAGCCACGCGGTGCGGCCCCTCGCTCAACACACTGAGCCACGCGGTGCCAGCCACGCCGGCCCCCAGCAGCAGCACGCTCAACACCATGGTGGTGCGCAAGCGTGGCATGCCGGCGCTAGGGCCGCTCGAGAATCGCGGTAACGCCCATCCCGCCGGCGGTGCAGATCGAGATCAAGCCGCGGCCGGAGCCTTTCTGCTGCAACAGTTTGGCCAGCGAGGCGACGAGGCGCGCGCCGGTGGCGGCGAAGGGATGGCCGGTCGCCAAGCTGGAGCCGTTGACGTTGAGCTTGGCCGGATCAATGGCGCCCAGCGCGGCGGACTTGCCTAGCCGGTTGCGGCAGTAATCCTCGCTTTCCCAGGCGCGCAAGGTGCACAGCACCTGCGCGGCGAACGCCTCGTGGATCTCGTAGAAATCGAAGTCCTGCAGGCTCAATCCGGCGCGGTCGAGCATGCGCGGCAGCGCCACCGTGGGCGCCATCAGCAAACCCTCGCCGTGCACGAAATCCACCGCCGAAACCTCCGCATGCGTGAGGTAGGCCTGCACCGTCAACCCCCGACTGGCCGCCCATTCGTCGGTGCCCAGCAACACCGCCGCGGCGCCGTCGGACAAGCCCGTGGAGTTGCCCGCGGTCAGCGTGCCGTGGCCGGAGCTGCGGTCGAAGGCCGGTTTCAGCGCGCCGAGTTTTTCCAGGCTGGCGTCAGGCCGCAGAAAACCATCGCGTTTAAGCACGCGAAAGGGCACCACCAGATCGTCGAAGAAACCCGCCTCGTAGGCGGCGGCCAGCTTGCGGTGGCTGTCCAGGGCCAGTTGATCCTGCGCCTGGCGGCTGATCTTCCATTCCTTGGCCATCTGCTCGCAGTGCTGGCCCATCGACTTGCCGGTGCGCGGCTCGGCCACGCCGGGAAACGCCGGCTTGAGTTCTTTCAGCGAAAACCCTTTGAACGCGGTGCGCAGGCGATCGGGCAGGCGTTTGGCGCGATTGACCGCCAGCAGCCGCTTGCGCAGGCGCTCGCCCAGCACGATGGGCACATCGCTGGTGGTGTCCGAACCGCCGGCGATACCGGCCTGAATCTGCCCGGTGGCGATCTTGTTGGCGATCGCAATGGCGTTATCCAGCGAGGTGCCGCAGGCGCGTGCGGTGGTGATCCCCGGCGTGGTCGGCGCCAGTCCCGAGCTCAGCAGCGCCTCGCGCGCCAGGTTCCAGTCGGCGGCGTGCTTGATCACCGCGCCCATCGCCACTTCGCCCAGTTCCACTCCATGCAAACCGAAGCGCTCGACCAGGGTGCCGAGTACCTTGACCGACATGCCGAAGTTGCCCACGTCGGCATAGGCGGTGTTGTTGCGACAGAAGGGAATGCGTACGCCACCGATCACACCGACGCGCTTGAGCGTGTTTTCCATGTCCTGGCTGATCCGATACGAGCTTGAGCTTCCAAGGCTAACCCGCGCAGCTTCGAGGCGAAAGCCCATCCGGGCGAATGCTAGAATCGC
The DNA here is from genome assembly GCA_040508515.1 of Dyella sp. GTDB lineage: Bacteria > Pseudomonadota > Gammaproteobacteria > Xanthomonadales > Rhodanobacteraceae > JBEVMS01. Next base: position 5,243 of record JBEVMS010000103.1, on the reverse strand, counting down.
AGTTCTTTGCCGTTCGGAAAGCCCTCATGGAAGCGCAGACCCTGGTCGCCCTACCCGCCGTGCTGGCGCTGGAATTGGCTGCCGGCGAGGTGCCGTCGCAACTGACCTTGAGCCGCGACCAGGCGGCCGAACTGGCCGCGCTGATCGCCACCGATCTACACGCGTTGCTGCCGGCGGTGGCGCAGGCGCGGCTGGGGGTGGCCGGCGCGTTGTTCGATACGGTTGAACTGCTGCGTCCGGGATTTCCGGTCTGGGCGACGTTGGACGAACTGGCCCGCCGGGTGCCGCGTGGGCATCTGGAAAACGTGGTCGCGTTCGGCAGTCACGAAGGCCGCATGCCCGCGCAGCCGCTGCAACCGGACCCGACCTACGCCGACGGCCCGATGCGCCTGGTGGCGCTGAGCCTGCTGGCGCCGGCCGAACTGGCCGAGGAACTGGCCGAGCGAATGGAAGTTGAACTGGTCGGCCGCGGCGAAGCCGGCGCGCGCACCGCGGACTGGCTGATGCGCCAGCTCGGCATCACGCTCGAACACGCGCGCTACCTCAGTCGCAACGACCTGCTGGCGCTGACCTGCGTGCAGTACGAGCACGTCAACCTGGCGCCGTTGTGGACGCTGCTGGAAGCGGCCTTGCTGACCCCGTACCGCAGCGAATCAAGCCTGAGCGCGCGCGGCCTGCCGCTGCGCTACGCCGAGGGCAAGCTGCATGTGCCCGGCCCGGCGGCCTGGCTGGCCGAACAACGCGGACCGCTGGAACAACGCCCGCACGAGCTGGCGGGAATCCTCTTCGAACTGCGCCAGTACGCCGCACTGGCGCAAGCGCATGGAGTGCCGCTGCAATTGCAGGACGCCGCGCCCGCCGAATTCCCGGCCGGCACCTTGCTGGAAACCCTGGCCGAACCGCGCGATACGCTGGAGCCGCCGCAGTTGTTCGCCCACGAAGCGCCCGGCCTGGGCGTGGTGGCGATCAGCGTGGCGCAGCGTGCCGGTGCCGGCGCGCATCTGCTGGCGCATGCTTATCCGCTGGCGCCGCAGACGCTCGGGCTGCTACTCGCCACCCTGACTGCCCGCTACGGCAGCGCCGCCGAACTGCACACCTTAGGCCGCATCGTGCTGGATGCGCGCGGGCAGTTGAGCGTGCCGACCGAACCGCTGCACTGAACTACCTCGTGGCTGGTGGCGAGCGGCGTGTGGCGCGCGCCGGACTCGGCGCACATCGGCTGCGCATGCTTTATCCCGTACGCGCCACAAAGGCTCGGGCTGCTGCTCGCCACGCTGACCGCCCGCCACGGCCGCGCCGCCGAACCGCCCACCTTTTAGGCCGCATCCTGCTGGATGCCGGGCAGCGGGGCGTGCCGACCGAACCGCTGCACTCCACTGCAAGTGAGGCGATGCGCGGCGCGCTCCGCTACCGGCGCGCATCGGCTGACGCACGCCAATCCGCGCCGACGCAGATGCACCGGCCACCGCTCGCGACGCGGCCGGACTCCGCAGGCCTGCCGTAAGGCAAGAATGCAATGGCCTGCGGTCCATCGCGATCGTCCGGTCAGCATCGCCGCGACGTAAACCATGCGACCCGGTACAACGACACCCGTTTGCCGCACGTGCCGCACAGGCGTGAGGCTTGAGCCGATCGCTCAGAAGCCCTGTTCGTACATCAGGTAATGGCAGGCGGCCATGCCCAGTTGTGCGTAGGTCGCCTGTGCGCGCTGGTTGTCGCTCTCCACATACAAGCGCAGACCGACCGCGCCGGCGCGCTGGGCGCGCTGCGCCACCTCGGCGTAGAGCGCGCGGAACACACCGCCGCGCCGCGCCGCGGGCGCCACGTAGACGCTCTGGATCCACCAGAAATCGCCGGCGCGCCAATCGCTCCACTCGTAGGTGACCATCAGGCACCCCACCGCTTCGTCGGCGCGCTCGGCGATCAGGTAAAAGCCGCGCCGCGGATCGACCAACACCGCCGCCACCCCGCGCGTCAGCACCTCGGGATCGAGCGCCTTGTGCTCGGTTTCCCAGGCCATCGCCTGGTTCCATTGCACCAGCGCGGGCTGGTCGGCGGGGCTGGCGTCGCGCACGCGCGGTGCGCTCATCGGAGTGGACTGATCGGTCATTGAGAAAGCTCAGGGACGGCGCTGGCGCGAGATGCCCAGCATGCAGGTCACGGTGGCGTTGCGCATGCGCGATGCGCTGTCGGGGTGGATTGATCGGGGTGGTCGGCTGATCGGCATGCGGAAGCTCAGGATCGGCGCTGGCGCGACGTACCCAGCTTGCGGGTCAAGGTATTACGGCCCACGCCCAGCGCCAGCGCGGCCTGCTGGCGGTGGCCATCGTGAGCGAGCAAGGCGGCTTGCAGCAGGGTCTGATCCAGTGCCGCCCGCGCACGCGCATGGATCTGTGTTTCACCGGCGGCCAGCGCGCGTGCGGCCCATTCGCCCAACGCTTCGGTCCAATCGCCAGCGGCGGGCGTGGACGGCACCGCATGACCCAGATCGCCGGGCAGGATTTCATGCCCCGGCGCGATCACCGCCAGCCGGCGGCAGAGGTTCTCCAGCTCGCGCACATTGCCGGGGAAATCCAGCTGCTCGATCGCCTGCAGCGCCGCCTTGGCGAAGCGCTTGGGCGGCAGTTTCAATTCGTGCGCCGCGGCGGCCAGGAAATGCCGCGCCAGCAGTGGGATATCGGCGCGCCGCGCGCGCAGCGGCGGCAGCTCGATGCGCACCACGTCCAGCCGATGCTTGAGGTCGGCGCGGAATTGTCCGGCGGCGACCCGCGCGTCCAGATCCTGATGGGTGGCGGCGATGATGCGCACGTTGCCGCGAATCAGCTCGCGCCCGCCGACCCGATAGAACTCGCCGCCGGCCAGCACGCGCAGCAGACGCGTCTGCAGTACCAGCGGCATGTCGCCGATTTCGTCCAGGAACAGCGTGCCGCCCTCGGCCTGCTCGAAGCGTCCGGCTACGCGCCGCGCCGCGCCGGTGAACGCACCGGCCTCGTGGCCAAACAACTCGCTTTCCAGCAGCTCGGAAGGGATCGCCGCGGTGTTGAGCGCCACGAAGGGCTTGTCGCGCCGCGCGCTTTCCTCGTGCAGCGCGCGCGCCACCAGCTCCTTGCCGGTGCCGGTTTCGCCGGTGACCAGCACGTTCAGATCGCTGGCGGCGACCCGGCCGATCAACCGGAACACCTCGCGCATCGGCGCGCTCTCGCCCAGCAAAGCATGCCCGGGCGCTTCGCCAGACACCGGCGGCGGCGCCGGTTGCACCGCCAGCGCGCGTTCGACGGCGGCGACTGCCTGGTCCAAGTCGAACGGCTTGGCCAGGTAATCGACCGCATCGGCGCGGTAGGCCGCCGCGGTGGTCGCCACATCGGTGTAGGCGCTCATCACGAGCACCGGGCCGATGCCGCGCCGCTTCAGTTCGGCCAGCAGTTGCAGGCCGCCGGCGCCGGGCATGCGCACATCGGTCAGCACCAGCCGCGGCTGCGCCTGGGCCAGCGCCTCCAGCACGCTTTCGCCATCGCCGAATTCGCGCACCGCATGTCCAGCGTCGCGCAGCGCTTCGGCCAGTACGAAGCGCACGCCGCGATCGTCGTCCACAATCCAGATGTCGTTGCCGCTCATGCGAAATTCCGGGTGATGCCTGCCATCAGTCGTGCTGCAGCAGTGGCAGATACAGCGAGAATACCGTCTCGCCGGCGCGGCTCGTGTAGCGCAGTTCGCCGCCGTGCTCGCGGGCGATCTCGCGCGAGAGCGCCAGGCCCAGCCCGCTGCCATCGGCGCGGCCGGAAACCAGCGGCTGGAACAGATTGTCGCGTAACGCCTCGGGCACGCCGGCGCCGTCGTCGATCAGGTCCACGCGTAGCGCAGTGCGCACGGTGCGCTCGCCCATGCGGATGCCGTGCTCGACCCGCGTGCGCAACGTCACGGTGCGCGCGCCCGCCTCGATCGCGTTGCGTGCCAGATTGAGCAGCACTTGCTGCAAGCGGTCCGGATCGCCCTGCACGTCGGGCAGGCTGGGGTCGTAGTCGTGGCGCAACTGCGGCGCCGCCGGTTCGGCCTGGAGCAATCCGGACAATCGCTCCAGCAGCTCATGCAGATTGACGCTGGTCCAGCGCGCGCCGCCGCCTTCGTGATGCAGCAAACGATTGGCCAGCGCGGTCAGCCGGTCGGCCTCGGCGATGACCAGGCCGGCCAGCATCGCCAGATCTTCGTCGCCGACGCGCCGCTGCAGCAACTGCGCCGCGCCACGCAGACCGGCCAGCGGGTTTTTCACCTCATGCGCGAAACCGCGCAAGGTCGCCGACAGCGGCGTAGCCACCGCGGCGGGCGCCGCCAGCGCGTGCACTTCCAGCAGCAAGACGTCCGGTTCGACTGGTTGCAGGGCGATGTCCACCCGCGTGGTCTGCCCGCGCAGTGAGGTCAGGCTGACCGCGCGCAGTTGTAGCGCCCGTCGCTCACGCAGCGCGCGCTCGATCTGCGCCAGCAGCGGCGGATCGCGCAACAGCTGCGCCAGCGGCTGACCGACCGCGCTGCGCGGGCCCACATCCAGCAGTTCGGCGCAGGCGGCGTTGAGCCACTGCAGGCACAAGCGCGTGTCGACCAGGGCCAGCCCGGTGCTCATCTGCTCGGCATGCTGGCGCCAGGCCATCTCGCTCATGGCCGCATCATCGGCAGCGCCGCCGCGCGGTGCAATCGCCATCGTCGCTTTTCTCGGCTTGGGGCGCGTTCGGCGCCAAAGGAAACGGGCGCCGTGGCGCCCGTTTCGGTTCAATCCAGTAGTGCCCGCGCGATCAGATCGCGTAGTACATCTGGAATTCCAGCGGATGGGTGCTGGCGCGGTAACGGGTCACTTCCTGCATCTTCAAGGCGATGTAGGCATCGATGAAGTCGTCGGTGAACACGCCGCCGGCCTTGAGGAAGTCGCGGTCCTTGTCCAGCGCGTCCAGCGCGGCGTCCAGGCTGGAGCACACCTGCGGGATGTTCTTCTCTTCTTCGGGCGGCAGGTCGTACAGATCCTTGTCGGCCGGCGCACCCGGGTCGATCTTGTTGAGGATGCCGTCCAGGCCGGCCATCATCAGCGCGGTGAAAGTCAGGTAGCCCGACTGCACCGGATCGGGGAAGCGCACCTCGATGCGCCGACCCTTGGGGCTGGACACATAGGGAATGCGGCAGCTGGCCGAGCGGTTGCGGGCCGAATAGGCCAGCATCACCGGCGCTTCGTAGCCCGGCACCAGGCGCTTGTAGCTGTT
>JBEVMS010000057.1:0-7437 GCA_040508515.1 Dyella sp. | reverse complement strand
GCGACTTCGGCATTGATCATGTCGCCATCGAGCTGGGGATTGTCGATCACCATCTCAGTGGCCGCGTACATCAACTCGGTGGACAAGCGCATGGAAAATCGCAGCTCTTGCTCGTGCGCATTCGGAAAGCGATCGCGCAGTCCTTGAAAGCTGGTTTCGGACACCGAATCGTGTGATTGCAGGCGGATGTGCCGCAGGGTCGGCACCGCACGCAGCGCGCGCATGATCCACGCCGCACCAGGAAAGGCCAAGGTTGCGGCGTTGATCGCCGCCTGCATATCGCGAAGTCCGCGCGTGGTTGCATCGCGCGAGCCGTCGTAGTCAAGCGCCTTTTCCTGCGCCAACCAAGCGCGATAGGCCTCATTTTGGCGCGCCATAAGACGCTCGCCGAGCTCTTTGAGGATGGCGTACTTATTGGGGAAGTAGCGATAAAGTGCCGGCGGCGACAGACCCGCCTTGGCGCAAATCAGGTTAGTCGAAAGGCGCTCCACGCCGACCTCGCCGAGTAGGCGCGCAGTGACGTCCAGAATCAACTCGAACGTCTCCACCGATCGCTGCTGCACCGGATGCTGCTTGGTATCTAGGGAAATTTTCATTGTGCGGCCGCTTGGGCGTGTCCGACGCTTTGTGTCAGTCATGTGCTGTCCTTTGAGTGTTCGTCCCTGGCGACCGCCGATGACGCTTAGATGCGATCGGAATCATACGTTCCTTTAGTAAACGTGGCGATGTGCGAATGTCTCGCTGCACTGCGGCACGCGTCATCTGCGCGTCAACCCATCGTCATCTAGCAACAGTAGCTTTCATTACTGTTCTGAAACCCCTCAGAAATCCAAGGCATTGACGCACCCTTCGAATTCGACGAGAGCGAATCGTTACGGGCAAGCGTGCGCCCCTTACCGCCAGGAGTCTCGACCTTCATGCGTCACGCAATACGTTTGGGTTTAGGTTTGGCCGCTTTTACCGCCGCGATCGGTGTCGACGCTCAGAGCGCCAGCAATCTCCAGGGCATCTCTGTCTCTGCCACCGTCGACGATCCCAATGCGGCTCCGCCGGGGACGGCTCCGGCGCTGGCGCCATCGCAAGGCAACATGGCTGAAATCGAACCGCAGTCGGTCTTGAACCGTAACTATATCCAGACCATCGCATCGCCCAAGTCCGATTACCTGGCGGTGCTTGAATTGACGCCATCCGCGGTCAATGCCTCGCCCAACGGCGCCGGCTTGTCGAGTAAAAGCGCGACGGTACGCGGCTTCCAGGACGGCGAATACGACGTCACTTTTGACGGCATTCCGTTTGGTGACCCGGGCGCGTTCGGTCACGCCACGACGGCCTTTTTCCCTGCCCCGACGCTGGACAAGGTGGTCGTCGACCGCGGCCCTGGCACGGCAAGCAATCTGGGCAATGCCACCTTCGGCGGCACCGTTGCACTGTATTCGGCGCCGACCACCGACAAGCCATCGGGCGAGTTGTCGACGATGTACGGCAGCGGCGACACGTGGCAGGTTGCCGGCACCGCCAATACCGGCACGATGAACAAGATCGGCACGCAGGCCTCGGTCAACTACAGCCACCTCGAATCCGATGGCCTTCTCGATTATGCCGGCTTCCGCCAAGACAACGTGCTGATCAAGATCAAGCAGCCGCTGGGCGACAGCACCACACTGACCCTGGCGGCCGACTACAACCAGGTGAAGTGGAACACGTTCACCGCACAGCCGCGCACGCAGACCAACCGCTTCGGCCTGGAATTCGGCGGTCTGAACAACGACCCAGATTCGCAGGGTTATTTCAATTACAACATCGATGACCGCCACGCTGACTTCGAATACCTGCAATTGCAGGGTGACTACGGCAGCTGGCGCTTCGACAACAAGTTCTACACGTACGGTTTGCGCGACAGCGGCCCCGGTGGCACCAACCTGCTTGGCGCTACGCCCAATCAGTCACTGCTACCCCAGGGCGGCGTCCCCGGCGCCCTCAACGACAGCGTCTATCGCGCTTATGGCGACATGTTGAAGGTTGAAAAAGACGTTGGCAGTGGCTGGCTGGACAGCACCTTGCGCGCGGGCATCTGGGCGGAGCGCACGTACCAGAATCAAGACCAGGTCACCGTCGATCTTTCGACGATGACGCCGCGCGTCTTCACCGGCGCGCCCGACCCCAACATCATCGACACCCGCCAACACACCAACACGACCCAGAGTTACGTCGAGGTGGAATGGCGGCCGATCGAAAATCTGAGCATCGTGCCAGGCATCAAGCAGATCATCTTCGACCGCACGCTCGAAGGCGTGTCGAATTTTCTGCCCGTGGGCGGCGCCGGACACTTCAGCACAACACTCGGCGCGGTGGCGGCCAATTATCGCATCAGCCCCAACCTGTCCGCCTATGCGCAGTGGGCCGAGGGTTTCCAGGCTCCCAAGGTCAATATCCTGCAAGGTGACGGCAGCAACGTCGCCCCACAGCAAACCGCAAACTATCAAGCGGGCCTGGTGTGGAAGACGCCGCGCACGGTCGCGGACATCGACGTGTACTACATCGACTTCGCCAATCTGGTCAGCAGCGTCGAGGAGCCGATCGGCCCGGGCGGCTCATTGATCGACGTGTTCGTGAACCAGGGCGGTGTGATCTACAAAGGTATCGAGGGCGAGTTCACGCATCTTCTGGGTGACTCCGGCTTCAGTTTTACAGCCAACGGCAGCCTCAACAGCGCCTACTCCAAAACCACGCATCTGCAAATCGCCAATGCGCCTAATGCCACCGCCGACGTGGGTTTCATCTACGACCACGGCCCGCTCTACGGTTCGTTCCTGATCAAGTATGTCGGCACACGCTTTACCGGAACCGGCGAAACCAGCGGCGCAACCTACAACCCCAATACGCGCCTGCCGACCTACAACTACGCCAACTTGAATATCGGCTACCGCCTTGCGTCTGACCTGAGGCTGCAACTGTCGACCAATAACCTGTTCAACCATCGCACGCCGATCCAGGGAAGTGGCGCGGCCACCAACCCGACGTTCTATTACCTGGCCGCGCGCAACTACACCTTGCAGCTGACCTACACCTTCTAAGCCTGTGACTGAAGACGAGATCGCCCGATGAAACGTTTTGTTACAAGCGCCCCTCACGTACTGCGGCTGGCCATGGCGTGCATCACGATAGGCGCACCGCTGAGCACGCAGGCGCAGGAGCCTGTTGCCGAGGTCAACCCGTTCATCGGCGAAGACTGGTTCGGTGAGGTCTTCGTCGGCGCGTCGGTGCCGTTCGGCATGGTCAAGCTGGGTCCGGATCTTCGCGACTATGGCCACCGCAAGGGCTTCCAGAGCACCGGCGATGTGCGCGGCTTTAGCCATCTGCATTTGAGCGGCGGGTCGGGCAAGTACGACAACCTGCGCGTCGCACCGAGCACCGGCGAACTGCAACCGACCGATATTCACTCGCCGCGTGACAACGAGCAGGCCAGTCCCGGCTACTACGCGACCGACCTGACCCGCTACCACGTCAAAGCCGAACTGACTGCCACACGCCGGGTCGGCATGCAGCGTTACACCTTTGCCGATGCCGGCGAGGCCCACATCACGATGGATCTGGATCTGCTGGACAAAAGTACCGGTGCGGAGTCACAGCGGTTCCTGGGTGGCGAGATCACGGTGCTTTCGCCGCATGAGATCGTCGGCGTGGGGCGCTACATCGGCGGCTGGAACGAAGGCGGCGAATACGCCGTCTACTTCGACATGATCACCGACACCCCGGCCAAGGCGACGCGCACCTGGACCGGCAACCAACTCAGCGAGGCCAGCCAGGCCCATGTCGAGCATGGCCAGCCAATCGGCGCCTCCTTGGATTACCAGGTCACGGCAGGACAAGCCATCCAGGCCAAGGTCGGCATTTCCTTCGTCAGCCCGGTTCAGGCGCATCGCAACCTCACGCAGGAGATCGACGGCTGGGACTTCGACGCCGTGCATCAGGCGGCGGTAACCCAATGGAACCAGGCGCTGGGACGCATCCAGATCCAGGGCGCCAGCGATGTCGAGCGTCGGATGTTCTACACCGCCTTGTTCCACACCATGATGATGCCGTCGGACCATACCGGCGAAAATCCCAAATGGACGTCCAAAGAGCCTTACTACGATGACTTCCAGGCCATCTGGGATACCTTCCGCAGCCAGGGACCGCTATTGACCCTGATCGCACCGGACCGCCAGCGCGACATCGTGCGTTCGCTGATCGACACGTATCGCCACGCCGGCTACATGCCCGACGCACGCGTCGGCAATGACAACGGGCGCACGCAGGGCGGCAGCAACGCCGACGTGTTGGTGGCCGATGCGTACGTGAAGGGACTGAAGGGAATCGATTACGCCACCGGCTTCCAGGCCATGCTCAAGGATGCCCAGGTAGCACCTGCCGATGCGCGCAAAGAAGGTCGCGGTGGCCTGGATACGTACAACACCTTGGGCTATGTCGCGCAGCCGACCGAACGCGCCGGTTCGCGCACGGTCGAGTACGCCTACGACGATTTCGCCATCGCCGAACTCGCTTGCGGCCTTGGCCATGCGCAGGAGGCCAAGCGCTACAGTCAGCATGCCGGCAACTGGGCCAATCTGTGGGATGCCACGCAAGTCCAGGAGGGCATCAACGGCTTTCTTCGCCCACGTAATGCCGATGGTAGCTGGGCACCGCAATACCTCGTGCGGCGCGGCACCTGGCCGGATTTCTACTACGAAGGCGATCTATGGACGTATTCGTTGTATGCGCCCCAGGACGTCCGCAAGCTGGTGGCGATGTCCGGCGGCGACGAGGCCTTCGTGCATCGCCTAGACACCACGTTCGACAACCTCCACTTCGATGTCACCAACGAACCGGGCTTTCTGCTTCCCGACTTGTACCTCTGGGCAGGCCGCCCCGACCGTACCGCCGACCGCGTGAGCAACTTCCTGCATAAGGCGTTCAACGAGACACGCGGTGGCATTCCCGGCAACGACGATTCGGGCGCGATGTCCAGTTGGTACGCGTTTCAATCAATGGGCTTCTATCCCAACGCAGGCCAGGATGTCTATTTGATCGGCACGCCATCGTTCCCGCAGGCGGATATCGACCTGGGCCATGGCAAGCACTTCAAAATCATCGCCGAGAACCTTTCGCCGGATCACCTCAATCGCTACGTGCAGTCGGCCACGCTCAACGGCAAGCCGCTGGAGCAGGCATGGTTCCGACACGGCGATATCGCCAACGGCGCCACGCTGCATCTGGTGATGGGCCCGCATCCGTCGTCGTGGGGCACGCACACACCGCCGCCGTCGATGTCCGACGCCGATTTTTCGCTGTGCAAGCGTTGATCCCAGCGACTTCACTATCCAAGGAGTTTCACCATGCTCATCTCTCGCGATAAAGCGCTGCCATGGCTCGCCGCCGGGCTGTTGTCGCTGTCCGCCGCCGCGTTTGCCGATAGCGATGCGGTGCGCATCAATCAGCTTCAAGTGATTGGTACGCACAACAGTTACCACGCCGGCTTTGCGCCCAGCGCCACCAAGGTGATGCTGAAGGAAGCGCCCAAGGAGTTCGCCGCGATCGATTACCGGCATCCTGCGTTGACGCAACAATTCAATGATGGCGTGCGCCAGATTGAGCTGGATGTTTTTTCGGACAGCCAGGGTGGCTTGTATGCCGACCCGGTGATCAATCATCTGATCGACGTCAATGGCCTCCCCAGCGATCCGCCGATGGCTGCACCAGGCACGTGGGAGAAGCCCGGCTTCAAGGTGATGCATATCCAGGGTTTTGATCAGCGTAGCGTCTGCCAGCCGTTCACCGCGTGCCTCCGTGAAATTCGCGCCTGGTCGCAGGCCAATCCACGGCACGTACCGCTGTTCGTCCTGGTCGAAACCAAGGAGAGCCCGTTGCAGGTCAAGATTCCCACGGTAACTCCTGAAAAATTCACCGCAGCCACGTTCGATGCGTTGGAACAGGAAATCGCCTCGGTATTCCCGCGCAACGAAATCGTCACCCCGGATGACGTGCGCGGCAAACACGCCACGCTTGACGAAGCGGTGCGCGCCGGTGGCTGGCCCACCTTGGGCCAAGCGCGCGGCAAGGTGGTCTTCCTGCTCGATCAGCGCAAGGTGGAGAGCGTCTATCAGGAAGGACACGACGGCTTGCGCGGGCGATTGATGTTCACCAATGCCACGCCCGGCGCACCGGATGCCGCGTTCACCGAATGCAACGAGTGCAGCGCCGACGAAATCAACGCGCTGGTGCAGCGCGGTTATCTGGTGCGTACCCGCTCCGACGATCCCGCCCAGGGCCAGGGCATCCACAACGATGGCACGCGTCGTGACGTGGTGTTGAACAGCGGCGCGCAAATGATCAGCACCGACTACCCGGCGCATGAGCCCTCGGAGCAAGGTTACGCGGTGGGCCTTCCTGGTGAAGCCGCGGTGCGCTGCAATCCGGTGCTGACCACGGCAGCGAAGTGCAAGAGCGCGGGACTGGAAGCGCTGAACAAGGGTTCCAAGTAAGGCCTCATCTCTGGCAAGGGCGTGGTTGCGTCCTTGCCAGACTTTCGCCACCGTCGGTGTGATGGCAGACGCGTCACAATGGCTGAGCCCTCTGCTACCTTGCCCCCTTCAGGGTCAGCGCCATTGAAGGGGATACCGATGTTCCAACGCCACGTACTCGCTAGCTTGCTGGCGCTGGCCTTGCTGCCACTGAGCACGCAGGCCGACACGCCCAAACCGACGCTGACACCCAAGCAGTTGCTGGCCAAATCCACGGCCGCCGAATGGCGCACGCCCGATCCGCAGAACCTGATCTACATGGACCTGCCAAGCGGCCGCGTAGTGATCGAGCTGGCGCCGGACTTCACTCCGCTGCACGCGGCCAATATCCGCACACTGCTGCGTGAGCACTACTTCGACGGCCTGAAGATTGTGCGCGTGCAGGACAACTTCGTCACCCAATGGGGCGATCCGGCCGACAACGACGATGGCGACAAAAGCAAGCTACGTTCGCTGGGCAGCGCCAACAAGACCGTGCCCCCGGAGTACACCCGCAGCATCGATCCCAAGCTGGAATGGACCGCGCTGCCCGATGGCGACGTCTACGCGCCGCAAGTAGGTCTCAGCGAAGGCTTTCCTGTGGCGCGCGATCCGGCCAACGGCCAGGAATGGCTGACCCATTGCTACGGCATGGTTGGGGTGGCGCGCGATAACAGCCCGGAAACCGGCAACGGCAGTTCGCTGTACGCGGTGATCGGCCAAGCGCCGCGCGCGCTCGATCGCAACCTTGCGATCGCCGGACGGGTGATCGAAGGCATGCCGCTGCTGTCGGGTCTGCCGCGTGGCCCCGAGCCACTGGGCTTTTACGCCAAGCCATCCGAACAGATCACCATCTCCCGCGCGGTGCTTGCGGCCGATCTGCCAATGGCGCAACGCG
>JBEVMS010000047.1:0-3882 GCA_040508515.1 Dyella sp. | reverse complement strand
GGATCGACTCGGAGCGGTCGTACAGCACATTGAGCTTGACCGATGGCGGCAGGCCGGCGCTGAACCCGGGCAGCAAGGCCTTGATCCGACTCACCGTATCCACCGTATTGGCGCCCGGCTGCCGCTGGATCGCAAGCACGATGGTGCGCTCGCCGTTGTACCAACTGGCTACCTGATCGTTCTGCACGCTGTCCAGCGCCTGGCCGACATCACCCAGCCGCACCGGTGCGCCATTGCGGTAGGCCACCACCACCTGGTTATAGGCCGGCGCGCGCATCAACTGACCCTGATTACGGATCGGCAGCAACTGCCGGCTGCCGTACAGCGAGCCGGTGGCGCGGTTGACGTTGGCGTCGGCAATCGCGGTCTGCACCTGATCCACGCCGATGCCCGCGGCGGCCAGCCGATCCGGGTCCAGGCTGATCCGCACCGCGTATTTCTGCGAGCCATATACATTGACCTGGGCTACCCCGTCGACCATCGACAAGCGCTGCGCCAGCTCGGTTTCGGCGTATTCGTCCACTTGCGACATCGGCAGCGTGGCCGAGGTCATGGTGAGGAAGTAGATCGGCGCATCGGCCGGATTGACCTTGCGGAACGTCGGCGGCGTCGGCATCTCGGTCGGCAGCTCACGCAGCGCGGCGGAGATCGCTGCCTGCACGTCCTGCGCGGCGCCGTCGATGCTGCGATCAAGCTCGAAGGTCAGCGTGATCGAGGTGGACCCCAGCGCACTGGTCGAGGTCATCGAGCTGATCCCGGCGATCGTCGACAGCTGCGCCTCCAGCGGCGTGGCCACCGCCGAGGCCATCGTCTCGGGCGAGGCGCCGGGCAGGCTGGCCGAGATGCTGATGGTGGGAAAATCCACGTTGGGCAATTCGTTCACTGGCAAGCGCGGGTAGGCCGCGATGCCGAACACCAGCAACGCCGCCATCAACAGCGTGGTCATCACCGGTCGGCGGATGCAAAGTTCCGGCAGGTTCATCGCTCAGCCGTCCGCGCTGATCTTTACGCGAGCGCCATCGACCAGCAGCATCTGCCCTTCGGTCACCACCAGTTCGCTGCCGGCCAGGCCCTTGTCGATCACGATCCGTGTGCCGGCGTGCGCCCCGGTGCTGACGTAGCGCTGCTCGACCTTGTCGCCGGCGCCAATCACGAACACAAAGTTGCCCTTGGACGAGCTTTGCAACGCCTGCGCCGGAATGCTGACCGCGTTGCTCAAGCGTGTCGTCGGCAGACTTACTTCGACGAACTGGCCGGGCGTGAGACGGTTGTGCTGGTTGGCGAAACGCGCCTTGAGGGTGATCGTGCCGGTGGTGGCGTCGACCGCGTTGTCGATGAAATTCAGCGTGCCGGCCAGCGGCTCGCTTGCGCCCGTCATGCGTGGCGCGCCGCTTGTCCCGCTGGTGCCGGAAATGACCGCCTTCACCGGCAACACGCCGTCGACCTGCGCGGCGCGCACCGCCGGCAGCGAATCCTCCGGAATATTGAAGCTGACCCGCACCGGCTCGATCTGATTGAGCACCACCAGATCGGTCGTATCGGCGGTCACCAGCGCGCCGGGCCAGGCCAGCGGTAAGCCCGCCACCGCATCGAACGGCGCGCGCACGCTGGCAAAATCCAGTTGCGCCTGCGCCAGTTCCAGCCCGGCGCGATCGCTTTGCACCGCAGCCCGCGCGATGCCCAGGTTGGCTTTGTAGATGTCGTAGTCGGCCTTGGAGACGTAGCCCTTGTCCAGCATCTGGGTAAAGCGGCCCTCATCGGCCTGCGCTTTGACCAACTGCGCCTGGTCGCGTGCCAGATTGGCACGTGCCTGGTCCAACTGGGCGTTCAGCACGCTGGTATCCAGTTGCACCAGCAGTTGACCCTTGCTCACGCGGGCGCCTGGCTCGAACGCCAGCCGCTGGATCTGGCTGGAGACGCGCGCGCGCAACGTCACCGTGGACCAGGCCTCGACCCGCCCGACCACGCGCAGCGACAGCTCGATATCGCCCCGGCTGGCGTGCACCGCCTGCACCGGCACCGCCGCCACGACCGGCTTGGCCGATGTGCCCGCATCCGCCGCAGGGCGATGCAGATACCGCGCCGCCAGCGCCACTCCCAGCACCGCCAGGGCAATCAGCGTAATTTTTTTCCAGGACATGCTTGCTCGACCCCCGCATGGTCGTCGGCAACTGCCGAAGCCCCGCTACCCTGCCATAGCCAAACCGAGCGCGGCATGAAGACTTGCGCCAAGGCGCAAACAAATGCGCATGCTCGCCGGCTCAAAGCGGGCCACTATGCGGGAATCGTCGATTTCTTGCGATACGGACCTACGGCACTGGACATGCTGCCCCAAGCCCGCCAACTAAGTCAGCGCGCTGCTGACCTGATCGAGCGCCTGCAGGTTGGCCTTGATCCGCTCCAGGATGGCCATCGTCTGGGCCATCTCCTCATGCACGATCCCTTGGGTCGCCTCGCGACGCAATTCCAAGCCGATCGACTCCATGTCATCGATCACCCCTGCGGCCTGCTCGGTGGTGTACAGGCGCCAGGCACGGCGATCGCGCGGGTCGTGGCGGCGTTCGACGAAGCCGGCCGTCTGCAGACGGTCGATCACCCGACCCACCGCGATCGGTTCCATTTCCAGGAACTCAGCCAGTTCGTTCTGGCGCATGCCCGGACGATGATGCAATACCTTGGTGGCGCGCCACTGGGCGCGAGTCATGCCGAACTGCTGCGCGCGCCGGTCGAAATGTTTGCGCATCAGCAAGGTAACGTCGTTCATCAAATAGGCAAAAGAGAAATCTTCGGTCTTGTCCATTGTCTGTCGCCGTCCGTCCGTCCGCAGCTCCGCCCTCTGCCGAGCCTAAACAATCAAAGCCTGCACCGGTAGCTATCCTCATGTCCATCGAAATCGTCCGGGCTGATCTCACCACGCTGGCCGTTGATGCCATCGTCAACGCGGCCGCGCCCGCCTTGCTGGGCGGCGGCGGGGTGGATGGGGCCATTCACCGCGCCGCCGGGCCGGAGCTGCTGGCCGCGTGCCGCGCGTTGCCGTACGTGAGCCCCGGTGTGCGTTGCCGCCCCGGCGAGGCGCGCCTGACCGCCGGTTTTGCGCTGCCGGCGCGTTATGTGATCCATACCGTCGGGCCGGTCTGGTACGGCGGCGACCGTGGCGAACCGGCACTGCTGGCCAGTTGTTATCGCCAATGCATCCAACTGGCCATGCAGCACGCGCTGCGCTCGCTGGCGTTTCCGGCGATCAGCTGCGGCGTGTACGGTTATCCGCTCGACGCCGCCGCGGAGGTCGCGCTGCTCACCTTGCGCGAAACACTGGCCGAGCTGGCGCAGCCGCCATCCGTGTTGCTGTGCAGCTTCAACAATGACGTGGAACGCGCGCTGCGGCAGGCCGTCAGCGCAACTTGAACGGGTACAGCGAGGGCAACGGCGAGTCGTCCTCACCGGTGCCGGCGCGCTGCCAGCGCAAGCCCTGCGCGAACACCGACTGCAGACCTTTGACCGGCGCCGCGCCGGCATAGCGGGCGCGTTGCAGTGCAGCGATCGCGGCGCGCTGGTCCTCATCGGCCAGCGCCGCGGCCAGTTCGCCCAGATTCTGCAACGCCAGGGCGGGCCGTTCCAAGCGCGCCCAGTCCAGCAGCAGGCGTGCCTGGGCGGCGCTGTCCTCGCCATCGGCGGCCTGCAAGAAAGCCTGCTGCGCCTGACCTGGGGTCCTCACCGGCGTACGTACACCTTCCGCCAGTTTCGGCGCAGGCGATGCTTGACGACGCCGACGCCCGTACAGCAACCAGCCCAGCAGGCTCAGCAACCACAGCGCGATGCTGGCCAGCGCGATCCAGCGCCACGGCACCGATGACGCTGTGGCGGCGGTCGCGGTCGCCGGCG
>JBEVMS010000028.1:0-3829 GCA_040508515.1 Dyella sp. | reverse complement strand
GACCCGACCGACTTCGTGCTCGACTTCGGTACGGCGAAGACGTTCGACCACATCATCATGCGGTGGGAGAACGCGGCGTCGGCGAAGTACACGATCGACACGTCGAACGATGGCAACGTGTGGCACACCGTCGTGGGTCCGGTCACGGGCAAGGGCGGCGTGGACACGCAGACCTTCACCGCGCAGACGGCACGCTTCGTGCGCATGAACAGCACGGCCCGCACCACGGGCTACGGCAACTCGCTGTTCGAGTTCGAGGTGTACCAGGCGGCAGGCTCGCAGTCGACGCAGCCGCAACAGCCGGGTACGGGCACGAGCACCGGCACGAGTACGAGCACTGGTACGAGCACGGGTACGAGCACGGGTACGAGCACCGGTACGAGCACCGGTACGAGCACGAGCCAGCCTGTCTCCACCCAACCGCAGCAGACCAACCTGGGCGTGCCGGCTGCTGGCAACCTTGCCCTGAACCGTCCGGTACTTGCTTCGGACGTCCAGGACCCGGTCGCCTTCAAGGCCGCGAACGTCAACGATGGCGATGCTACGACGCGTTGGTCCTCTGGCTTCACTGATAACCAGTGGATCCAGGTTGACCTAGGTTCCGTGCAGTTGATCAACCAGGTAGTGCTGTCGTGGGAGAACGCCCATGCAATCCACTACCAGATTCAGGTGTCAACCGATGGCCAGAACTGGACCGTCGCCGATGACATTGCCAATAGCCAGGGCGGCGTGGAAACGCTCACCTTCCCGGCGGTTTCGGCAGAGTTTGTACGTATGACCGGCATCACGCGTTCGACCGCTTACGGTTACTCGCTGTGGGAAATGGGTGTCTACGCTGCCAGCAGCAATACCGGTACCTCCGCGAATAACCCGCAGCCGAACGACGTTCCAGAAGGCTTCAACTACACGACGATCCCTGGCTTCATCGGGACGCAGTTGTTGAATCTGACCAACGGCAAATACACCGACGACCAGATCTTCGTCGCTGTGATCGGCCGTGATCCCACCACGCAGGCGTTCTCGTGGGTCAAGCCGGATGGCACCATCACCGCAGCCGCGGTGGCAGACAACGATGGCCCCGGCCATCTGACCAAGAATGGCCAGAACTACCCGAACTACTTCTTCACGCTTGCGCAGGCCAAGTTGCTCAAGCTGCCGATGATGGATTCGGGCCGGATTTTCGTGTCCGTCGGTGAACCGATGTACATCAAGATCCTGCAGGCCGCTGACGGTTCGATCGGTTTCGCGGGTCCCAATCCGCTCAATCCGACCGACCCGAACATCGGCGTGTACTACGACTGGTATGAGTTCACCTGGAACAACAACGCCCTGTTCATCAACACGACGCAGGTGGATCAGTTCTCGCTTCCGTTGACGCTCGATGTGTATGGCAGCAACAAGACCACGCACGGATCGTCGGGCATCACGGAAACGCGCGCGCAGCTCTTTGCCGAGTACAACCAAGAAGTTCCGCCTGAGTTCCAGCTGACCCAGACCAATCCGATCCGGATTCTGGCTCCGGGCCATGCTGCGTTCGATGCCGGCCAGCCGCAAGGCAACTACTTCGACAGTTACATCGACGATGCGTGGACGTTCTACCAGAACAACACGTTGCAGATGACCATCGGCAACATGCAGTTCGCAGGCACCGTCATCGACGGCGTGATGACCTTCACCCACACCAACTGGGCTGACACCATGGAGCCTAACGAACCCCAGGGTATGCTTTTCCACGTGCAGAAGCCGACGACGCAGGCGGTCCTGGAAGGTAACGGACAGCTCGCAAACTCGACTGACCCGTGGGGTGTGGAAGGCCAGCTGGAAGCCCAGATCTGCGCTGCCTTCAACCGTCACGTTATGGAAGACACGACCACGTGGGCCAACCCATCATCGTTCTATTTGCAAGCGCCAGCGAACTACTACTCGCTTTTCTGGCACAAGCATGGCGTGAATGGTAAGGCGTACGGTTTCGCGTACGACGATGTTTCCAACCAAAGCTCGACCCTGGTCGATCCCCAGCCGGAACATCTCGAACTCGGGATTGGCTTCTAAGCGGTAAACCGGTAACCCGGTGAAAAACGAAAGGGGCGGTGGATTTTCCACCGCCCCTTTTTCTGTCCGCGCTTTTCCATAAATTTGCCTGCGTGAGAGCCGCCTTGGCAGTCAGGGTAGGGATGCTGCCCACGAATCTTTCCCTGGTACGAGTCAAGCATCCGATGAATCGTCGAAACGTATTGAAAAGTGTATTGCTGGGAGTTTCGGCCCTTACACTCCGCCCTTCATTCGCCACGGCTTCAGTGCGTGAACGCGACAGCACCATGCGCCTGGCTGAGTTGGAGCGGCAATACGGTGGTCGACTGGGTGTGGCCATCCAGGACACCGGTAGCCTGCGCCGCGTGTTATATCGTGCCGATGAGCGATTCATGATGTGCAGCACCTTCAAGCTCTTGTTGGTGGGTGCAACACTGGCGCGGGTCGACCGTGGTGCGGAGCGACTGGATCGGCGCGTGGTTTTCGGCCGGGAAGCATTGGTGTCTTTTGCGCCGATCACAGGTAGTCATGTGGGCGTGCCGGGCATGACGGTCGCTGAGCTTTGTCAGGCTGCTGTAACCGTGAGCGACGGGGTCGCCGCCAACCTGCTATTAAGGCGTCTTGGTGGTCCCTCGGCCCTCACCGCCTATGCGCGAGGGCTCGGTGACGCACACACCCGATTGGATCGGTACGAGCCGGAAATGAACCGGCCAGCCCCCGATCACGTCAGTGATACCACGACTCCTTTAGCCATGCTGCATGATCTGCGTAGCTTGGTGCTCGGCGATGAGCTTTCCGATGCTTCACGCAGGCTGCTTGTCGGATGGCTACGCGAAGCCAGTACCGGCCTGGACCTGCTGCGTGCAGGCATACCTGCGGGTTGGCACGTTGGCGACAAGACGGGGCACGGTAATGGTGCGACCAACGATGTCGCGATTATCTGGCCACCGCAACGCAAGCCACTGCTCATATCGACTTATTATCGAGCCCTCACGACTGATGACGATACGCGCCCGGCTGCACTATTCGCTGACGTGGGGCGGATTGCAGTGGCGATGCTAAGCAGCTAGTGCGAGACCATCTCAGTCCAAGCGTCATTTGAGCGGCTTGGCCCAGCTGAGAGCGACAATCACGGAAGCCGAGCGAGCCGGACAGACACATCGACAGGCGCATTCCTGCGCGCCTTCGCTGAGAGCGATTCCAGCATCTTGATCCCATCTTGATATGGCCGCCCGTAATACAGCGCCGTCTTTAGGCGTCCGTTTCTAGCATTACCGCAATTCGAAACGACGCGCGGCAACCGCCGGCGCGTCCATGCTTGCGAAGCTTGGGTCGTTTCTTAAACGCGCTTGCTGGCGTAAGCCACCGCATTGTGCGGATGCAGGCTTTCCTGGTGTTCGACGCGCACGTGGAAGTCGGCGATGCCGGCATCGGCGTCGAGCGCGCGCTGGATGCGACGGGCGGCGTCTTCGCAGAACATCAGGTTGCCGCCGTTGGCGCGGGCGAAGGCCTGCTCATCTTCGCGCTTTACTGCGGTCTGCACCGGCGTGCCCAAGGAGTGCTCAACGCGATCGATAAGGTTGATCAGGTTCAGCGGTGCATCGGCGGCGAAGCGGACCTTCAATTGCGCGATGCTGCGCTGAGCATGCGGCGTGGCGACGATGCCTTGCTCGCTACCCAGCCACGCCAACACGGCGGCATGCTCGGCCGGTTTGGCCGCGTCAAAATCCTTGGCGAATTGCTCCTGGATAAGCTGGCGCGACAACGCCGCCGACGCGGGGCAGGTGGAGGAATACAC
>JBEVMS010000323.1:0-8467 GCA_040508515.1 Dyella sp. | reverse complement strand
CGGCCGGATCGAGCATGGGCTCCAACACCTTTTCGATACGCAGCCCCAGCGCGTCGCAGGCCGCGTGCCAATGGCTGTAGAGATGCTGCGTATGACGCGCGGCATAGCGCTGGCCGTCGGACTTGAAGTCGCGTACCCAGCCCAGCGCATGCCCGATGGGATGCACGTCGCTGCACAACACAAGGCCGCCGGGCCGGGTCGCACGATGCAGTTCGGCCAGCGCGGGCTGCAACTGTTCAAGATGACCGACCACCAAGCCGCAGAGCGTAATATCCGCCAGCGCGTCGGGCACCGGCAACGCGGTCAGGCTGCCCTGTGCCAACTCAACCTCGGCACCGTTACGTTCCGCCGCCAGTTCGGTGGCGGCGCGTTCCAGCATCTGCGGCGACAAATCCACGCCACTCACACGCGCCGCGCCGCGACGCAGCGCATGCAGCATGTAGCGACCGCTGCCGCAGCCCGCGTCGAGTACGGCTTGCCCATGCAGCGACGCCGGCATCAGACCCAGCATCGCGCGCTCCTCGGTCTGCATCACCGGGTTGTGCGCATGCGCCGGATAACTGGACGCCCACAGCGCGTAGGCTTCAGCGGGTTCGAGAATCGGCGGTCGTGACATCAGTGGCTCCGCGCCTGCAAAGGAAGATCACGGACGCGTGCGGCGACCGCCAGTTCGAGTCCGGGCTCAAGAGCCAACAACGCCGGCTCGGCCAGCGATTTCTCCAGCAGCTTGGGCTTGCCGTCCAGCAGCACCGGCACGGTTTCCACCCCAGCCTGCGCAAACCATTCGGCGAAATCCGGATCGGCGATGCGCGGGACGCCGTCGCGCACCACGGCGCGAATGTCGCTGCGCCCGATGCCCACCAGACTGCTCGCAGGCGCACCGCCGCGATCCTCCACGATCACCAGATCCGCGTGCGCACCCGGCGCCAGATGGCCGCGCGAGGGCAAGCGCAGAATGTCGGCGGCGCGGCTGGTCACCAATCCCAACAACTGCGCGGGATTGAGTTCCTGGCGTGCGGCAACCGCGCGCAATTCTTCCAACAAATCACGAGCGCCACTGACCCGCGAATCGCTACCCAGCGCAAGCCGACCGGCCTCGCACAGGCGGCGTGGATCGAGCGACTGTCCGAGCAAGGCATGGTTGCTGGCCGGGCACCAGATCACCGCGGCACCGCTGGCGATCACACGATCGATGTCCTGCTCGCGCAAGCCCACGCCGTGGATCAGCACACTGTTAGCGGCTAGGCATCCGAGTTGGTCCAGTTGCTCCAGCTCAGCCTGCGCAATCGCATCGGTACCCTCGGCCAAATGAATAAGCCAGGGACGATCGGGCGGCGTCGCGGCGAAGCTCTGCGCTACCGGCGGGCCGTAGTCGGTCCAACCCAGCGTGTAGCTCCAACCGTAATCGCGCAGCAGGGCGACCGGAAAGTCCGCCGCGTCCAGCGCGGGATGCCAGGGATCGTGATGCGCCACGCAGGTGGTGCCGGCCAACAGATTCTTCAGCGCGCCGTGGCGCAGCCGCAGTTCCTTGGGCAACTGCCGCGCGGCGATCACCGCGGGTTCTTCGAAGTGCGCCTGGAAGGCAGCCATCCAGGCGTAGCTGTTGGGGAACGGCGCGCCTTGTGGCAACGGTGGAATCACATTGACCTGCAAATGATCGTGCGCGTTGATCAGGCCGGGAAAAACCAGGTGGTCGCGCAACGCGATCTGATAATCATGCATGGACGTCGAGACGTCGATACGTCCCTTCCTGATCGGCAACGGTGCGCGCGAAACGCCCTCGGGCGTGATCGTCAGCGCGCCGTGGACGCTGGCATCCATCCGTGCAGGAAAGGCGTCCATCCTGCTCAGCGACGCTGCATCACAATCAGGAAGTGATCGCCCATATCGCGCAGCAAGGGCATCGCACCGAAGCGATCGTCCAGCCGGCCCAGACGCTCGCACCACTCGCGACGACGGCGGTAGTAGTCCACCAGGTACGGCGGCGGCAGGAACAGGCTCAGCGCGCGGTAGTTGCTCAGCGAGAATTGCTCGCCGAACGCGCTGTAGAACTCGCGCGGCGTGTAGTAGTAGGTCCAGATCGTGTGTTTGTTCATTCCCACGGCCGAGGCGCCGCGAGTGGCGCGCACCACCGCCCGCTTGAAGCGGCCGCGCAGCGCGTAGTGACCTACTTCCCACGGACAAATGCGGCCCATCACCGAAAAGATCAGCTTGCCGCCGGGACGCAGCAGGCGCGCGCATTCGTTGGCGACGGCGTTCAAGTCCGGCGCGCAGTTCAGCGGTCCGAAGTTGGAATAAATGCCATCGAACTCGCCTTCGAGCTGGTCCAGTTGCTGGATGCCCAAATGCTTGGCGGTGACCCGCGACTGCATGTCTTCGCTGATGGCGCGGTCGCGCGTGCGCTCGATCATCTGCGGCGACCAGTCGGTGGCCACCACGTGATGCCCGCGTCGCGCGAATTCCAGCGCATCGATGCCGGTGCCGCAGCCCAGGTCAACCAGACGCGAGCCCACCGGGAGTTGATCGGCTACGGTGTCCCACAGGGTCAGCCGCATGCGCTGGATCAGCTCGTTGTTGCCGCGCGGACCGTCGTAATCGACCGCGACGCTATCGAAAGCACGCTGCGTCTCAAGCAGTTGCGTTTCATCCAACGGCGTACCCCAGCTACGCCGGCGAGCGTTCCCAGCAGGCGCCGCCTGGCCGCCGGTTTCAAACTTGTGTTGCGCACTCATATCGATCTCCGTTGCAGCAGATGGCAGCCCTTCATTCACCCTCGCAGCCAGGGCCAACCGCCAGCGGGTCCGCGGCGCCAGTCGCGGCATTCATTGGCAATTCGTAGTGAGTGCCGCGATCGGCGGTTTTGGTTGAATAACCTCAGTAACGGCGTCAGGCGGCGCTCATGGTCGCCCCCGACAGCGACCGCTCAGCGCCGTTTACCGTTTCGGACAACCGCCGCCAGTACGCCCAGGAAGAACCCCATCAGGATGCCCAGGCCCCAGATCAGCGCAAGATTGGGCGAAGCCGGCCACTTGGGTGCGTAAATCGGCCACAGCGATGACGTTTCGTAGGTGTAGTTGGAGCTCAAACGAACCAGCAACTCGTTCCGCGCCTGCTGCAGCCCGCGGATATCGGCGTTTTTGCTCGCCAGCAGCATGCCCGCCGCCACCGAACTGTCGGTGTTCTTGCTAGCCGCATTGTCAGCGGCCGCGTGCTGCAAGCGATCGCGATCGGCCTGCGCGCTTTGCAGGTCAGACTGAATCTCGTCCAGACGCTGATGGGCAAGCACCAACGGTGGCGCCGCAATGCGCCGATGGATGGCCTGCAACTGCGTCACCGTCGCGTTGGCGAACTGGCGTACCTGCTGCGGCGAGCGGGCACGCATGCTTACCTTGATCAGGTTGGCATACGGCTCGGGCTCCAGCTTGAGGCTCTTGATGTAGAGCTTGGCTTCGGGCGCATCAGGCGAAATACCCACGCTCTGCATCACCTGGTTCTGGAACGCCAGTGACTGCAGGCGCTGGATGACGCGCTGGAAGGGTTCAACCTTGGGGTCCTGCCCCGCCGGCGTCGGACCGATTTGTCCCACTTCAATCGTGGCGGCGGCCTCCCATTGCGGCTTGGCGGTATGCGCGTAGGCGAACGTGGCGACCAGCACCACCACCCACACGGCCACCAACCATCGCCACTGACGCCGCAAGATCCGCCACATGTCGATCAGATAGATTTCATCGTGCTGCATAGTTCTAGGGCTCATTGAAAATAGGACATGGAGAAGATGGCGAAGACGTCGCTGGACCAGCCAGCGGCGCCGGAGCGGCGTTACGGTTGGGCAGCAGCGCCGCGAAAACCTGCATGACCAGGCACACGACAATGAAGCCCGCATTGGTCCAAGTGAAAGCCTGCGGCGCAAAAGGCGCCATCACGCACACGTAAGCCATGCGCAGGAAAATCAACAAAGCAAACAACGACACGCTCGGGCGAAGCCGCCGCACGCTCCATAGCAACAAGGCATACAGGGCAAACACCGCGCCGAGCGCCCCCGCCGGCCCCAGCGCCAGCAAGAACGGCAAGAATTCCGTGCCTACGTTGATATTGGACGCGTCCAGCGGAATGTCGGTGGTCGCCGTCGCGACGGCGCCGCTCATCGGCAGCAACTGACTGACCAAAAAGCTGGCGTTGACGTAATGCTTGGCCACCATCGCGCCAAAGTTGTAGGGGCCGGCGCTGATGTAAAGCAGCAGCCACTTGATCCCCTGCGGCGAGGCGCGGTACATCGCACTGAATGGCAGAGTGACCGAGTCGAGCGAACCGGAGCGAAGAATGCCGAGAATGGAAAAGGCGCTGCCGCCCACCAATGTCAGAAAGCCGATGGTTTTCCACGGCAACGGCTTGGCCTCGTCGCGTCGAAACACGATGACCAGGCCCAGCGCGAACAGCGACGCGAAGATCCGGTTGCGATCGATCACCAACACGGGAAAAGCCAGCCCGGCAACGATCAACAGGTTGCGCAGCCACTTGCTGCGTGCACAAAGCAGCCCAATCGGCGGCAGCGTCCAGCACATGTCGGAGATATGCCGAATGTGCTCGTGGCCACCTTCCATCGTGGCGTAGGAAGCCGGGTTGCTGATCAATGCGATCGGGAACAAGGTCACGTCGAGCAGACAGAAGAAGATCACCATGCCGGCGAACAACAACGCGACGAACGCTTCACGCGTGCCGACATAGCTGCGCATACGAAACTGCGCCAGCGTCGGAAGCCGGGACCCCGCAAGCACGTCGATCAACACGATGATCAGCGCCGTGATCACCAGCAGAAACATCCCCTCCAGATAGCCGGCGGGAAGATCGTAAGTCAGCAAGGTGAGCCCGCAGGTCAGCAGGATCGGCAGGCTCAGGTACGTCGAGGGCAAACGCAGCAGATATTTCATGCCCGCTCCACCCGGGGCGTGGCCGCCGGAAACCGGGCTCTGGAAACCACGCGCAGCCACAGGTACGCCAGCATGTGCAGCGTCAGCGGCCACAGGCGTCGTTGCAAGAAAGCGATCTTGGCACCGATGTAATGGATCTGCGCCCTCACCAAGGTTCGGTAGGGCTCGTCGAACAAGGCTTCTCGTCCCCGCGCCACACGCTGCGACTCGACCAGGTGCGCAATGCGCGTGGGAGTGTGCCGCGTCTTGCTCATGTTGGCGCCGTGCAAGCGGTAGGCGCACACACGCACGTCGATGAAGCCCAGGGCATTGCGCGCGGCCAAGCGCAAAAAGAAATCCCAGTCATCGATGCGCAGACCTTCGTTCCAGCGGCCGACTGCATCCAGTATGTGCTTGCGGATCAGCGTGACCGGGCCGCCAATCGCCCACTGGCTGATGATCGCCCGCGCAATGCCGTCATCGGTGCGATAAAGCCGTTTGTCCGCGTTGTGCAGGTCGCACATGCCACTGCCGTGCAAGGTGTTGCCATCGCGATCGACCACGATCGAGTCGCCGATCACCGCGCCCTTGCCCGGATGCGCCAGCAGATACCTCACCTGGGCGTCGAAACCGCCGGGCAGCAGATAGTCGTCGCTGGCGCCCAACCGAAGGAACTCGCCGCGCGCGCGCTCGGCCAATTCGTTCAAGGTCGCCGCAATGCCCAGATTGCCTCGGCGCACGTACTGGATGGGAATGTCATCGTGATGCTTGGCCACCCACGCGGCGATCACGTCGGCGGTGTTGTCGGTCGAGCCGTCGTCGATGATGACGATTTCCTTGTTCGGATATGGATCTTCCAGCACGCTGTCCAGACAACGCTGCACGAAGAGTCCGTGGTTGTAGGCGGGAATGAGCATGGAGACCAGCGGCATCGCCGCCGGGTTCAGCGAGATGTCGTCGGCCACTGTCACAGCGCCTCCAGATAGCGTCGTGCGACCAGCACATTGAACGCCAGGTAGAAAAAATAACTGACCGCAAAGGCGTACATCGCGCCGATAAGGCCGAAGTGCGCGGCGAACAGATAAACCAGCCCCAGATAGATCAGCGCGAACATGCATTCGGCGAGCACAAACAACCGCGTCATCGCCTTGGCCAGCATCACGTACGAAAGCACGTAGGAGGCGATCTTGATCACGTCGCCCACCAGTTGCGGCCCATACAGCTCGTTGGCGGGCGAGAAGTCGGCGTTGAAAAGCACATGCGTCACCCAGCTGCGAAAAGCGTAGATAGCCAACGCCAGCGCGATCACCACGGGCAGGATGAAACGGTAGGCATGGCGCAACTCACGCAACAGCGGTGCCCGTTCGTGCAGCGAGGCCAGCTTGGGCAAGTAATAGGTATTGATCGCCGCGGTGAGAAACAACAGATAGGCTTCCGAAACCTTGCTCACCGCCTGCCAGTAACCGACCTGTTCCCAGCCAAATTGCTGCGCGAGGTGATCGCGTACCGCGATATTGATCACCGGTGGAAGCAAGGCGGAGGTGAGCGTCATCACCGAGAACAGGGCTAGTCGCCGGACCATCTCGCGATCGAAGCGAATGCGCAGCATCGCGTGGTGAAAGTAGGCGCTGCGCCGCCATGCCGGCAGCCCCACCACCAGCCACAGCAACTGGCTCACGATGAGCGCCAGCAGCGCGCCGTACAGATGCAGCCAGCGCGCCAGCGCGATCACCATTACGATGCTCATGGCCGAGCCCAGCACCTGGATAAAGGCCAACCTGCGCACGTCCATGAAGCCGTTGATCACGGCCAGGATGTAGTTGAGCAGCGCGATACCCAGCTGCGCCACCGCAAGCATGCGGATCAGGCTGGCGTAGTGCGGATCGCCCAGCAGCCATACGGCGATCGGTTTGCTGAGCAACAAAGCGATACATCCCATCAAACAGGACGCGCAAAGTGCATACCAGAGCGCGGCGGCAAGCAGCCGCGACAAACGTTGGGCGTCCTGGCGATATTCGGCCACGTACTTGACGATGCCAGCGCTGATTCCACCGCCAGCGACCACCGCCAGCAACGACATCAGGCTCATGAACTGGCCCAATTTGCCCACGCCCACGGGCCCGGCGAATTGAGCCACCGCCTTGATCACGACCAGCCCGGCAAGTAGCCGCGCGGCGGTGGCGATGGCTGTATAGAAGCCAGCGCGGGCGATATTCATGGCCCGTGATCGAACGCTTGGCAGGCCGCGATGACCCGGTCCACGGCATCTTCGTGCAGCGTCGGTCCCATCGGCAGGCTCAACACTTCATCGTGCAGCCGTTCGGTCAGCGGCAATGACAAGCCGTGCAGAGCGGCATAGGCCGGCTGCCGATGCGGCGGTATCGGGTAGTGCACCTGGCTCTGGATGCCATGCGCGTGCAAATGCTGTTGCAGTTCATCTCGGCGGGGACTGCGCACTACGAACAGATGCCAGGCGTGCCGATCCTCCTGCGCCACCTGCGGCAGTTGGATCTGCGGATGGTCGATGCCCTGGCGATAGCGCAACGCCACCCGGCGGCGCCAGGCGATGTCGTCGTCCAGATACTTCAGCTTCACGCGCAGCAGCGCCGCCTGCATCTCGTCCAGCCGCGAATTCAAACCCTGGTAAAGATGCTGGTACTTCACCTCGGAACCATAGTTGCGCAGCGCCGCGACCTGCTTGGCCAGCCGGGGATCGTCGGTTACCACGGCGCCGCCATCGCCCAACGCGCCGAGGTTCTTGCCGGGAAAAAAACTGAAGGCGGCCGCGTCGCCAAACGCCCCGGCCTTGCGCGTGCCGCTCATCGCGCCGTGCGCTTGCGCCGCGTCTTCGATCAGCAGCAGCTTGTGCCGTTTGGCCAACGCGACCAGCGCGGTCATATCGGCCAGTTGACCATACAAATGCACCGCCATGATGGCGCGCGTGCGCGGTCCGATCGCCGCCTCCACGCACGCCGGATCGATGTTGAAACTTGTTGCATCCGGCTCTACCGGCACCGGCACCAATCGGTTCTCGCTGATCGCCAGGAAGCTGGCGATGAACGTATTGCCAGGCACGATGACTTCATCGCCCTCGCGCAGAACGCCGAGTTCCTTGTAGCCGCGCAGGATCAGCGACAGCGCGTCCAGCCCGTTGCCCACGCCCAATGCATGCTGTACGCCGCAATAAGCCGCGAACTCGCGTTCGAACGACGCCAGTTCCTCGCCTAACACGTACCAGCCCGAGTCGATCACCCGCGCGGCGGCGGCCTTCAGTTCATCGGCATAGCGCGCGTTGACGTCGCCGAGCTTGAGAAATGGAACGTCCATCAGCGCTTCGGTTCCCATTGCCCGATGCCTGCGCGCGGCGCACCCATCGGAGCGCGCAGGAAAAAGCGCGGCGCACGCATCATGCAACCGCCTCCTTTCTGCCGCTCGAACCATGCGCCTCGTGCAAGAACGCGTCGTAATCGGTGATGTAATCGCTGGGATCGTACAGTTGGTCGGCGAGCACCATCAGCACGCAGTCGGCGCTGAAGTCGTACAGCTCGCGCCACACCATG
>JBEVMS010000264.1:0-7741 GCA_040508515.1 Dyella sp. | reverse complement strand
TGCTCCCACGGCTGCTCGACCGTGCCGGTGGCGTAGACCGGCACATAGCCGCGATCGGTCTGCTGATGCTCGACGCGACGGACGATCGGGGTGTTCATGGGATAGTCTCCGCAAGCTAAAGAGGCGAGGATCTGCCCTGGAGCAATAGCATAGAGCGATTTAGTTGCATGATGCTTGCTTTGTTGCACTAAATTGCCTTTCTTCTGCATTTTCATTGCGTGTTTAGCCAAGGAAGTGACAAAATCATGCACAGCGAGATACACGCCCGTCCCACCCTGGATCGCATCGACCTGCGCATGCTGGCGATCCTGCAAGGCGAAGGCCGCCTGACGAATGCCGAGTTGGCCGAGCGGGTCAGCCTGTCCCCCTCGGCTTGCCTGCGCCGCTTGCAGCGCCTGGAAAGTGATGGCGTGATCGCCGGCTACGCCGCGCTGGTGGAACCGTCCGCTGTGGGCTTGGGTTTACAAGCGTTCGTCAGGGTGCAATTGGCCAAGCACGAAAGCGCTGCGATCGAGCGGTTCGTGCAGCAAGTGAGCGAATGGGAACAGGTGGTCTGCTGCTACGCACTGACCGGCGATATGGACTACCTGCTGCAGATCTACGTGGCCGACCTGGCGGATTTTTCGCGCTTTCTGCTCGATCACCTGCTCAATGCCGCCGGCGTGGCCGATGTCAATTCCAGTTTCGTGCTGCGCACGGTGAAGCGCTCGCCGGCATTGCCGCTGGTGCAACTCGGCGGTTGAGTGGCCCAGGGGTACCGAGGCACAAAACGCGGACAGGACGATCACATCCCTGGCCGCCCCGCGCCCCGACGTAAGTTATTGCATGGACTTGGCAGTGCCGATCGATCGGGGCACGATGGTGCGCTGCGACGGGACGCGCCCGCCAGCGCCTCCGAAGGTCACGTGCGCGGCGTGCCGCGACTCGACCACCGCCTATGGATTAACGCTAAACTAACTGGACCGATGAGTACTGAAACCGCTGCCACCCCGGTCCCTCCCACCTTGCGCTACCTCTGGCGCGTACCGCTGCTATTGCTGCATGTTTTGCTGGGCATTTTCCTGTGCTTGGGCGTGCTGAGCTGGAACCAGCGCGCAATCATGCACGAGGGGCGTGAGCCGCTTGCCCACCGCACCATCCGCTGGTGGTCGAACATGTTGCTGCGCATCTTCGGCCTGCGCGCGCGGCGCTTTGGTCAGCCACTGGCCGACCCGGTGCTGTTCGTCGCCAATCACACCTCCTGGTTGGACATCGTGCTGCTGCACAGCCAGCGCGCGGCGTGTTTCGTGGCCAAGGCGGAGATCGCCGGCTGGCCGCTGGTGGGCTGGATGGCGGCCAGCGGTGGCACCATCTTCCATCGGCGCGGCAACAACCATTCGCTGGCCTCGGTGATGGCGATGATGGTCGAGCGGCTGCGCGGTGGTCGCGCGGTGGCGGTGTTTCCGGAAGGCGGCACCGGCCACAACGGCGTGCTGAAAATCTTTCATGCGCGCATCTTCCAGGCCGCGCTGGATGCCGAGGTGCCGGTGCAGCCGGTGGCGCTGCGTTTTGCCCGTCACGGGCGGCGGCAAGTGGATGCCGGGTTTCGCGAACACGAGAGTTTCATGCAGAACTTCCTGCGTCTGCTGGGCGGCCCGCCGATGGACGTGGAAGTGCATTTCCTCGACGCGGTGCCGGCGATGCCCGAAGCACGCCGACGGATGGCTGACCTGTCGCGCGAGCGCATCGACGCGGCCTTGCAAGACGCGCACGCATGAGTCTGCCGCGGGGATCGGACTTCCATCCGCCCAAGCTGCTGCGCAGCGGGCATGTGCAGACCATGCTGTCGTCCAGCGGGATGCGCCGCACGCTGTTGCCCAAATACGCCCAGGCGGTGCAGCGTGGTGCCGAAAAAGTGGTGCTGGACGGCGGCGACGGCGTGCGTCTGACCGGCGCCTACACCGCGCAGACGGTACGTCCCTCGGCGCGCGGCTTGGCGGTTCTATTCCACGGCTGGGAAGGCAGCGTCGATTCGACCTATGTGCTGCAAACCGGCAGCCGTTTGCTGCGTGATGGCTGGGACGTGTTTCGGCTCAACTTCCGCGACCACGGCGACAGCCACCCCTTGAACGAGGCGCTGTTCCACTCGTGCCGCATCGACGAGGTCATTCATGCGCTGGCCGAAGTGGCGCGGCGGTATCCGGCGCGGCCGATCGCGCTGGCCGGTTTTTCGCTGGGCGGCAATTTTGCGCTGCGGGTGGCGCTGGCGATGCCGCATGCGGATATACCGCTGGCCTATGCGCTGGCGGTGTGCCCGATCATCGATCCCAGCGAAGGGTTGTTCTCGCTGGAGCAGAGTGCGCCGTGGTTTTATCAGGCGTATTTCATGCGTAAGTGGCGCCGCTCGTTGCTTGCCAAGCAGTCAGCGTTTCCGCAGCGGCAATACTTTGAACTCAACGAGCTGAGGCAAAGCCTGCGCGGACTGACTGATTCTCTAGTGCGACGGCATACCGATTTCGAATCGCTGGAACATTACCTGGACGGCTATTCGGTGGCTGGCGACGCGCTCAGGGCGTTGCAGATTCCCGCCACCATCCTGACCGCGCGCGACGATCCGGTGATCCCGGTGGCCAGCTTTGACAAGTTGGACGTGCCGGCGCATGTGGAGCTGGACATTGCCCGGCACGGTGGCCACTGCGGCTTTATCCAGGACTGGGACATGAGCAGCTTCACTGACGAGTACATCGCCGCGCGTTTCAACGCGATCGCCGACTGAGTGGCGCTCAGCCGAGCGCGCCGGGCACCCGTTGGCGCAGCCAGCAGGCAATGCTCGTGCGCGCTCGCGTCGCCGGTAACACTTCATGCTCGAACTGCGCGGACAGGAACATCGCCAAGGTGCCGGCGCGCGGGTAAATGTCGCGGTGGCTGCCATCGGCCAAGTACAGGCGCAGGGCGCCACCTTCGTGCTCGTGCCAATCGGTATTGAGGTAGAACACCGTCGAGAGCACGCGCGCATCGCTGCCGCGCAGGCAATCGAGATGGCGCGCGTAGCCGGCGCCGGGCGGATACACCGCGTAGTGCGCCTCGCTGTCGACCAGACCCAGCATCAGGCGTTGGTTGAGCGCGCAACGCAGGGCGTCGATCCGCGCGGCGAACACGCGTTGCGGCTCGCTCAACGCGGTGGGTTCGAACCAATGGGTCTGATCGCCGCGCATCGCCGTGCTGACGTGCGCCGCGCCAACCCGCGCCGGGCGCAGTTGGTGGGCGTACTGCAGCGCCAGGCATTCGTCGGCCAAAGCGCGGGTTGGCTCGGCGGGCAGAAAGTCAGTCAGCGTGCACCAGCCCTCGTTGGCCAGGGCATGCGCCGCGTGATCGATCAGTGGCGCGAAAGTGGGCATGACGACCTTTATGTGATGACGACGAATCAACCGCGTGCCGGCGCATGGGGCAGGCGCCTCCGCGTGAGAGCGGCATCCGTGAACCGTGCGCGTCGTTTTCCGATAATGCCGCGCGGCGCACAACAACCGCCCAGGATACGCGCAAACCCGCGTCCTGGCAGCGTCGAATCAGCCGCGCGGCGGCTTGCGCAACGGCTCAAGCAGGGGGCGCAGGCCGTTGTGATCCAGTTCCAGGGACAGCGCCAGGAGTCGGCCCAGCTCACCGGGCGGAAAGCCCTGGCGGGCGAACCAAGCCAGATAATGGCCGGGCAGGTCGGCCAGCAGCCGGCCCTGGTATTTGCCGAACGGCATCTGGTGGCTCACCAGCCGTTGCAGGTCTTCGGGGTTCATGGGCTCTCAGTCATGGCGCGCGACCGGCGTGGCAGCGATGGGCGCAACTTACGCGTCACGCCGCCCCGTGTCAGCACCCGCGTACGGCGCGGCGCCCTCGGTGTGGTTTGGCGACAGGGCGAGGGAGACCCAGCCGTCGCCCGCTACAGTACGGAACCGACTCTTCACATCACGATCCCACCGACTGTGGAGGATGGCATGACGTGGAAAGCCCGGTGGCTTTCCCGCGCGGGACTCACGGAGGATTCGCCATGCTCCATTACGCAGTGGTTTTTCTTGTCATCGCGATCATCGCCGCGGTATTGGGCTTCAGTGGCATCGCAGGCGCGGCCGCAGGCATCGCCAAAATTCTGTTTGTCGTATTTCTGGTGCTGGCGCTGATCGCCTTTGTACGTCGGGCGCGTTAGGGCCGGGTGCTCTGAAAGGCGCCATCGCGAGGAACCACCAGTATCACCACGACGTATTCGTCATTCATTCATCGGAGTGTTTTCATGAGCAAGCAAGTCCCTTTCGACGCGATCGACAGCACCCAGCAGAAGGCTGCCAGCCACATCGAAGAGAGTGCTGAGCGGGTCAAGCACGTCACTTCCGAGGCGGTAGCGCATACCAAGGAAGCGGTTGAGCGCGCCGCTGACAAGGTCGAGGTTGGCCTGCACAGCGCCACCGACAAGGCGGCTGGCGCGGCCACCCGCGCCAGTGAAAAAGCCGCTGAGGTGAGCGAGCGCGGGCGCGAGGTTTACGATGAAACGGTGGAGCGGGCCAATGACTGGCTGGAGCAGGCGCGTGACTATGTGCGGCGCAAACCCGTGCAATCGGTTGCTATCGCGGTCGGTGCGGGTTGGCTGCTTGGGCGTATCCTGCGTCGTTAATCAATTCGCCCTGCCAGGATAAACGGATGCAGCCAGCGTCGGAACAGCCTTCACCCCCCGATGAGAAGCCTGCCCA
This sequence comes from Dyella sp., assembly GCA_040508515.1. GTDB lineage: Bacteria > Pseudomonadota > Gammaproteobacteria > Xanthomonadales > Rhodanobacteraceae > JBEVMS01. The sequence continues at coordinate 3,029 of JBEVMS010000264.1, read as the reverse complement.
GGGCACGCCACCGCTTGCCCCACCCGGTCTGTTGCAGGAGTTGATGGGGCTGGGGCAGGCCCTCAAGCAACTGTTTGGCGCGCAGTTGCGCTTGCTCGGTGCCGAACTGGGCCTGGCGCGTGGCGCACTCTCGTTGCTGCTGCTGATGGGCCTGATCGCGACCGTAGCCGGGGTCGGCTTGATGCTGAGCCTGCTTGGCCTGATCGGCGTGCTGCTGGCGCAGTGGCTGGGTTCGTGGATCTGGGCCTTGCTGGTGCTCAGCGCATTGCAGGGCGTGTTGCTCGTGCTGGCGCTGTGGCTATTCCGCCGCTGCATGCACTGGATGAGCTTCCCGGCCTCGCGCGGCCAATGGCATGCCATGATGGGCGATACCGTGCGTCAAGCACGCAGGCAGGTCGATGCAGAGGCGGGGGAACACGTATGAGTATCGTCAAGCAGTTGGCGCAGGTACGTGCCGCGCAATTGGAAGCGGTGGTCGCGAGGGAACAAGTGGCCGCATCAGCGGCCGCGCTGCTGGCGCGCGGACATGCGTATCCCCTGACCAGCATGGGGATCGCTGCCGGAGCGGGCGTGGCGATGGGGTCACTGGATGTGCATCCGCTGCGCATTCCAGGACTGGCCACGCTGCTCAGCGCGGGTGTCTCCGATGCGGTGGCGCAGGCGATCAGCCTCGTCGCTGGGTTGAATCCCGAGCACAGCGACACCGCATGAGTCCGCCCGAACCGGGCGTATCGCTCGACACCGTTGCGCCGACGGCCGCACCCGTGCGAACCGTGCGTCGGCGTGCATCGTCGCTACCGACGCGCGGTTTGCGCCGCCACCTGCGCGGCATCCATGGCGTACTCAACCTGTTGGCGACCCTCGCACTGCTGTACACCATCACTTTGGTCAAGGCGTTGCTGATTCCGCTGGTGTTGGCGGCATTTATCGGGCTGGCACTCAATCCGTTGGTGGCTGGCGCGGCGCGCCGGGGGCTGCCGCGTTGGTTGACTTCTTGCGTACTGATGCTTGCCTTGCTGAGCGGTCTGGGCACCGGGGTGGCGTTGCTGACCCAGCCGGCGTTGAACTGGTTTCACGATGCGCCGACCACGATCAAGGCGCTGGCGCCCAAGCTGCGGCCGCTGACCCAGCAACTGGATGCGGCCAGCCGCGCCACGCAGAGCCTGGTGGGTGCCAACGCGCGTGGTACGTCGCAAGCGCGTCCGGCGGCGGTCGCCCTGACCGCCTGGGACATCATCTCCAGCACGCCACGGGTGCTCGCGGCGGTGCTGACCGTGGTGCTGCTGGTGTTTTTCTTTTTGATCTACGGCGAGCTTCTGCTGCGACGGCTGGTGGAGATTGCGCCCAGTTTTGGCTACAAACGGCACGCGGTAAGTATCGTGCGCAGCATCCAGTCGGAGGTGTCGCGCTACATCCTGACCACCGCCCTGATCAACGCCGCGCTTGGCAGCTGCACTGCGTTGATGCTGTGGGCTTTGAAGGTTCCCGATCCGCTGCTGTGGGGCAGCGTGGCGGCGCTGGCCAATTTCATTCCCTACGTGGGCGCGATCACCACCACGATTCTGCTTTCGCTGGTCGGCCTGACCCACTTCGAGGCGGTCGGCGCGGCGCTGCTGCCGGCGCTGGGCTTCGCCTGCATCACTGCGGTGGAAGGCAACCTGGTCACCCCAATGATCCTGGGCCAGCGCATGCGCATCAGCCCGATCGCGATTTTGCTGTGGCTCCTGCTGTGGGGCTGGTTGTGGGGTATCCCCGGCGCGCTGCTGGCGGTGCCGATGCTGACCAGTTTCAAGCTGATCGCCGAGCGGGTGCGCGGCTGGGGCTGGTTCGCGCATATGGTGCAGCGCTAGTACTCCAGCACCGCCGCATCGCGGCCACGAAAATGCGCGTGAAGCGGCGCGGTGATCGAACGCCACGGCTCTTTCGGCGCGCAGCGCCGGGCAGCGCGCGGTGCTTAGCCGCCGCTAGGGACCAGCAAAAGCAGGGCGACGCCCAGCACGATGCGATAGATCGCAAACAGCGTGAAGCGATGGCTGCGGATGTAACCCAGCAGCCACTTCACCGCGATAAAGGCGACCACCGCCGAAACCACGAAACCGACCAGCAGCGCGCTCCAGTCCTCGTGCGCCGCGCCGCCTTGCTTGAACACCTTCAACAGCTCGTAGCCGGTCGCCGCGTACATGGTCGGGATACCGACCAAAAAGGCGAATTCAGTCGCCGCGGCGCGGTTATTGGTGCCGGCCAGCATGGCGGTGAAGATGGTCGCGGCCGAGCGTGACGTGCCGGGAAAGATGCCGGCGATCATCTGCGCCACGCCGACCAGAATCGCCACCGGCCACGTCACTTCGCTGCGCTCGCGTTGACGTGCGGCAAGCCACTCGGCGCCAAGCATCCACACGCCGCCGACAACCAGCGCCCAGGCGATGGGCGTCACCGTTTCAGGCAGCTTGAAACCCAGTTTGACGCTGATGAAGCCGAGCACGGCGGTGATCAGGAAGGCCGCCATCAGTTTCAGCAAGTAGTCGCGGTTGGCGCGGTCGCGCCACTGGGTCAGCAGCCGCCAGATGCGCGACCAGTAGATCAGCGTCACCGCCAGGATCGCCCCCGCCTGGATGCCCACATTGAACAGATCCGAGCGCGCGCCCAGCCCGAATTTCTCGGCGATCAGCAAGTGGCCGGTGCTGGAGATGGGCAGAAACTCTGTGATGCCTTCGATGATGCCGAGCAGGATGACGTGGATCAGGTCGCTCACGTAAGGGGCCTTTTGCGGGTAGGAAAGAGCACAACCGGCCAAGTTTAGCCGCAGCCGACGTGTATCGACGCGCACAAGCGCATGCCGCATGGACGGTTTGCCCCGCGCATTCACTCAGTTATTGCAACGCACAAATAATTGCGGCAGGATCGCTCGTAAGTTTTTGCTGTTTGCGTCACCTACATTTTCCCGGCCCTTAGCGATTGCATCAGCTACACCGCAGCCACGACGCAGGCTTGCTGCGCGGCGAGACCACGCCGCCACGTCCCGCGTCGCT
>JBEVMS010000242.1:0-4254 GCA_040508515.1 Dyella sp. | reverse complement strand
GAGTGCCGGCGTGGCCACGCCCAGCGCTCCCGCCGTGACGCCCAGCAACACGCCCGCTCGTCGTAGGGTCACCCGGCGGATGCGCGTGACCGTGCTGGATTTCTTCCTCGCTGGCGTCGCGCACTTCCTGGATTTCCACCGCGAAGGTCAGCGCCTTGCCGGCCATCGGATGATTGAGATCCACGTCGATGGTGGTCATGCCGACCTTGTGCACCACCACCACGCGCTGGCCGCCTTCCTTGAGGCCCAGCACGGTTGGCATGCCCGGCTTGAGCTTGGCCGCCTGCTTGAAATACTTCTTCGGCACGCGCTGGATCATGCCGTCCTGGCGCAGGCCGTAGCCCTGCTCGGGACTGATCTCGGCGGTCAGGCTCTCGCCGGCTTCGCGGCCTTCCAGCGCGCTTTCCAAACCCGGAATCAGCTGACCGTGGCCGAGCAGCACCCACAGCGGCTGCCCGTTATCGTGCGAACTTTCCACTTTCTCGCCGTCCACCGTCAGGTTGTAGTGGAATGCGATGACCTTGTCTTTGGCGGCCTTCATTGCTCGTCTCTTGGATTGCGGCAAACCGAAGATTCTAGCACCCGATCAGGCGCGCCCGGCGGGCTTGGAAAAATCCACCCCGCGCGCTTCTGGCCCCGCCCATATCAGCGCGGCCAGAACCAGCGCGACCACCGCGATCCACAGGGACATCGCGAAGGAGTAATCGCCGCCGTGGCGCCCCGCCAGCCAGCTCTGCGCGGTGGCGGTGATCGCCGCCAGCAGGTTGCCCATCTGGTAGGCGAAGCCCGGCAAAGTGCCGCGCACCGCCGGCGGCGACAGCTCGTTTAGATGGGTCGGCACCACGCCCCAGGCGCCCTGCACCATCACCTGGATCAGGAAGGCGCCCAGCCCCAGCAGCAGCAAGGAGCCGCCGTGCATCCACAACGGAATCACCGGCAGCGACAGCAGCGCGGCGATCAGCATCGCGCGGCGCCGACCGATCCGCTCGGACAACGCGCCGAAGCTCAGTCCTCCAACCAGCGCGCCCAGGTTGAGCAAAGCGGTGAGCATGAACGCCACCGACGAGCCCGGCGCGGCGTGCAGGTTTTCCTGCACGAAGGTCGGGTACATATCCTGCGAGCCGTGACTGAACATGTTGAAGGCGGCCATCAGCAGCATCAGGTAGACCGCCAGTTTCCAATGCCCACGCATCGCCTCGCGCAAGCCGATGCGCCGACCGCCGGCGCGCTGCTCACGCCACACCGGTGACTCCGGCACGCTGCGGCGGATATACAGCACCAGCAGCGCCGGCAGCGTGCCGACCACGAACAAACCACGCCAACCGATATGGTCGATCAGCAGCCAGTTGGCCAGCGCGCCAAGAAAGAAGCCGCAGGGATAGCCACTCTGCAGCAACCCTGAAACCAGGCCGCGCGCCTGCGGCGGGATCGACTCCATCGCCAGCGAGGCGCCGATGCCCCACTCGCCACCCATCGCGATACCGAACAAAAAACGCAGTGCCAGAAATATCCCCAGCGTCGGCGCGAACGCGGTGGCCAGTTCAAACACCGAAAACAGGATCACATCCAGCATCAAAATCGGCCGACGCCCGAAGTGATCGGCCAGACGGCCAAACAGCAACGCACCCAGCGGACGCGCCGCCAAAGTCAGGAACAGGCCGAAGGTCACCTCGGTCTTGCCGACACCAAATTCCTTGGCCACGCCGACGATCACGAAGGTCAATAAAAAATAGTCGAAGGCGTCCAATGTCCAACCGAGAAAACTCGCCAGCACGGTGTGCCGCTGTTGGCGATCGAGTTGGGCTAGCGGCGACAGCAGGGACATCGTTACGCTCCAGACAATCAGGCGCCGCCGGGGGCGCAATCGGGCGAGGCTAGCACATCCCTGTCGTGACAAGCTTTGCTTCGCTTGCAGCGCTTTTCATCCCGCCGCGATTGCACTGAGCGGCATTTCCCGCAAGTATCGAACGGCCTGCCGATCAACCTTAAGGAATGCGCATGCACGTGCTGGACGCCACCACTTGCCGAACCATCGCCGCACGCTACGACCATCGTGGCCAGCGCTATTACGTCCGCGGCAAACTGGCGATCGATCCGGTCTACGGCGCTACGGCCCAGTTGGTCGCCGAACGACGCCTGCCGCTGCTGGATATCGGCTGTGGCATCGGTCTGCTGGCGCATTACCTGCACGCCTGCCGGCTGCTCGATCGTTATGTGGGCCTGGATCACGACGCGCGTAAGATCCATGCCGGCAACGCCGCCGCCAAGCAAGCCGGACTGGAGGGTCAAATTCAATTGCAGGCGGCCGATGCGGGAACCCTGCAACCGGTGCGCGGCCACGTCACCATGCTCGATATCCTGCACTATCTGCCGCGCCACCGGCAGGCGCAATTGCTGCGGCACGCAGCGCGGCATCTGGCGCCAGACGGCCGCTTGATCATGCGTAACGTCATCCGCGAACCCAATTGGCGCTTTCATGCCACGCGGGTGGAGGAGTATTTCCTGCGCGTCTCAGGCTGGATTCCCGGCGGTGCCCAGCATTACCCCAGCGCCGAGGAAATCCGCGCCCCGCTCGAAGAAGAAGGCCTGCGTGTCAGCTTCAGCCCCTTACGCGGACGCACGCCGTACAACAGTTACTTGATCGTGGCCGAGTTCTGAGCAAGCTGCCGCAACCGTGGCGGCGTGCCTGATCCCGGTGTGCTGAGCGTGCACCCACGCACACCGGCCAGCCAGGCATCGCCGTCGGTGTGAGCATGGTCAAAAGCGCCACTCGCGCACGCCCTTCAATTTAGCGCCGCATTTAAGCTATACTTTTGCGGTGCAGCAACATTTAGCCGCTGCCCTCCCCTCTCTTATTTACCGCAACTTCGGTCCATGACTGCTCCGGGTTGCACAGGAGCTTAATCATGTCTTTCGAATCGCTGGGCCTTGCGCCCGCGTTGTTGCGTGCGCTTGCCGATCAGGGCTACACCCAGCCCACGCCGATCCAGGCGGCGGCCATTCCCGAAGTTCTCGCCGGTCACGACCTGCTCGCCGCCGCGCAAACCGGCACCGGCAAAACCGCCGCATTCTCGCTGCCGTTGCTGCAGCGCCTGATGAACCTGCCGCCGGCCGGCACCCGCCGCCCACGCGTGCTGGTGCTGACTCCGACGCGTGAGTTGGCCGCCCAGGTCAACGACAACCTGCGCGACTACAGCAAGTACATCAAGGTCACCAGCACGGTGATCTTCGGCGGCGTCGGCATGGGCAACCAGGTGCAGGCCCTGCGTCGCGGCGTCGACGTGGTGATCGCCACGCCCGGTCGCCTGATCGACCATATGCAGCAGCGCACCGTGGATCTGTCCGGCATCGACGTGCTGGTGCTCGACGAAGCCGACCGCATGCTCGACATGGGCTTCATGCCGGCGCTCAAGCGTATTCTGCAGGTGCTGCCCAAGCAGCGTCAGACGCTGCTGTTCTCGGCCACCTTCGCGCCGCCGATCAAAGCGCTGGCGATGGACTTCCTGCGCAACCCGCGCGAAGTTTCGGTGTCCCCGGCCAACACGGTGACCAGCACGGTGTCCCACCACGTGCATCCGGTCGACGCGGCGCGCAAGCGCGATCTGCTGCTGCATCTGCTGTCGCTCGATTCGCGCCGGCAGACGCTGGTTTTCGCGCGCACCAAGCACGGCGCCGACAAGCTGGTGACCTTCCTCAGCGCCTCGGGCGTGCGTTCGGCGGCGATCCACGGCAACAAGAGCCAGAACGCCCGCACCCGCGCCTTGTCCGACTTCAAGACCAACCGCATCACCGTGCTGGTGGCCACCGATATCGCCGCGCGCGGCATCGATATCGATCAGTTGCCGATGGTGATCAACCACGATCTGCCGATGGTCGCCGAAGACTACGTGCACCGCATCGGCCGTACCGGTCGTGCCGGCGCCGAAGGTCAGGCGATCTCGCTGGTCAGCCACGACGAATCCGGCTTGCTGCGCGATATCCGCAAGCTGCTCAATCAGGAAATCGCGATTGAGAACGTGGTCGGCTACGAGCCCAGCACGCCGCTGCGCCTGGATGCCGGCGCGCCACGTCCGAAGCAGGGTCAGCGCCAGCCGCGTGCCGGCGGCGGTCGCCCGGCCCAGCATCAGGGTGGCCGCCGCGGCGAGCCGTCGCAGCACACCCCGGCGCGCAGCAATCATGTCGGTGGTCATAGCAGCGGGAACGGCGGCAATGGCACGCGTCGTCCTCGCGGTACGCGCCGCCCCGCTGCGGTTT
>JBEVMS010000211.1:0-3067 GCA_040508515.1 Dyella sp. | reverse complement strand
GGCCAGTGCGATCGATCCGAAATGGCGCTTAGTCATGGGTAGTCACCCGCTCCGGGACCGGCTTGGTCGTCTCCCACCCCAGATGGGTATAGGCCCACAGGAACACGAAATACCCGAAGTAGATCAGCGTCATCAACCGACCGAAGCTGTTTTCCCAGATGGTTACGTCGACATCGCCGAACCAAGCGGGAATCGCCTCCGCGACCAGCCCCATGCCGACCGCACCCAGCGCGATGAAGGACAGCACGAACAGCCCGAGCCCGATCTTGTAGCCGAGGCCGCGATAGCGAATCGAGCGCACCTTGCCGGCATCGATCCAGGGCAAGAAGAACAGCAGCACAATCGCCCCGAACATGCCGATCACGCCCCAGATCGCGGTGGCGAAGAACGAGGGGATCATGCGCAAGATCGCGTAGAACGGCGTGAAGTACCACACCGGTTTGATGTGCGTGGGCGTGACCAGGTTATTCGCCGCGATGAAGTTGTCGTGCTCCAGAAACCAGCCGCCAAATGTCGGCGCGAAAAACACGATAAACGCCGCCACGATCAGGAAGAATCCGGTACCGAACAGATCCTTGACCGTGTAATAGGGATGGAACGGAATCCCGTCAGCCGGCTTGTCGGCGGCCCAGCGGTTGCCCTTGGCACTGTGTTTGACATCCACGCCGTCAGGGTTATTGGAGCCCACTTCGTGCAGTGCCGCCAGGTGCAGCACCACCAGCAACAGCAGCACCAGCGGCAAGGCGATCACGTGCAGCGCGAAGAAGCGGTTGAGCGTGGCGTCGGCCGGCAGGTAATCGCCCATGATCCATTCGACCAGGCTGGGTCCGATCACAGGGATGGTGCCGAACAGCGAGATGATCACCTTGGCGCCCCAAAACGACATGTTGCCCCAGGGCAGCACGTAGCCCATGAAAGCCTCGGCCATCAGCACCAGGAAAATCAGCATGCCCAGAATCCACACCAGCTCGCGCGGCTTTTTATACGAGCCGTACAACAGGCCGCGGAACATATGCAGGAACACCACCACGAAAAACAGCGACGCACCGGTGGAGTGCATGTAGCGGATCAGCCAGCCCCAGGGCACATCGCGCATGATGTACTCGACCGAGCCAAAAGCCTCCGCCGCGCTGGGTTTGTAGTTCATGGTGAGGAAGATGCCGGTCACGATCTGATTGACCAGGACCAGCAGCGCCAGCGAGCCGAAGTAGTACCAAAGATTGAAGTTTTTCGGCGCGTAGTATTCCGTCAGGTGCTTGCGATAAACCGGCATCAAGCCTGGCGCGCGTTCGTTGAACCAGTCGCCCAGGCGTTGCATTGCGCTGCTCATCAACCTGCCTCCTTGGGATCCACGCCGATCTGGATCGTCCCCTCGTCCACGAAATGGTACGGCGGCACCAGCAGATTCTTCGGCGCCGGCACGCCGGCGAAGACCCGCCCGGACATGTCGTAGCGCGACTTATGGCAAGGGCAGTAGAAGCCGCCTTTCCACTGCGGGTCGAACGGCTCGGGCTTCATCGCCGGCACAAAATCGGGCACGCAGCCCAGGTGCGTGCATAGGCCAACCAGCACTAGCCACTCAGGCTTGATCGAGCGACTCTCGTTCTGCGCGTACTTGGGTTGCTGATCGGCCGAGCTGCCGTCGGACTTGGCATCGACCAGCCGACTGTCCTCAGCCGGCAGCGCATCGAGCTGCGCCTTGGTACGATTGACGATGAAGACCGGCAGACTGCGCCAGGCCACGGTAATCATCTGGCCGGCTTCGATCTTGCTGATATCGGCGATCACCGGAGCACCGGCGGCTTTGGCGCGGGCGCTCGGTTCCCACGACTTGATGAAAGGCACTACCGTCGCTGCGACTCCTACGCCTCCCACCACCGCCGTAGTCGCGGTTAGGAAGCGGCGACGACCATGATCGACAACATCTGCGTTCGCCATGGACTCTCCGGAATTTGCATGCCATTGAGGATGCGGCGGCGCATGCCCCCCGCAAAATCAAGTTAGTGTAGCCACTGGGTCAGCCCCGTACAATCAAACTGAACGCTCGTAAAGATATAGCGATCTGTGCCCACTATGCCCCACCTCACGTTGTACAGCACATGCAATTCATGAAGTACGCCACAAGCATGCTCGCCTTCGTTGCGCGCTTCGTGGTGCTGGGGCTGGCATTCGCTTTCATCATCGGGCTGATCTGGCCAGGCAGCGGGCTGCGCCTGCGCGAGCGCTTCGGCCTGCCCGCGCCGACCACCGTTCACTCCAGCGCCGAGGCGGAGCGGACTGCGACGACCGCGCCGGCCGGGCCGGTGTCCTATGCCAACGCGGTGACCCGCGCGGCACCCTCGGTGGTCAACATCTACGCCAACAAGCTGGTGACCGAGCAGGCGCTGCAAATGTATTCGGACCCTCTGATGCAGCAACTGTTCGGCGGCCAGCCCAGCGCGCACACCTACAAGCGTCAGGAACAGAGCCTGGGCTCGGGAGTGATCGTCAGCGCGCAAGGCTACGTGCTGACCAACAACCATGTGATCGCCAACGCCAACGACATCCAGGTGTTGCTCTACGACGGCCGCGTGGCCAAAGCCACCGTGGTCGGCGCCGACCAGGAAACCGACTTGGCGGTACTCAAGATCGACGCCAGCAACCTTCCGGTGGCGCATATCAACAAGCTGCCGCCGCGCGTGGGCGATGTGGTGTTGGCCATCGGCAACCCGTTCGGGCTCAATCAAACGGTGACGATGGGGATCGTCAGCGCGATCGGGCGTCAGCTCAGCAATGCCAGCGCGGAGGATTTCATCCAGACCGACGCGGCGATCAACCTGGGCAATTCCGGCGGCGCACTGGTCAACAGCGACGGCGATCTGGTCGGCATCAACACCTTACTGATCGGCAAGGCGGCCAATGCCGAAGGGATCGGTTTCGCAATTCCCGCCAGTACGGCCAAGGAGGTGCTCGACCAGATCATCGCCACCGGCCATGTGGTGCGCGGCTGGCTGGGCGCCGACTACGGCTTCGTGCCCGTTGCCGTCAACAGCGGGCTACCGGCGGCGCCACGCGGCGCGCAGGTGAC
>JBEVMS010000148.1:0-14075 GCA_040508515.1 Dyella sp. | reverse complement strand
CGGCCAAGGAGGTGCTCGACCAGATCATCGCCACCGGCCATGTGGTGCGCGGCTGGCTGGGCGCCGACTACGGCTTCGTGCCCGTTGCCGTCAACAGCGGGCTACCGGCGGCGCCACGCGGCGCGCAGGTGACGGATGTGTACACCGGCGGCCCGGCCGCGCAGGCCGGCATCCAACCGCGCGACATTCTGCTTAAGATCGGTCAGGACGACATCATCGACCCGGCCGATTTGCGCCGTGCCGAGGCGGCGCTGCGTCCGGGCAGCAAGGCGCTGGTCTCGGGCCTGCGCAACGGCGCGCCGTTTCATACCGAGGTCACCCTGGCCCTGCGCCCACCGATGATGAGTAACCTGCCCGAGACCAACTGAGCCCGCCACCTCGGGCTATGGGGCGGCGGCGCCGTAGCGGCGGCGCAAGGTGCCGACACGCTCCACATAGACCTGGGTTTCGGCATACGGCGGCACGCCCCGGTAGCGTTGCACCGCGCCCTCGCCCGCGTTGTAGGCGGCGGCGGCCAGTCGTTCGTCGCCATGGAAATCCTTTAGCAGCAACGCTAGATAGCGCGCGCCGCCGCGAATGTTCTGCTCGGCGTCGAACGCATCGCTCACGCCCATATCGCCAGCGGTGCCGGGCATCAACTGCATCAGGCCCTGGGCACCCTTGATCGACAACGCACGCGGGTTGAACGCGCTCTCGGCATGGATCACCGCGCGCAGCAGCGCCTGATCGACCCCGAATTCGCTGCTGGCGGCGCGAATCGTCATTGCGTAGGAAGTGACATCTAGCGCCACGGTGTTCCAATTGATCGGCGAGCGCAGATTGCAGGCCACGCAGGTGGCGATATAAGTGAACAGCATCGTCACCGCGCGCCCGTGTTGGTTGGCCGGCGGAATGTTGGTGTATTCCACGCTGCCGTCCTTGCGCACCACCCGGTAGACCGCACCGCGCAGCTCGCGCGTGTCCGGCGGCGGCGGGCGGGGGGCCACCGAGGCCAACGCGATGGCTTCGGCCGACACAGTTTTGTCAGGACGACGCTCCTGATAGCTCCATTGCCCCTGTTTCACCGTCGTCGCGGTAGCGGGGGAAGGCGCATCGAGCCGCGGTAATAACGGCACCGTAACCGCCGTCGCGATCACCCCGGCAAACGATGGCAAGGTCGGCTTCAACCCGGCGTCTGCCTTGGGCAGCGATGACGCTGCGCGGTTCACCACGCGACGGGCCGGAGCTTCGCGATAAGTGGTCACCACCTTGCAGCTCTGATAGCCCGTCCGGCTGCCGGTGAACACCACCTCGCCTCCGGCCCCGCTGCAGCGATACAGCGTGCCGGCCAAGCTGGGTGCGGCCATGGCTAGGGCGATTACTGCGACCAGCCAGCACCAGGCGCGCCGACGCGGCCGTTTGTCAGCAACCCGTCGGCCGGCGTGCTCTTGCAGGTATGCAACGGCGGTCATCGGCGCAGTGTGCCGCGCAAGGGCAAGCAAGCCAAGCCACGGCCGGCAAGGCCTGGGAATTATCGAAATTATTGCGAATCATTCTCAATGTCATTTAATATGCCGGCTTGCCATTGCCCGCCCTGGTGTCGGAGCGGCCCCGCAGCCCGTCTGCTGACGAGCCTTCATCGCAGCCCCAGCCACCTACATTGTGATGCCCGACGCTTATCACCCGCCACGCGCGCGAAAATCCAGCCTGCCTTTGCGTTATCGGCTGGCGGTGGCTTCACGCGTGTTGGCCGCGTGCGTCGGGGGCTACTACGTGGCTTATGGCAGCACGGCCTTGCTGACGGTATTGCTCCCCTGGGAGCGGATCAATCGGGTGATGACCGCCAGCCTGCTCTCGTTCGTGGTCTGGTGCGTGGCCGCTTTTTGGGTATTCGCCGCGCGCCACAGCGGGCGCGCCTGGTGGCCGTTGTTGCTGGCGGGCAGCGTGATGATGGGCGCGGCACTCGTCATGCGCGAGCAAGGGATGCGCCCATGAAACATTCCTTCGCCCCGTCGATGCCCTGGCTGCATACCTGGGCCGGCTTAGTCGTCGGCTGGGTATTGTTCGTGATCTTTCTGAGCGGCACCTTGGCCTGCTTCGACAAGGAGCTGGACTACTGGATGCGGCCGGCGCTGCACCATCTTCCCGCGGGTCCGACGTCGATGGATGCGGCGACCCGCACGCTACGCGCGATGGCGCCCCACGCCGAAACGCTTTATCTGCGCCCACCCAGCGCACGGGACCCGTCGATCCACGGGTTCGCCTTTGAACCAGACCAGCCTTATATCGACGTGGCATTCAACCCGCGCGACGGCCAGCGGATTCCCGACACGGTGGGCGGCACCTTTTTCTTCACCCTGCACTACAACTTGCAGGCCGGCACGATCGGCATGTACCTGGTGGGACTGGCCGGCATGCTGATGCTGATGGCGCTGATCAGCGGCGTGATCATTCATCGGCGCATTTTCAAGGATATTTTCGTGTTCCGGCCCAAGATCGGCGGCCAGCGCGCGTGGCTGGACGGGCACAACCTCACCGGCGTTTTGGGTCTGCCGTTCCATCTGATGATGGCCTACACCGGCGTGGCCATCATGGTCGCCATCTACATGTTCGCCGGCGTGCAGATCGGCTATCGCGGCGACACCCTAAAATTCTACGAAGAGATGCTGGGCACGCCCCACCCGGTGGAGCAGCATCGTCCGCCCTCCCAACTGGCCGCACTGGGCCCGGTCGTGGCGGATGCCGAGCGCCGCCTTGGCAATGAGGGCATCGAGTATGTGCAGGTGGAGCACGTGCACGATGCCTCGGTGACCCTCTACGTGCTCGCAGCCGGTCGCGATCAGATCGCCGGTGGCCACCGCACGCTCATCTACAACGGCATCACCGGTGCCTTTACCGGGGAAACGGCCGGCCCGGCGCCTAGCTATCGGGTCTACCAGTTCCTTAGCGGCCTGCATCGGGTGCAGTTCGGCGGTACGGCTTTCCGCTGGATGTATTTCCTGCTCGGCACCGCAGGTTGCGTGATGCTGGCCAGCGGCATGCAGGTGTGGATCAACAAGCGCAACAAGGCAGTGGCCGCTGCCGGCCTGCGCTCTGGCTACGGACTGGTGCGCGCGCTCAATGTAGGCGTGGTCGCAGGTATGCCATTGGCCAGCATTGGCTTGCTATGGATCAACCGCTTGCTGCCCGATGCACTGGCCGATCGCACCTCTTGGGAAGCGCGCGGCTTTTGCCTGGTCTGGTTGCTGGCGGCACTGTGGGCGTGGTTGCGCCTGCGCCAAGGCAAACCCTGGCGCGATCTGCTTGCCGGCACCGCGACGCTACTGGTGCTGCTGCCGGTGCTCGACCTGATCACGCGGCCCACCAGCAGTCTGCTGGCCAGTCTGCGCGATGGCGACCGCGTGCTTACCACCATCGACCTGAGCGCCCTGGTGCTAGGGGTGGCTTTTGCGTGGCTGGCGCAGCGCTGCGGACGGGCACAGCCACCGGCGTCCAAGACCGCGCGCGCCACCGGTCAGCGTCATGGCGGCGCGCGCGCTGAAGCGTTGCCGCCATGAACCTGATGGTGAGCCTGCTTGCCGCCCATTACACCAGCTGGTGCCTGATGGCATTGGCTCAGAGCAAACACTATCAATACCACTTTGCCCATGAGGGTCGCGTTAGCCGCCGCCGCTGGCTTCGCGCGGCCGGCTCGCTATTGGCGTTGCTGACCCTGCTCTACGCCCTGTGGCGTGGCGACTGGGCGCTTGGCGCCGTCAGTTGGGCAATGAGCTGGATGGTCTCGGCGATGGCCTGGGTGCTGCTGCAACCCTACCGACCCGCGTTGGCGCGTCGACTGGCGCTCCCCCTGCTCGTGCTGGCGGCCGTGTTGCAGCTCTAAACGCGTGCCTTCTCACATCCCGATCGAACCAGTCTTTAAGGAGTTCCACGTGAACATGATGCGTCCTACCCATGCGCGCGCGCCGCGCCTCGGCACCCTGAACCTGAGTGCGCTGGCACTGGCGCTCGGCCTGAGCTTTTCAGCGCCAGCACAGACCAGCCAGGGTGACGAAGGCAACAAAGTGACGGCCGACAACAACAAGCCGCGCACGCTGCAGACCATCCAGGTGCACGGTCAGGCCGAGCCCACCTACGGCGACAGCGGCGTTGCCCGACACACCCGTCTGGGCGTGCTGGGCGACCAGGACGTGATGGACACGCCCTTCTCCACCACCAGCTACACCAGCGAATATATCCAGGCGATCCAGGCACAAACCATCGGCCAGGCGCTGGCCCAGGACCCCAGCGTGAGGGTGACCTCAGGCTATGGCAATTTCGCTGAGATGTTCGTTATCCGCGGCTTTCCGCTCAACGGCGATGACGTCGCCTTTGACGGCCTGTACGGCGTGATGCCTCGCCAGATCGTCGCCGCCGAGACGATCGGCCGACTCGATGTGCTGCGCGGAGCCAGCGCCTTCCTCTATGGCATATCGGCCACCGGCTCGGGCATCGGCGGCACCATCAACATCGAGCCTAAGTGGGCCACCGATGCGCCGATCACCCGACTAACCACCGACTACACCAGTAACAGCATGTTCGGCGGCAATGTCGATGTCGGCCGCCGTTTCGGCGAGGACAACCGCTACGGCATCCGCGTGAACCTCGGCGACCGCGGCGGCAACAGCTCCGTGCAGGACGAATACCACCGCTCCAACTACCAGTCGATCGCCTTCGACATCCGCGGCGACCGCTTCCGCTTCAATGCCAATGTGGCCCACCAGCGTCAGCAGATCGACGATGGCCGCTCGGTGGTCTACGTCAGCACGGTCGTGCCCAGCCCGCCGCGCGCCAGTGCCAATTACTCCGAACGCTGGGCCTCTTCCTCGCTGGAGGACACCTACGGCGTGGCCCGCGCCGAGTACGACATTACTCGCCGCATGACCGCCTATGCGGCCGTGGGTTTCGACCACTCCAACGAAAACGGCGAATACGTCTCGCCGTCCATCACCGACGCGGCCGGCAACGGCAGCTTCTACCGACTGGGCGTGCCTTACCAGAACGATTCGGTCTCCGGCGAGGCCGGCCTTAACGGCGCCTTCGACACCGGCGCCGTCAGCCACAAATTCAATGTGGGCGTGTCGGCGATGAATACCCGCAAGACGGTCGGCTATGACTTCGGTTACCTGCCTGGCTTCCAGAGCGTGCCGACCAACCTGTATGACATGACGCAAGTGGACTTCCTGCCGAGCCAGCTCAGCAGCTCCCCGGGCATCACCGGCCGCACCAAGCTGCGCAGCCTGGCGCTCTCAGACACCTTGGGCTTCTGGAACGACCAGGTACTGCTGACCCTGGGCGTGCGGCGGCAGAAGCTGCAGGTCTACGGCTACAACTACCCGGCCTCGGGCGGCAACATGATTTCCGCATACAACAAGTCCGCCAACTCGCCGGTGGCTGGCCTGGTGGTCAAACTGGGCAGCGAGTGGTCACTGTTTGGCAACAGCATCCAGGCGTTGACCCAGGGACCCACGCCCGACAGTCAGGCCATCAACGCCAATGCGGTGTTCGCCCCCGGCCACGCCAAGCAGTTGGAAGCGGGCGTGAAGTACGATCACGGCAGCGTCGGCAGTACCTTCAGCGTGTTCCAGATCAAGCAGCCCACCGGCATCACCGATCCGGTCACGCGCGTTTTCAGCGTGGCCGGCGAGCAGCGCAACCGTGGCGCCGAGTGGACCGTCTACGGCGATCCGATCGAGGGTCTGCATCTGCTGGGCGGCGTCACCGTGATCGACCCCACGCTGGTCAAGACCGACGACGACGCCACCCAAGGCAACGCGGCCATCGGGGTATCCAAGTGGCAGTACAACGCCGGGGCACGCTGGACCATACCGGGCGCCAAGGGATTGAGCCTGGACGCCGAAGTGGTGCGCAGCGGCCCGCAGTACGTCAACCTGACCAATACCTTGCAGATTGCCCCGTGGACGCGCGTGGACGTCGGCGCCATCTGGCCAACCCGGATCGAAGGCAAGGATGTCACCTTCCGCGCCAACGTGATCAACGTCGGCAACAACAACTACTGGGCCTCGGCACAGGCCGGCTATCTGGTGCAGAGCCTGCCGCGCACGGTCAAGCTATCGATGTCGATCGACTTTTAAGTCCCATGGCCGGTGCCGCCCTCGCGCGACACCGGCCACGCCTGCCCGATCGCCAGGCCGTGGATGCAAGTCATTGACTTTGCTGGGCAGTGCTGGCGTCCGCCGGGATAGCGGCGTACACTTGCGCCCCTTTCCCGCCACGATTCGCCACCGCCTGCCGGTGCGTGCGAGCCGTGGCCTTCCGCGCTGATCGATCGACGGTATTCCCATGAGCGGCAAGCTTTTCATCAAGACCCACGGCTGCCAGATGAACGAGTACGACTCGACCAAGATGGCCGACGTGCTCAAGGCGTCGCACGGGTTGGAGCTGACTCAGGACGAGGCCGAGGCCGATGTGATCCTGATCAACACCTGTTCGATCCGCGAAAAGGCGCAGGAAAAGGTCTTCAGCCAGCTCGGCCGCTGGAAAAAGCATAAGAAAGACGGCAAGCCGGTGCTGATCGGCGTCGGTGGTTGTGTGGCCTCGCAAGAAGGCGATGCCCTCGTCAAGCGCGCGCCCTACGTCGATCTGGTGTTCGGCCCGCAGACCCTGCATCGCCTGCCCGAGTTGATCGATCGCCAGCGCGCCTCCGGCAAACCGCAGGTGGATATTTCCTTTCCCGAGATCGAAAAGTTCGACCGCCTGCCCGAGCCGCGCGCCGATGGCCCGACCGCGTTCGTCTCGATCATGGAAGGCTGCTCCAAATACTGCAGCTACTGCGTGGTGCCTTACACGCGCGGCGAGGAAATCAGCCGTCCGTTTGACGATGTCATCGTCGAGGTGGCGCAGCTGGCCGCCCAGGGTGTGCGCGAGGTCAACCTGCTGGGCCAGAACGTCAACGCCTACCGCGGCCCCACGCATGACGGCGGCATCGCCGATCTTTCGGTGCTGATCCACGCCATCGCGCAGATCGAGGGCATCGGCCGCATTCGTTTCACCACCTCGCATCCGCTGGAGTTTTCCGACTCGCTGATCGAGGCCTACGCCAACGTGCCGCAGCTGGCCAACTACCTGCATCTGCCGGTGCAAGCCGGCTCCGACCGCATCCTCACCGCGATGAAACGCGGCTACACCGCGCTGGAGTTCAAGCAGAAAATCCGCAAGCTGCGCGCGGTGCGCCCGGACATCTGCATCTCGTCGGACTTCATCGTCGGCTTTCCCGGCGAGACCGAGGACGATTTCGGCAAGACCATGAAACTGATCGAGGACATCGGCTTCGATCAGAGCTACTCGTTCGTGTTCTCCTCGCGCCCCGGCACGCCAGCGGCCAACCTCACCGACGACACCTCGGCCGAGGAAAAACACACGCGACTGACGCGCCTGCAGGCGGCGATCAACGCCAACGCCAAGCGCATCAGCGAGGCGATGATCGGCTCGGTGCAGCGCGTGCTGGTGGAAAAACCCAGCACCCGTGATCCGCGCGAACTCAGCGGGCGCACTGAGAACATGCGCTACGTCAACTTCCCCGGTTCGCCGCGGCTGATCGGCCAGTTCGTCGACGTACGCATCACCGAGGCGATGGCCAATTCGCTGCGTGGCGAGTTGGTGATGCTCGACGACGCGCCTTCCCCGAGCATCGCGCTGGCCTCGTGAGCAGCCTGCCTATCAGCCAGGTCGATGCGGCGGGTTTTGCGTGGCTGTGGCCGATCGTGCGCCAGGTGATCGCCGCGGGCGATACCTTCGTCAACGCGCCTGATCTGGACCCGCCCGACGCTTGCGCACCACGGAGCACGCCGCCGGCACGCACCTTCAGGGCGGAGCGCGACAGCGACGTGGTCGGCGGCTACATGCGCAACCCAACCAGCCGGACCTGGGCGATCACGTCGCCAACGCCGGATACGTCGTCGCCCCGTCGGCGCGTGGCACGGGCATCGCGTTGGCATGAGGCGGACACGCGCTCGCGCAGCCCCGTAGGGACGGCTTTGCCGCCATGCGTTTGAATTTTTTGGTTTCCCGCAATACGACCGCCGTGCGGCTGTGGCTACGTCACGGTTTCGCCATCGTCGGCGAGGTTCCGGGTGCGTTTCGCCACGCGCCGTGGGGGCCGATCGCCATCTACCTCATGCATCGAGCCCTATGACCAACCCACTCAACCAACGCGACTTCGCCCTCATCCCTGAAGACAACGCGCGGCTGGCCAGCTTGTGCGGGCCTTTCGACGAACACCTGCGGCAGATTGAATTGCGCCTGGGCGTGGAGATCGACCATCGCGGGCATCTGTTCCAGGTGATTGGCGAGGAAGCCGCCGCGCGCGCCGCCGAAAAAGTGCTGCACGCGCTGTACGAGAGCACCATCAACGAAGCGCTTACCGGCGCCAAGGTCAACTTACAACTGGCTGAATCAGGCGTCGATGCGCTCGTCGATTCTTCGGCCGAAAAGACCCAGGACGTGGTGATCCGGGTCAAGCGCGGGGTGATCACCGGACGCGGCGCCAACCAGGCACGCTACCTGCACGCCATTTCGCAGCACGACATCAGTTTCGGCGTGGGCCCGGCCGGCACCGGCAAGACTTACCTGGCGGTGGCCAGCGCGGTCGAAGCGCTGGAAGCCAACCGCGTGCAGCGCGTGCTGCTAGTGCGTCCCGCGGTCGAAGCGGGCGAAAAGCTGGGCTTTTTGCCGGGCGACCTCAGCCAGAAAGTCGATCCTTATCTGCGCCCGCTGTACGACGCGCTGTACGAGATGCTGGGCTTTGAGAAAGTCGCCAAGCTGATGGAACGCAACGTGATCGAAATCGCCCCGCTGGCCTATATGCGCGGGCGCACCTTGAACGACTCCTACGTGATTCTGGACGAGGCGCAGAACACCACGGTCGAGCAGATGAAGATGTTCCTGACCCGCATCGGCTTCGGCTCGGTGGCGGTGATCACCGGCGACGTCAGCCAGATCGACCTGCCACGCCACGTGCGCTCGGGCCTGCGCCATGCGATCGAGGTATTACGCGGCGTCGACGGCATCAGCTTCACCTTTTTCACCTCGCGCGACGTAGTGCGCCACCCGCTGGTGGCCAAGATCGTGCGCGCCTACGAGGCGTTCGAGGCGACCGCCGAGGAAATGGCGCACCGCCAGGGCAGCGCGCATTGAGTGCGTCAGCCCCACCGGCGTTGCAGTTGCACGTCAGCTACGCCGGCAGCCGGCGCGGTGTGCCCGCGTCGGCCAGCTTTACCCAATGGGTCGAAGCCACTCTGCGCGGCGCACGACGACGTAAACCCAGCGAGCTGGCGATCCGCATCGTCGATGCCGAAGAAGGCCAGGCGCTCAACCGCGATTACCGCGGCAAGGACTACGCCACCAACGTGCTGTCGTTTCCCGCCGAATTGCCGCCGGAACTGAAACTGCCGCTGATCGGCGATCTGGCGATCTGCGCGCCGGTGGTGGCGCGCGAGGCGGCCGAGCAAGGCAAACGGGCGCGCGATCACTGGGCGCACCTGACCGTGCACGGCGTGCTGCATCTGCTCGGCTACGACCACCTCGACGAGGCCGAAGCGCACGCCATGGAGGCGCTGGAGACACGCATCCTGGCTGGCCTGGGTATTGCCGATCCTTATCTGGTCGATTGAGCTTGCGAGCCTGACATGGCGAGCCCGATCGCGGCTCGCCAAACTGAATCAGCGCACGAATTAAGCCGCCGAGCGGTCCGCCGCTCGAACCCCTCGCAACCTGTTACGCATACGATGTGCTAACCCGTCGCCGCCTAGCGGCGCAGCCGATGTGCCAACCCCGGCAGTGCGTAAAAGGCGGCCCTGAATTGCCGATCGCAATTTATTGCAACTCGTCAAAATTTCGTTTTTAAAGCGTAAATCCCTAATTAATCGATTGCGTTTTGGCAACTGAAAACTAACTCAAACTTGACTCACGTCTCAGATTCAGACAGCCGACGTTCACCCACAGGCCTCTATTTCTACCCCTGCATATCCGGCATGGCGCAATGCAGCACACCGGGGTGTCATTCGTTTGACGAACCACGCACGTAAGCCGCCCATCGCGTCCGGATCAATCATATAGACGTCCATTCCCGCAGCGGGGATGCGGCTAGACACTGCCCTTTCATCGGCAGGCAGATGAGTGTGTCCACGCGGCGCACGTCAAAAGCATAGGCGAATCACCGTGAAAACCGAGCTTGCACCTACCACCCGATCCCGCAATTTCTTCAGCCCGCGGGAGGCGCAGGTTCCACGCGAACTCAAACCCCGGCGGACTTTTCAGCTTTCGGACATCCCACGCCTGGCCGGTTATGCCCTGCTTGCTTTCGTGGGTTGGCTGCTGTTTTCCACCTTGTTCCGCCCCTGGATTTCCAGCGCCGCGACGCGGGCGATCATCGACGCCCCCTCGATCCTGATCACCACACCGATCGACGGCACGGTGACCGCGCTGCACGCGCAGAGCGGCCAATCGATCGTGCCGGGCGATATCGTGGCGGTGGTGCAGAACAGCACGGTCAGCCGCGATACGCTGACCACCTTGTTGACCCGCCGCCTGGACCTGCAAAGCCGCGCCAACGATCTGGCCAACAGCATCCAATCCGATACGCGCATGCTCGATTACGTGAACCAGCAGTATCAGAGCTACCACAGCGCCAGCCTGAGCCAGTTGCAGAGCGCGCGCAATTCGGCGCAGTCGCAACAGGACGCCGCTTCGGCACGGGTCAATGAAGCCAGCACCAAATACTGGCGTGCGGTCGGCCTGCAACGCGACGGCGCGGTCAGCGCCGCCACCGTCGCGGCGGCGCGCGCGCAACTGGATGCCGCGCAGAGCCAGCAAGACGCCATCGACCAGGACGCCAAGCGCAGCGGCGCCAGCATCAGCGACGCGCAAAAAGGCGTCTATCTGTCCGGAGGCGAAGGCAATAGTCTGCTGCCACAACTGGCGCAACGTCGGGCCGACCTGCAAAGCAGCATCACCAACTCGCAGCAGGAAGCCACCGCACTGGGCCAGCAGCTGAGCCAGCTCAACCAGTTGATCGATCAGGAGAATCACCGCGTGAATCAGCTTTCCGACTACGCCATCAAGGCTTACGCGCCGGGCACCACGCAGGCGATCGTCACCCCGATCGGCACCCAGGTCACCGCCGGCGCGACGCTGGTGCGCGCGACCGATTGCAATAAGGCCGGCGTGGTGGCGGTATTTCCCGCACGCATGGCGACGCGGCTCAACAAGGGTTCGGGTCTGGACGTCCAAGTCAGCCATATCAGCCAGACGCTGGGCGCGCACGTAGTGCAACTGCTTCCCAAGGCGTCCGATGCCCTGCAAAACGGCTTCAGCGTGCCGTTCCCCTACGCCGAAGATGGCTCGGTCTACGCGCTGGCGCAGTGGGACAACGCGGTGCCGCCATCCGTGCGTCAGCAGGTGTGCACGCCGGGACGCACTGTCATGGCGAGTCTGCGTTGATGCGCCGCGCGCCGGTGCGCGATAACGCTTGCCGCTGGCGCAACCTGCTGGCATGGAGCGCACTGGCCGGTGCCCTCGCACTGCCATCATGGGCCCGCGCCGATGCCGTGCAAGCGCTGGCGCAGAGCAGTTGCCAGGCGCTGCAAGCGGCCAGTGCCGCGGTGCCCGGCGAGGGCCCGATGTTGCTGCCCAGCTACCCCAGTCTGGTGGCCGGTAGCGATCAGTTGCACGCCCTGCAACAAGTGGCCTTCGTCTATGACAATGCACTGGCCGGCATCGCGCTCACCGCCTGCGGACAACCCGCGCAGGCCAGGCGGATCGCCGACGCGTTGCTGCTGGCCTCGGCGCACGATCCCAGCTTTAAGGATGGACGTCTGCGCAATGCCTACCGCAGCGGCGCGCCGGTACAAGGCAAGATCGATCCGCCCGGCTACTGGGACAGCAAGGGCAATTTCTGGAACCAGGACGCCTACCAGGTCGGCACCGCCACCGGCAATGTGGCCTGGGCGGCGCTGCTGTATTTGACCGTCTACCAGAGCACGCACGATGCGCGTTACCTCGACGGCGCGATCGCGCAACTGCATTGGATCGACACCCAAGTAAACAACGCCACCGCCCCGGCGGCCTACGACGGCGGCTTCTACGGCTACGACAACGCGCAAAAGGCGCAGCACTGGAAATCTACCGAACACAATATCGACGTCTATGCGGCCGCAGGTTGGGCACTGAAATATCGGCAAGACCCGGCACTGACACGGCAAGCCAAGCAAGCCGGCGATTTCGTGGCGGCGATGTGGTCGCCTGAGCAGGGGCGGTTTTTCATCGGCACGCTGGACGACGGCAAGACCGTATCGCGCGACAAATCGGGCCTCGACTCCCAGGTGTGGCCGCTACTGGCCTTCGCACCGTTGCCCAACGGCTGGAACAAGGTCTGGCAGTGGGTCGACAGTCAGCATCGCAGCGGCGACGGCTACGGCTACCGACGCCAGCCCGATGGCATCTGGACCGAAGGCAGCGCGCAGGTCGCCAGCGCGATGCGCTGGAATGGCGTATCGGTGCCGGCGTCGCTATGGCAGACGCTGAGCGCGCAACGCAGCCCCGACGGCATGCTGTACGCCACCCCGCAGCCGCGCATCGGCACCGATCTGGCCATCGGCCCGGATTCGACCTATGCGGACTTTTTCTACTACCACCTGCCGCACCTGGGCGCGACCGCCTGGGCCTCGCTGGCCGCCACCGGCTGGAATCCTTTCCTAGGCCACGGCAAGCCGGGGGAGCGCACGCCATGACACCCCTGGTCGATAACGCGACCCTGTTGCAGGTGCTTGGGCTGACCTTGGTGATGGCCGTGGGACTGGCCTTTTTCGGACGTAGCGACAAGCAGTTGCATCGCGCGATCTTCGGTGGCTTCGTCGGCGTGCTGTTGCTGCGCTACGTCGGATGGCGCGCCAGCGAAACCCTGCCCGATGCCAGCCACGGTTTCGCCAGCGTTTGGGCTTACGTGTTTTTTGCCTTCGAAATGATCGCGGTCAGCTACACCTTGTTCGCCGCCATCGTAATGGTGCGCCGGCGCGATAACACGCCGGCAGCCGATCGCGGCGAGGCGCGACTGCGCCGTGCGGGCAGTGCGGTGCCGCCGGTGGACGTGTTCATCGCCACCTACAACGAAGAACTGGCGGTGCTAGAAAAAACCATCATCGCGGCCAAGGCGATCGACTACCCGCACGTCAACGTCTGGGTGCTCGACGACACCCGCCGCGATTGGCTGCGCGATTACTGCGCCGCCAACGGCGTCAACTACGCGCGCCGCCCCGACAACAGCCACGCCAAGGCCGGCAACCTCAACAACGGTTTGGCGCAGTCGGCCCGCCGCACCAATGCGCCCTACATCCTGGTGCTGGACGCCGACTTCGCGCCGCAGAAAAACATCCTCTACCGCGTGCTGGGCCTGTTCGAGGAACCGCGCGTGGCGCTGGTGCAGACGCCGCAGTTCTATTACAACGCCGATCCGATTCAGCACAATCTGGGCGCCACCGACAGTTGGGTCGACGAGCAGCGGGTGTTCTTCGACATCTTCCAGCCCTCGCGCGACGCCTGGGATTCGGCCTTCTGCGTGGGCACCTCGTTCGTGATTTCGCGCCAGGCGATCACCGCCGCCGGCGGCTTCCCCACCGGCAGCGTGTGCGAGGACATCCACACCACCTACCTGCTGCGCAAGCACGGCTACATCACCCGCTGGCTCAACGAGCGGCTGTCGATCGGCTTGTCCGCCGAGGGCTTGATCGAATACATCAACCAGCGCGGCCGCTGGTGCCTGGGCACCATGCAGGTGGCGCTGCTCAAGGACGGCCCGCTGCGCGGACCGGGCTACAGCCTGATCGACCGGCTGCACTACATCCACGGCATGCTGCACTGGCTGAGCAAGCCATTCATTCTGATGATGCTAGTCGGGCCGGTGCTGTATTGGTACGGCGGCGTGGCGGCGTTCTACACCACGCCGGAGCAGTTCATGCTGTACGGCCTGCCCGCGCTGATCGGTTTCTGGTTCTACGGCAGCTGGATCACCGACCGCCGCACCTTGCCGATCTTCACCGAAGTGA
>JBEVMS010000036.1:0-10584 GCA_040508515.1 Dyella sp. | reverse complement strand
AGGACCGCAGATCAAACCTCGTCATTCAGCCCATGAGTGCCGCTGTGAGAGTCGATGGGCGAGCCTTCGCCGAACGAATGGCCGCAAAGCGATCAACCCGCCGCCGGACCTCGGCAGCGTCCCTTGGGTTCGTTAGGTACTGACGGCGTCGACGGCGATCTGAGCCACCTGGCGCGCCAGCACGTCATGCCGCGTTACACGCGTTACATGGGGGGCGGTGAGCAACCCCGATCGTGGACGAGGCCATGGTGCCAGTAGCGTGCGCGCCCCCGTTGTAAAGCCACGGGGAGCTGACGATCGAGGCTGGCAGTAAACCGCTGCGGTTCATCGCAAGGAGGGTGAGCGTGAGCGCGATGCCAGCAAGCACCATGAAAGCGGGCAGCCGCCAGAAGGATTACCGAGAACCTCGGCCCATTGTCGAATGCGTACGTTGATGTGATTCCTGAATCTTCACCGACTCTGGTGCCGCGTTAGTCACCGTGCCACCGAGTGCACGACACAGGGTGTCCACGGCCTCTGTGCCACCCTCTATTACTTCTTTGCAATGTGCACCCAACGGGTACAAGCAGGAGGTAATCATGTTCGAAGCCTTCCATCAGTGGGCGCTTCACTACACCTTTATCGGCATTGCGGCATGGCGCTGGCTTGTGGGCAGCGCAATCGCGTTCATCGGCATCCTGGTGGTGTTGATATCGCTCCGGCTGCTATCGAGAGCGCTCTCCCACCGTCGTTCGGCTCTGGCACGCGCTCTGGGAGTCGCCGCCGCCCAGACCCGTGGGTGGCTGGTGTCTATCGCCTTCGTGGTGCTGGGCGTCCAAACGCTTGGCTTATCCGATCGCACCAACCGCTATATCGGGCTCATTGGCACGGTGGCCATCGCAGTTCAACTTGGGCTCTGGGCCAACAGCCTGGTGCGCTCGTGGACCGTCACCTCGCTTAGTGTGGATGGTATCCAGACCCACAATCCCGTCGTTCTGACCATGATGAGCTGGCTCGCACGCATCATGGTGTGGGCCACGCTGCTGTTGGCTGCGATGAGCGTAGCTGGGGTCAACATCACGGCTTTTGTTGCCAGCTTGGGCGTGGGCGGTGTTGCCGTGGCTCTGGCGTTGCAGAGCATCCTGAGCGATCTCTTTGCATCCATGTCCATTGGGCTCGATAAGCCGTTTGAAATCGGCCAGTTTGTGACCTTCGGGGATGTGGCCGGCACCATCGTGCACGTGGGCGTCAAAACGACCCGCATCTGCTCGCTGACAGGGGAGGAGATCGTCATCGGCAATGCCGAACTTTTGGGCAACACGCTGCACAACTACGCCCGCATGGAACAGCGCCGCATCGTGTTTGGCTTCGGGGTGACCTACGACACGGATGCAGCGACGCTGGCGACCATTCCGGGCATCGTACGAGCCATCGCTGAGAAGACGGCGGACGTTCGCGTCGACCGCGCACATTTCAAGGGCTTTGGTCAAAGTTCGCTCGATTTCGAGGTGGTCTATTACGTCACATCGCCCGACTTCAACCGCTATATGGATGCGCAGCAGACGATCAATCTCGGTATCGTCAAAGCCTTCGCCGAGCAGCACATCGAGTTCGCGCTTCCCACCCGCACGCTGCAAATGCAGAATCCCCTTCCCGTGGTTCCTGCGCGCAACCCGCGGCCGGCCGTCGCACGGCAGGAACATGCAGGGGCCACCTGATTTGATTGCACGTGCTCGTTGCAGATGAAGCATTCGGGCACACGTACGTGCCTTAACCAGGTGTCAGAGCCCTGGTGGGGGAAACGGCGTCGTATTGAGGCCCATCATCATGGGGTCATGGCTTTGAGAGCGGCCTTGATCCCGCGCTGGTTTTGCTTGCTGGGCGGATGCGGGCGGCTTTGTCGGACGGTCTAATGCAGGCGATCGGCGGCGTAGCGGGCCAGTTCTTCCAGCAGCGCGCCATGCGGGCCGAACGGTGCGATAGCCGTCAGCGCCGTGGCGGTTAGTTCGGCCAGCCGTGCCTGCGAGGCCTGCAGGCCGATTATGGAGGGGAAGGTCGGTTTATCGGCGGCGGCATCCTTGCCGGCGGTCTTGCCGATCACCGCCGAGTCGCCTTCCACATCGAGAATGTCGTCACGCACCTGGAAGGCCAGGCCGACCGCGTGGGCGTAGCGATCCAGCGCTGCCAGACTATCGCTATCGGCGCCGCCGGCCAGTGCACCCAGGCGCACCGACGCGCGGATCAACGCGCCCGTCTTGCTGGCATGCATATGTTCCAGCTCGGCCAGGCTCAGTGTCACGCCGACCGCCGCCAGATCCAGCGCCTGCCCGCCGGCCATGCCCTCGGCGCCGCAGGCCCGACCGAGCACGCGCAGCATCTCTACGCAGCGTTGCGCATCGACGCCGGGCTCATTGCCGTGCGGGTCGATATCGTGCGCCAGGATTTCGAACGCCAGCGCTTGCAGTGCGTCGCCGGCCAGGATCGCCATCGCCTCACCGAACGCGATATGGCAGGTGGGGCGTCCGCGACGCAGGTCGTCGTCATCCATCGCCGGCAGGTCGTCGTGAATCAACGAATAGGCGTGGATCAGCTCGACCGCGCAAGCGGGCGCGTCCAGCCGCCGACCCGATTCGCCCAGCGCATGACCGGCCGCGTAGACCAGCAGCGGACGCAGCCGCTTGCCGCCGCCGAGCACGGAATAGCGCATCGCGCGATGCAATTGCTGTGGGGCGTGGTCGTCTGCGGGCAAAGCGTGGGCCAGCGCGGTATCGGCGCGGGCAACCAACGCTTGCAGGGCGGGGCCTAGCTCAAGGATCGGGGGTTTCAAACGGTTGGGCGCTTTCGGGGGCTTCGGGGTCGAGCAATAGGCGCACGCGCAGCTCGGCCTGCTCCAGCGCCTGCTGGCAGTGGCGATACAGGCCGATGCCACGTTCGAACGATTGCAAGGATTCGTCCAGGCTCAGCTCACCGCCTTCCATGCGCGCGACCAGTTGTTCGAGCTCGTCCAGCGAGTGCTCGAAATCAGCGGCCGCGGGCGCTGGGACGGGGGCGGGAGAGGACTTGGCCATGGGCCGACAAGCTACTGCACGAGGCGGTCGGAATCAATCGAAACCGCATCCCAGACGGGCTCCGCACCCGCCTGAGAAAACAGTGTTCGGCCGCGTTCGGAATACCAGCGATCGGCCACCGCGATCAACTGATCGCCCTCATAAATCAGCGGACACAGCGGGCGCAGCCAGGGTGGCAAGGCGCCTTGCTGGAACAGATCGCGCAGCTCGCGGGTATGCGCTTGGCCGGCGGGCTTGAGCCGTTCGCCGCCACGGCGCAGGCGCACCTGGAGAGCGGACAGCATGGGCGCAGCGCTGCCCGCGTCGGTGCGCAGGCTCAACTGCCCGCCGCCTGGCAAGGCCAGCGGCTCGCCACGCCACGGCTGCTGCCAGTCCGGCGGCGGCGTTGGCAGCGGCGCGGTAGCCCACCAGCGCGCGCGCCATAGGTGCAGTTCGGCGCCGCGCCAGCGCACGCAGGGCAAGCGGTCGGGCAGCGCGTGGCGTTGTTGATGCTCGATCTGCGCGCGTTGGGCGGTAGTCGGCGCCGGCAGCCCTTGGGCGTGCAGCCAGTGATCCAGCAGCGGATGGCGCAAGCCCGGCGCCAGTGCAAGCCAGCCGGGCGCATCAAGGCTGCGGTTGGCCGGATCGAGCAGGGTGACGTAGGCGGCCAACCAGTGCTGGCGCAGCGCGTCGTCGGCCTCGCGGCTGAGCCGCGCGCTGTGCAGGATGGACTCCGCTGCGTGCGGCCAGTGCGCCAGCAGTCGCGGCAGGATTTCCCGCCGCAGTTGGTTGCGCGATAACCGCGTGTCGGCGTTGGAGGGGTCTTCGATGAAGCTAAGTCCCTGCGCTTGCAGGTACTCGCGCAGCCGCTGGCGCGGCAGGTCCAGCAGCGGACGCCAAAGCTGGCCCGGGCCGAGCGGGCGTCGCACGCGCATGCCGGCCAGGCCTTCGGGGCCGGCGCCGCGCAGCAATTTCAGCAGCACGGTTTCGATCTGATCATCGCGATGATGCGCCAGCAGCAGCGTTTCACCGGCCGTCAACGCAGCGGCGAAGGCGCCATAGCGTGCCTGGCGCGCCGCCGCTTCGAGGCCACGACCGTCGGGCGCGACCTGCACTCGGATCACCGTGATCGGCACGTTCCAGTTCGCGCACTGAGCGACTGCGTGCGCGGCCCAGTCGTTGCTGTCCGGGTGTAGGGCGTGATCGATATGCAGCGCGCGCAGGCCGCGCGCGCGCGCTTCGGGCAACTGCGCCAGCGCATGCAGCAAGGCGCTGGAATCGGCGCCGCCGCTGAACGCCACGCACAGCGCGCCGCTGCCGCCGTCGGCGGCCAGTTGCCGGCGCATGCTATCGAGCAGCGGCGAGGTGTGGGACATGGCGATCAGTTCAGCGCCGGCGGCGCCGCCTCGAAGACGTCGAAGCGATGTTCCAGCTCCCACTGCGCTGTGGCTTTGGCGCTGCCGCGCAGAAACGTCTGGCAGGCTGAACCGGGTTGGGCCGCGCCCAGGGTCTGTCCGATGCAGGGCGAGGCCAACTGACCCTCGTTCGACCACAGGCTGGCGCCGGGGAGAAAGCTATAAGTCAGGCTGTTGCGCACCATCTGCTTGAGCGTGGGGTAGTCCAGATGGAACTCCTGCACCGCGCGCACGTATTCGTGGGTGAGGTCGATCCGCGAGACGCCTTCGTCGTCGGTGGACAGTGCCACCGGCACGCCGTAGCGCAGGTAGAACGGTAGCGGATGGTCCTGGCCCGTGATGCCCAGGATCACGTCGTTGCTGGTCAGATTGATTTCCACCAGGGTATGCCGAGCGGCCATTTCCTTGAGCAATTGCAGCGGCTGATCCTCGTACATCACGTCCACGCCGTGCCCGATCCGCGCGGCGTGGCCCAGTTCAACCGCCTGACGAATATGAAAACGCAGCCCCTCGGGCGGTACCAGGCCGGGCGCTAGTTCACCGGCATGCAGGCTGATGTGCACCTTGGGGTATTGCTGGTGCAGGTAGTCGAGCATGCGCATTTGCAAGCTGTAGTCGCGCATGGAGAGGTAGCCGTCTTCGGCCATGACGAAGTTGATGCCGACCCAGTGGGGATCGGCCGAAGCCACCTCGAAGCCCAGCAACGTCTGCGCGAACACTTGCTCCGGCGGCGCGCCACGCAGCACCTGATAGAGCATGCGCACCTGCACCGCGCAGCCAGCGCTGGCGGCGGGACTGTCGCAGTGCTGACTCTGTGTGCGCTGCGCTAGCGCTTGCGTGATCACCTGGCGATCGGCGGGCAATTCGTCCTTCAGGCCATTGGCCAGCAATTGTCGGCGCATCGCGGCGAAGTCGTCCTGCCAGCCCAGCCGGTGCGCCAACGCCGCGGCATGTGCGAAGGGCGGGGTGTACATCAGTTCGAGGTACTGCTCGTTCTGTGTGGCGGCGCGCTCGGTGACTTCGGCGATCCAATCGCCCACATGCTTGGGACTTGCGGTAAGCGCGTTGGCATGGCTAAAGGTGGCGAAGAATTGGTCGTGTCCGTTGTGTCCTGGCGTGAGCACGAAGGCGCGCATCGACATCGCGTCGATCATCGCGTCGTAAAGATTTTGATTGTGCAGAGCCTGGCCAGCCGCCACATTGGCGTTTGTGCAGCTCGGCTGCGGATTGACCAGCATCAGCTTGGCGCTATCCACGCAGAGTTGGTCATCGGCGGCCTGCGCCATGAAGGATTCGGCATACACCGCGCCGGTCAGGTGCATGTGCAAATCGGCGCCCTTGGGCATCGCCAACAGAAACTGGTGCAGCGCCAGCGGACCTTGTTGGCGGGCCTGTTGCAAGGCTTGCGCCGCGCCGGCCTCGCTGGGCGTTGCGGTGGTCGTGGCCATCAACGCGGGCACGCCGATGAGAGCGCTCAGCGCTGAGGCCAGCACGAGTCCCAGTCGCCGCGCAGGAAAATCAAAACGGCGATGTCGCGATGCGTGGACAGGCATATAGGCGAAGCGGCAGTGGCAAACCGCGATTGTTCAGCAAAGCCCGCATGCATACCAGCGCCGCGAGGTATTCAGGCCGGCTCGCGACGGGCGCGTCGGTTGCGCACGTAGATCACGCTGGGGCGACCTTCGCCGGGACTGCGCCGTTCCACTTCGAATACATCAATGGCGGCGATCAGCTCGCTCAACTTGCCGTAGCCGTAGCCGCGCGAGTCGAAATTGGGCCGCTGCTTGGTGATAATCGAGCCGACCCCGCCCAGACCGGCCCAGCCATCCTCGTCGGAGGCCGCGTCGATTGCGTTGCGCAGCAGATTGAGCAGGGCGCTGTCCTGTTTCAGTGCCGCGGCGTTGCGTGGCTTCAGTGGCGGCTCTTCGTCCGGCTTTCCGGCGAGGATTTCGGTGTAGATGAATTTGTCGCAGGCGGCGACGAACGGCTCGGGCGTCTTCTTTTCGCCGAAGCCGTAGACGATCAGGCCCGATTCGCGGATGCGCGCGGCCAGCCGGGTGAAGTCGCTGTCGCTGGAAACGATGCAGAAGCCGTCGAAGCGGCCCGAATAGAGCAGGTCCATCGCATCGATGATCATCGCCGAGTCGGTGGCGTTCTTGCCGCTGGTGTAGCCGAACTGCTGAATCGGCTGGATCGATTGGGTCAGCAGGCGGTCCTTCCAGCCTTTGAGGTGGTTGTCGGTCCAGTCGCCATAGGCCCGCTTGACGTGGGCGGTGCCGTATTTGGCCACCTCGGCCAGCAGGCTTTCGGTAATCGCCGGCTGGGCGTTATCGGCATCGATCAGCACGGCGAGCTTGGTGGTGTTCTCGGTGGCCATGAACACTGCATCCGTCGAAGGAGACAGGGCGATGGTAACCCCGCTTCGTCGGCATCGCTGCTACGCCTCGGAGGGAGGCGATCATCGGCGTGGTCGGCGTGCGATGTGGCCGAGCGCGGACTGGGCGTGTCGGCATCGACTACCGCGACGGCGTTGTCCCTGCGCGACAACAAAAATCGCCGCCCCTTGGCCGCGCCGCCGGTAACGCCTCGAAGGGAGGCAGGCGGCTTGGCAGATGAAGCCGTGCGGCCGAGCCTGGGTGAGCGGTTCGGCATGGGATGCGGCGGCCGTCGGGCTGTCTGGATATCACGGATGCAAACGCGGCCGTGGTTAGCGCGCTTATTCCTGGTAGGCGCCGTACTGGCGCAGGCGCTGATAACGCTGGGCCAGCAGATCGGGCAGGGTGATCGCTTCGAGCTCGTCGAGCTGATTCATCAGCACCGCCTTCAGGCGTACCGCCATCGACTGCGGACTGCGATGGGCGCCGCCCAGCGGTTCGCGCACCACTTTGTCGATCAGGCCCAGTTCTTTGAGCCGTGGCGCGGTGATGCCCAGCGCTTCGGCGGCGTCCTTGGCTTTCTCGGCGCTCTTCCACAGGATCGAGGCGCAGCCCTCGGGCGAGATCACCGAATAGGTCGAATACTGCAGCATGATGGTGCGGTCGCCCACGCCGATTGCCAGGGCGCCGCCGGAGCCGCCTTCGCCGATCACGGTGCAGATCACCGGCACTTTGAGCTGGGCCATTTCCAGCAGATTGCGCGCGATCGCCTCGCTCTGGCCGCGCTCCTCAGCGCCGACGCCGGGATAGGCGCCGGGGGTGTCGATCAGGGTCAGCAGCGGCAGGCCGAAACGCTCGGCCATCTGCATCAGGCGCAGCGCTTTGCGGTAGCCCTCGGGCCGCGGCATGCCGAAGTTGCGGCGCACCTTGGTCTTGGTGTCGCGCCCCTTCTGGTGGCCGATGATCATCAGCGCCCGGCCGTTGATGCGCCCGATGCCGCCGACGATGGCGGCGTCGTCCGCGTAGGCGCGGTCGCCGGCCAGCTCGTGGAATTCCTCGCAGATCGCGCCGATGTAGTCCAGCGTGTAAGGCCGGGCCGGATGGCGGGATAGCTGGGTGATCTGCCAAGGCGTGAGATTGCGGAAGATTTCGGCGGTCTTCAGCTTGAGCTTCTCGCGCAGCTTGGCGACTTCCTCATCGATATTGAACGCCTGACCATGACTGGCACGGCGAAGCTCTTCGATCTTCGCATCCAGCTCGGCGATCGGTTGTTCGAAATCGAGGAAGTTGGGATTCATTCGCTGCTTTTGGTGGCACAGAAGCCGCGTAGTATAGCGCCGCGATCCCATTGGCGAGAACGCCCCCGTATGGGCCGGCCTAGCAACGTGTGGCGATGTCGGTGAGCGCGGCGCTGCGGTATGGTGGGCATCTCTCACCGATCGACCGTATCCGCATGGCCAGCCCCACTTCTCCGATCAATCACGCCAAGCTCGACCGCATCGTGGCCGAGGCGCGCCGTGCCGCCGAGCAACGCGAGCTGGGTTACCGCGAGCGCGCGCTGAAGATGTACCCGTGGATCTGCGGCCGCTGCACGCGCGAATTCACGCGGGTGAATTTGCAAGAGCTGACGGTTCATCACCGCAACCACGATCACGACTACAACCCGGCCGACGGCAGCAACTGGGAGCTGTTGTGCGTGTACTGCCACGACAACGAACACTCGCGGCATATCGACCACGTCCGCGGCGCTGGCTACACGGTGCAGGACGAGGTCGCCCCGGCCACCGGCAATCCGTTCGCCGATCTCAAGGCGATGCTTGAGCGTGGCAAGCGCTGAGTGGCGGCCGTCGTGTGGGCTGCGTCGGCGGTCAGGCAGGACGCGCTGTGTGCTGGCTTGCGGGCCGCGAGTCGCTAGGCGATAAGCGCGGGCATCATCGCGCGATGTTTTCCACAGCCGATGTGGACGAGCCCCTGGTTAGCCTGTGGACAAGTGCTCTATCTCCTTGAGCGCAAAGGTACCCATGACGCACTGCGCAAAATTTACTCAGCACGCGCGCCGGCCATGACCCAATTGGTAGGTTGCCGAATGGCTCGGTAGGTCGCCCGCAAAGTCGATCGCATCCTTGTCACCTGCGAGCCAGGATTGTCCACAGCCGATGTGGACGAAGCCGTGCTAAGCCTGTGGATAAATGGCTTAAGTGCTTGATCGCAAGGCGGCACCGCACGTCATGAGCAAACTTTGTCCAGCCGACGGACAAGCGGTGGCTGTGTGCAGCGCGTGCCTCGTGATCAAGATCATTCCAGCGTGGAACTTTCGATTGGCCTGGACACGCCGACGCAGGGCCAGTTGTCCACAGCCGGTGTGGACGGAACCAGGCCAAGCTTGTGGATAAATAATCTATCTCCTTGATCACGCTAAGGTCGCTGACGCCTTGATCAATCCATGATCAAGGCGAAGGTTTCAGTCGCTCTGGCGGATCAGGCGCAGGTTGGCGGCCAGCACGCCGGGCACGCTACGTACCGCTCGCAACAGCTCAGGAATGGCATCGACGCGCCAGTCTTCGCCCAGTTCCAGATCAGCCTGGGCCGATTGGTTGTGGTAGCCGTGCAGCAGCACGGTGGCGCGACCGCCGCGGTAACCAGCCAGAGTGTGCTTGAGCTGCAGGGCGAAGTCCGGCTGCACGCCGTTGAGCTTGAGGCGCAGCGCGCGTGCGTAGCGACGGCAGGCGTCATCGAGCGAATAAGCGGTTTTGGCGCGCAACTGGAAACCGCCGCCGGAGAAATCGTCGATACGCAGGCCACCCTCGACGATCAGCATGGCATCGCGGGTGAGCAGCGGCGCGACCTGCTGGTAGAGCTCGCCGAAGAAACTGACCTCGATAATCCCGCTGCCGTCCTCCAGCCGCACGAAGGCGTCGCTGTCGCCGCGCTTGCGGATGGCGGTGACCATGCCGGCGACGGTCCAGGGCGTGTCAGGACCGCGGCGGAAGCGGTTGCCGTCGTCGTCGTTCTTGCGTGGCTTGGGCGGCTGGTAGCGCTCGGCGATTTCGCCCAGAGGGCAGCTGGAAAGCTGCGCCAGTTCGTCCTTCCACGGATCGGTGGGATGGCCGGAGAGGTAGTGGCCCAGGGTGTCGCGCTCGCCTTGCAGTTTCTGCTCCAACGGCCACTCGGGCACGCTGGGCAGATCCACCGCCACCACCGGCGGGGCGTCGCCCATGGCCGCGCCGAACATGTCGTTCTGGCCCGCTTGACGGTTGCGGCTGTGCTGCTCGGCGGCCTTGATTGCGTTGGGCAGCTGCGCCATCAGGCTGGCGCGGTTGGGCGCCAGCGCATCCAGCGCGCCGGCGTAGATCAGCGCTTCGAGCACGCGGCGGTTGAGTTTGGACGTCTCAATGCGGCGGCAGAAATCGGCTAGGTCGGTGTACGGGCCGTTGACGCGCTCGGCCACGATGGCCTCGCAGACGCCTTGACCGACGCCCTTGATCGCGCCCAGGCCGTAGCAGATGACCTTCGGCTCCACCGCCACGAACATGAACTGCGCGGTGTTGACGTCCGGCGGCAGGATGGTCAGGCCGATCGCGCGCGCTTCGTCCAGGAACGTCACCGCCTTGTCGGTGTTGTCCATGTCCGAGGAAATCGTCGCGGCCATGAACTCGGCCGGGTAGTGCGCCTTGAGCCAGGCGGTCTGGTAGGAGACCAGCGCGTAGGCGGCCGCGTGCGATTTGTTGAAGCCGTAGCCGGCGAATTTTTCCATCAGGTCGAAGATGG
>JBEVMS010000335.1:0-13156 GCA_040508515.1 Dyella sp. | reverse complement strand
CACCGTCAGCGGTCGGCTGCCATGGCATTGGTAGTGCACGGTCTGCTGATGGGCGATCTGGCTCTGGGGGAAGGCGACCGTATCCAGATCGGCGAGGGCTGGACGGGGCAGCGGGCTGGCAAGTAGCACGGCGGCGATGATCGAATACATACGCGTCACTCCAGGACTTGCCGAGGGCGCAAAGAGGGTAGCATTGCCGGGCGCCGGGGCCTTCCGGCGCTGAGCGATTCACCGTCAGCAACGCTCCGTTTGAACCATGGCGACTCTTTATTATGCGTACCGGAACACCGATGAAGTTCAGCACTCCCGGCATTATCCTGATTGTGATCGGCGTGATCTTTCTGCTGCGCAATCTGGGCCTGGCCGATATCGATTTCATTCCGCTGCTGCGCACCTGGTGGCCGCTGATCCTGGTAGCGGCGGGCATCGGGATGTTTTTCAACCAGCGCAGGCCTTAGCCGTCTAAACGGCGGTAACGACGCGACATGGTGGCTGCCGCGTCGTGCTTCGATTTTTCGCCGGGGCGAGGGCCGAGGGCGCCGTGTGAGGCTCAGCGCAAGGCGAGTTCTTTCCAGCCGTGGGCGTTGAGCGGGCCCTTGCGGCGGATCAGCATGTTGCGCATGAAGGCGCCCAGCGGGCTGCGCATCATCTTCATCATTTTCAGTGGGCCGTCGGAGGCCTTCACGATCCAGTCGACGCGCGGTGCGCGCAGCTTTTGATAGGCCTCGATCGCGCCATCCACCGGGTGTACATGCAGTTGCTCGGCCAGGCACAGCGCGTCCTCGAAGGCGCAGGCGGCGCCTTGCTGGAGCAGCGGCGAGCAGGCGTTGCTGGCATCACCGATAAACACGATGCGGCCTTTGGCGTAGTAAGGCTTGACCACCGACTCCAGGCGCCCGCTGACTATCGGCTGCGCGCCCAGGCGGTCGAGAATGGCGCCGACCTGGCCGCCGAAGCCGCCGAACAAGTGGCGTAAGCTTTGCTGCGGATCGCGCTTGGCGTAGTGGCGCGCGTCATCATAAACATGGGCGTAGCAATACAACGCGTCAGGCCCGATCGGATAGGCCATGAACATTTCGCTACGGGCCAACATGTAAATCGGCTGCAGGCCATGCTGGGGATAATCGACCACGAAGCGCCAGTTGGCGACGTTGTGATCCACCGTGGTGGTCTCGTCAGCAAAGCTGCGTTGGCGCAGGTCCGAATGAATCCCTTCGGCGGACACCACTAAGTCGTAATGCCCATGCACGGCGGAATTGGCGCTGTTCACCTGCACGCCATCGGGACGCGCGTCGAACGATTCGATGGTGGTCTGGAAATGGATGCGCGGCGCGATGCCGTCCATCAGGATCGCGTGCAGATCACTGCGCCGCATCGCGACGAACTTGTCTTGATTGAGCGGCGCGTCGCGCAGGTTGGCCCGGCCCAGCACGCGGCCGTCCTTTTTGGTATAGCTGACTTCGGAAACCTCATGCGCCGCAGCCAGCACCGGCTCAGCCAAACCCAGTTGGCGCAGCGCCTGGATGGCGTTGAACGGCAGCGCGATGCCGGCGCTGCTGATCGGGGCGGCGGCGCGCTTTTCGATCAGTACATGCGCGATGCCCAACTGCTCCAGTCGGCGTGCCAGGCTGAGACCGGCGACGCCGGCACCAGAGATAAGAATACGGGGCGAAGTCATGCGGCGAGTCCATGGTTTGCTACGGAGTGATGGGCTGAGCATACGGCGCTCAGCATCGCTTACTGTGCGTGGTGGCGAGGGCGCTGGCGAGCGACTGCGTCACGGATGTCGGGGGACTCGATGCCGCCCGGGGGACGGCATCGGCGTCTGGCATCAGTGGATGCGACAGAACACCGCTTTGAGGTAACGCCCTTCCGGGACATCGGCGCGCACCGGGTGGTCCGCGCCGGCGCCGGCGACATGCAGAACCTGAATCTCGCGGCCCGCATTGAGCGCGACCCGGCGCAGCATCTCCAGAAAATCCGCTTCGCTGACCAAACCGGTGCACGAGCAGCTGACCAGCAGACCGCCGGGCGGGATCACTTCCAGCGCCATGCGGTTCATCGCGAAGTATTTTTTCAGCGCGTCGAACACTTTGCTGCGATCGCGTGTGAGCTTGGCCGGGTCCAGCACCACCGCGTCGTACTGCTCGCCGCGGGCGGCGGCGTCGCGCAGCCAGTCAAAGATGTCGGCCTGCTGGAAGCTGACGTCGACGCCGTTGGCTTGCGCGTTGGCGCGAGCGATCTCCAGGATGCCCGGGTCCATGTCCACGCCCACGGCCTCGCGCGCGCCGGCGGCCAGTGCGTGCACGGCGAAGCCGCCGGCATTGCAGCACAGGTCGAGCACGCGTTTTCCCTTGGCCAGTTGGGCGAAGTGGTGGCGGTTGTCGCGCTGGTCGGCGAAGAAACCGGTCTTGTGGCCGGCGCCCGGCGCGGCGTGGAAGCGCCGACCGTGCTCGTGCACCTCGACCGCTGCCGGCGCTTCGGGGCTTCGGCAGTCGAACGATTCCTGCTTCTGCACATGGCTCTCGGCGAACCAGTACAGGCGCGCACCGGGGAAGTGTTCGAGCAGGGCGGCGTGAATGGCCTCGCGGAATTTCCACATGCCGGCGGCGAAATATTCGATCACCAGGATGTCAGCGTAGCGATCGACGACCAGGCCAGAGAGTCCGTCACCCTCGCTGTTGATCACGCGCCAGGCGTCGGTGACCTGGTCCAGCGTCAGCAGTTCGCGGCGCAGCTCAACGGCGCGGGTGATGCGCGCGCCGATCCAGGTGGCGTCGATAACCTCGGCCGGATCGTTGCTGAGCAGGCGCAGTGCGATGCGCGCATGCCCGTTCCAGAAGCCGCGCCCGACGAAGTTGCCCTTGGCGTCCACCACTTCGACCACGCTGCCGGGCGGCAGCCGGGCTTCGGGCTTGTAGACCTGGGCCGACCAGACCCAGGGGTGGCCGGGTCGGCGGTCGGATTTGAGACGGATTACAGGCAGGGCGTCGGCGGGCGTGGCGCCGGAATCGGAAGGCATAGTCATCGGCGCATTGTAGCGGCTGCTGGCCGCCGCGCTTCGCGCGGGGGCTCAGGGCAGGCCGTGGGCGCCGCCCTCCGGGGCGCTGCGTCCATGCGGTGCGGGCAGGTCGTCGGCGCCCATGTTGACGAACACGATCTTGTCGATGGTCAGGATGCTTTTGTGCGTGATCACGTTGCGCACTTCGCAGCGCAGGGTAATCGAGGTACGGCCGAACGCGGTGGCACTGATGCCCATCTCGATGATGTCGCCTTGTCGGGCGGAGCTGACGAAGTTGATCTCGGACATGTACTTGGTGACCACCTTGGCGTTGCCCAATTGGTCTATCACGTAGACTGCCGCCTCTTCGTCGATCCAACGCAGCAGGCTGCCGCCGAACAAGGTGCCGTTAGGGTTGAGGTCTTCCGGCTTGACCCATTTGCGGGTACGGAAATTCATCGGGGCGAGGCTCATGGGGACCGGGGACCGTTCAAACACCAGGAAACAGAAGCCAGTTTAACGCGTGGCGGGGCTTTTGGTGCAATGCAACATTTTTTATGCTGGCGGTGTTTCAGGTGCTTTGCCGGGTATTCAGCTCGAATGACACATCCACCCGCCGTCGCCGCGGCGGCCGGCCGCTCAGCTGATCGAGCAACTGCCGCGCGGCGATGCGGCCAATCTCCAGCCGTGGCGAGGCGATAGTGGTCAGCGTGGGCTGCACCAGCTCGGCCATGCCAAGACCATTGAAGCCGGCGATCGCCACGCGCGCGGGCACGGCAATGCCTTCGCGCTGGGCGCGCAGGATCGCACCGACCGCGAGGTCGTCGTTGGCGAAGAAGATCGCATCCAGGTCAGGATGCAGCTTCAGCGCCTGCAGCAGGGCGTCGCCACCGAGCATGGCGCTGGAGGCCTGCTCCATCGCGATCGGCGGGCGCCGCATGAGTCCGCTTTTGGCCAGCACGCGATCCATGCCTTTGTAGCGCTGCCAGGCGCGGTAATCGGCCTTGAGTTGGCAGCCCACGAAGCCGATCTGCCGGTAGCCGCGTTCGACCAGATGCCGCGCCATTACCTCGCCGGCCTGGTAGTGCGACAGGCCGACATTCATATCCAGCGGCTGGGCGCCATATTCCATCGTTTCCACCACCGGCTTGCCCCAGCGCTTGAGCAGATTCCTCGTGCGCTCCAGGTGGCGCATGCCGGCGATGATCAAACCCGGCGGCGACCAGCCAAGAAAGGTGGAAATCAATTCGTACTCGCGTTCCAAGTCGTATTCGGTATTGCCCAGCATCAACTGGTAACCGGCCTTCTGCGCGATTTCCTGGATGCCGGCGACGACCTCGATGAAAACGGTGTTGGACAGTGAGGGCACCACCACCGGAATCATGTTGGAGCCGGCGGAGGCCAAGGCGCCGGCAACGTGATTCTGCACGTAGCCCAACTCTTCCACCGCACGCTGAACTTTGTCGCGCAGCTTGGCCGAAACCGTGTCGGGTTTGTTGAGCGCACGCGACACCGTGATAGGCGATACCCCGGCCAGCGCCGCGACATGTTTCAAGGTGATCGTGCGATCGCTACGCATGGTGGCCAGTGGCATGGGCTGTCCTTCCTCCTTCGTGAATCGTCCTGGGACATTCATCGCCGGGCGGTTTTTGCGGGCGCATGGTTGCGCAATCAAAACGAACGCGCCAGGAATCATCCCCCAACCGCGCGCGCCTTTCCAGCACCGTGAGGCAAGGTCA
This sequence comes from Dyella sp., assembly GCA_040508515.1. Classification (GTDB taxonomy): domain Bacteria; phylum Pseudomonadota; class Gammaproteobacteria; order Xanthomonadales; family Rhodanobacteraceae; genus JBEVMS01. The sequence continues at coordinate 8,416 of JBEVMS010000335.1, read as the reverse complement.
GTCATCGAAGTCATGCGCTGGGCAGGAGCATGGCGACCTTGGCGAGGCATCGCAGGCGGTCTGCTTGGCGGCCTGCTTTGGGTGTCCTTTGTGCATCATCGATGCGCGGCGAGGCGAAAAAAAGCGGCGCCGATCCCGTCAGGAGCACGCCGCCAGGAGCATGAAGGAGTTTTCCCGGTCGACTGTCATTACGCAGGCATGATGCGCTGCAATAATGGGTTGATCGTCGCAACCGAGGGCTAGATGGTTCGGATTAGGCTAAAAACCGAGCGATGCATGGGCACTTGGCAGATATTTGTGCTGCTATGCAGCATTCAAGATATTTCGAATTAACGCTTGAATGATTGCGCTACCATTTTGGCTGACCTATAGTCCTGCTCGCTTTGGCAAAGCCCGCAATGCGTGGGCTGGCAGCAGAGGCGTCGTCGAAATGCAGGTAGCAGCGAAGGCTTCAAATCATCCACACGCCAGCGCGTCGACAGCGCGGGTCGAGCACGCCGTGTTGAGCGCGCATGGTGTGGTCAAGCGCTTCGGGCCGGTGCAGGTGCTGCGCGGCATCGATCTGACCTTGCGCCCCGGCCGGATACTGACCCTGATGGGTGAGAACGGTGCCGGAAAGTCGACCATGTTCAAGGTGCTGGCCGGCCAGTTGCAGCCCAGTGAAGGTGCGTTGGCGCTCAATGGCGAACCGCTGAAACTGGCTTCGCCGCATGCGGCGCACGCGCACGGCATTCATCTGGTGCCGCAAGAGCCGCTCTTGATGGCGGAGCTCAGCGTGGCCGAGACGATGTTCGTCGGACGGCTGCCGCTGACGGGAGGCTTTTTGCGCCGGGTCGATTGGAGCGATGTGCGCCGCCGCGCGCGCAACGTGCTCGATACGCTGGGGCTAGATATCGACATCGACAGTTGCGCCAAGACGCTGAGCATCGCGCAGTTGCAGTTGGTCGAATGCGCCAAGGCGCTGCTGCACGACTGCCGTATCATCCTGTTCGACGAGCCCACCTCGCCGCTGACCTCGTATGAAGTGGATAACCTGTTCGCGATCATGCGCCGGCTTACCGCGCAGGGTTGCACCTTGAGTTTCATCAGCCATCGCACCGAAGAGGTGATGGAGATCAGCGATGACATCGCGGTGCTGCGCGATGGAAAGCTGGTCGATCAGGCCGAGCGCGGCGCGTTCGATCGCGCCCGTCTGCTGTCGCAGATGGTCGGCCGCGAAATGCGTGACGTGCCTCGTCGCACAAGTAGCTGCGCCACCACCGAGCCAATGCTCGAAGTGGCCGGACTGGCGCACAAGCCGAGCTTTGAAAATATCGACTTCACCCTGCATCGCGGTGAAGTGCTGGGCTTGGCCGGACTGGTCGGCGCCGGTCGTACTGAAATTGCCGAGACCATTTTTGGAATTCGTCGTCCCGACGGTGGCGAGGTGCGTCTGGGCGGTGAGCCGATCACCGGCATCGCATGTCACGCGCTGATCCGCAAGGGCCTGGTCTATGTGCCGGAAGATCGCGGCCGGCATGGCGCGGTGCTGCCGATGACGATCACCCAGAACATCACTTCCGGCCTGCTGGAGCGCGTGCGCCAGCGCGCCGGCTTGCTCAGTAGCAGCGACGAGACGCAGATCAGTGCCAAGGCGGTGCGCGATCTGCGCATTCGTTGCGCGGGTCTGGATCAGCCGCTGCGTGAGTTGTCCGGCGGCAACCAGCAAAAGGTGGTGTTCGGCAAGTGGATGGCCACCGGGCCGCGCGTGGCCATCCTGGACGAGCCGACCCGCGGCGTCGATGTCGGCGCCAAGGAAGAAATCTACGAGTTGATCGAAGACATGGCGCGCGCCGGTCTGGCCGTACTGGTGATCTCCTCGGAAACCGAAGAACTGGTGCGCCTGTGCGACCGCGTTCTGTCCATTTATGAAGGCAACATCGTCGCTGAGCTTAGCGGCGACGCCATCACGCCGCAGGCGGTCAGTGCGTCCTATCTGGGCAAGCAGGCCACCGGTGAATCGACGTTGGAGGGCGCCCCATGAGCGCTGTGGGTATTCATGCCGCGCGCCCATCCGGGAGGGCGCGGTTGCCACGTTTTTCGTTAAACCGTGAGTTGACCCTGGTCGCGGTGACCGTCGCGCTGGTCGTGGTGGTTGGCATTTTCAATCACGATTTCATTGGCGTGCAGAACCTGCGCTTCATGCTGCTCAACTCCGTGGTGCTCTCGCTGGTGGCGTTGGGGCAGACCCTGGTGATCGCGATGCGCGGCATCGATTTGTCGGTCGCGCCGCTGCTGGGCCTTGCGGCGATGGTCAGCGGCCTGCTGGCACAGTCGCACGGGCTGACGCTGCTTGAGGCAGTGCCGCTGTGCCTGGCGATGGGCCTGGTATTGGGTACGCTCAACGGCCTGCTGGTGGCCACGCTCAACATCCCGCCGATCGTGGTGACGTTGGGCACGTATAGCCTCTACAGCGGGTTGATCTTTCTCTATTCGGACGGCACCCAGGTCGACTCGGTGCCGCCCGCGTACGCGGCGTTCGGCAATGGCCATCTGTTCGATGCCTTGCCGTTGCCGACACCGGTGCTGGCCTTGTTGATCGTGCTGGCGTTGTGCTGGTATTTGTTGCGACATACGCGATTCGGGCGGTCGATCCTGGCGGTCGGCAACAACGACGCGGCGGCTTATCACGCCGGCCTCCCGGTGACCTGGATCCGGGTTCGCGTGTACGCCATCTCCGGCATGCTGGCCTGCTTCGCCGGTCTGATGTTTGTCTGCTACACCGGCTCGGCCACGGTGACCGCAGGCACCGGCGACCACATCGAATTGCAGTCGATCGCGGTGGCGCTGGTCGGCGGCACGGCGATCGCCGGCGGACGCGGCAACCTGATCGGCACGGTGCTGGGCAGTCTGTTCCTGAGCGTGGTGTTGACCGCGTTGGTGTTTTTGCGCGTTCCCCCGATCTGGTATTCGGCCGGTGAGGGCCTGATGATTTTGGCGGCCGTCCAGAGTGGGCTGCGCCGGCGGAGGGCCACGCCATGAGTTCGTCCCCAATCACGTCCGCCGCGTTGCGTCGGCAAGGCGATGAGGCACCGCGCGCGGCTGGCAGCGACAATGCGGTCAAGCCTTTCAACCGGCGCCGCTGGCTGCCGATCGGCGGCTGGGAAGTCGCTTTGCTGGTGCTGCTGCTGGCGGTGCTGGGCGGTTTCAGCGCGGGCGTGCCGGGCTTCTTCGACAACACGTCGAGCCTGCTGGCGCTGAGCGAAAACTTCCTGCCGTTCGGGTTGGTCGCGCTGGGCTTGTCACTGGTGATCTTCACCGGTGGCATTGATCTGTCGGTCGGCGCCACCGCCAGCCTGGCGGCGGTCATCGCGGCACAGATCTGGAGCCTTTACGGCGTCAACATCTGGCTCGCCGCGGGCATTGGCGTGGTGATCGGCGCGCTGTTGGGCGCGCTCAATGCGGCGGTGATCATCTGGCTGCGCATCGAGCCGCTGATCGCCACCTTGGCCACCAGTTTCATCTACGGCAGCGCCGCGGTGGCGATCGCCGGCGACGCACCGCCTTCGGGTTTCCCCGAAGCGTTCAACAACCTGGGCGTGGGTGCGTTGAGCCTGGGTGGTTTTCAGTTGCCCTACCAGATCATCTTGTTCGTGCTGCTGGCGCTGGGTTTCTGGTTGCTGGTGTCGCGCAGCGCATTCGGCCGTAAGTTGATCACCGTCGGTTACAGCGCCGAGGCGGCGCGTTACTCGGGCATCCGCATCAACCGCATCCTGATCACCGCCTATGTGGTTAGCGGGGCGATGGCCAGCCTGGCCGGTCTGGTGCTGGCCGCTTACTACAGCGCGGTGCGCCCCGACATGGGCGACGTGCTGCTGCTCACCGCGATCACCATGGTGGTGCTCGGCGGCGTCAGCATCTTTGGTGGCGAAGGCAACATGCTGGGCGTGATTCTGGCGGTGCTGCTGCTGGGTTTCCTGCGTCAGGGCATGCTGATCGCCGGTTTCTCGGACATGGTCACCACCATGCTCACCGGCGGCATCCTGATTGTTTCGATCGCTGTCAAAAACCAATTTAATCCCCGCGGCGGCAGCCTCGGTCAACGGCTTTGGGCGCTGTTGCGGCGCTCAACGACAACCCGCGGTTCACCCTGACGTTGCGGTGGAATCGACGGGCATTGCTTCTCACATAAAGCAACACCTACAGGAGGAAATCATGATCAATAAGCGCCGCGGTATCGCGCTGGCCGCCGCCATTGCACTACTCACGCTGGGGAGCGCGGCTACGGCCCAGGCTCAACAGGCTCCCGATATTTCCAAGAAGATCAAAGTGGCGATGGTGCCCAAGTTGGTCGGTCTGTCGGTGTTCAAGGCCAACCAGCAAGGTGCGGAGCAGGCAGCCAAGTCGCTCAACATCGATTTCCTCTACACCGGCCCGGTGACCGCTTCGGCGCAAGGCCAGGTGGACGTGTTCAACAGCCTGATCGCGCGTAAGTTCGACGTGATCACCACCACCTCGAATAACCCGACCCAGCTGGCACCGGCCTTGCGCCGCGCCATGCAGCAGGGCATCAAGGTGGTGTCGTACGACAGCGACGTGGCCGCCGATGCACGCGACTTCTTCATCCAGAACACCTCGTACCCGGCGTTCGGCAAGGCGTTGGTTGAGTCGGTCGCCAAGTACGCCGGCCCGACCGCGGAAATCGCGATCCTATCCTCGACCAAGGACGCCACCATCCAGAACGAATGGATCAAGGCGGTGAAGGATTACATCGTCGCGACCTATCCGAAGATGAAGATCGTCACCACCGAGTACGGCCAGTCGAGCCCCTCGCAGTCGCTGACCGCGGGCCTCAACATCCTGCAGGCGCATCCCAACGTCAGCGCGATCATCGCGCCGGACGGTGCGGCCGAAGTTGGCGCGGCGGCGGCGGTGGAGAAGCTCGGCAAGACCGGCAAGGTGTTCGTCACCGGCTGCGCCGATCCCGACGCGATCCGCCAGTACGTCAAGTCCGGCATCATCAAGGCCAGCCCGCTGTGGGATGAGGTCAAGGAAGGTGCGCTGGTGATGTATGTGGCGCGCCTGGCCGCCAACAACGCGCTCAAGCCCAACGACCATTTCACCGCGCCGGGTCTGGGTTCGTTCGATGTGAAGGACAAAGTGATCATCTTCAGCGAGCCGCTGGTGTTCACCGCCGAGAATATCGATCAGTACAAATTCTGATGTTTGACCGACCCAAGCGCGGCAGCGCGCCGCGCTTGGGTCTTTTACCTTTAGAGGAAATGCCATGAAGCGTGTGATTTTTACCGGCGGTAGCGGCAAAGCCGGCCGTCATGTGGTGCAGGATCTGGTTGATCACGGCTACCGCGTGCTCAACCTGGACACCAAGCCGTTGGACAACCCGGCGGTGCGCACCCTGATCACCGACGTCACCGATTCGGGCCAGGTATTCAACGCGCTGTCCAGCTACACCGGTTTGCATGAGTTCGATCACAACCTGGCGCCCGAGCCGATTGATGCGATCGTCCACTTCGCCGCGATCCCGCGCATCATGATCGTGCCCGACAACGAGGTGTACCGCATCAATGTGATGAGCACCTACAACATCCTGGAAGCGGCCGCCAAGCTGGGCATCAAGAAGGTGATCCTCGCGTCGAGCGAAACCACCTACGGGCTGGTGTTCAACCATACCCATCGCGACCCGGAATATTTCCCGCTGGACGAGGAATATCCGTGCGATCCGCGTGACAGCTACGCCACCTCCAAGATCGTCAACGAGCGCACCGCGCAGGCGTTCGCTGGCCGCACCGGCTCGGACATCTATGCCATCCGCATCGGCAACGTGGTCGAGCCGCACGAGTACGCCAACTTCCCCGGCTTCTTCGCCAAGCCCGATTTCCGCCGCCGTATCGCGTGGAGCTACATCGACGCGCGCGACCTGGGCCAGATCGTGCGCCTGGGCATCGAGAAGGACGGCCTGGGCTTCCAGATTTTCAACGCCGCCAACAACGACGTGTCCTCGGATCTGCCGACCGCCGAACTGCTCAAGCGCTACTACCCCAACGTGCCGGTCAAGGGCGAACTGGGCGAGTTCGAGACGCTGCTTTCCAATCGCAAGACACGCGAAGTGCTCGGCTTCAAGGAAGAGCACAACTGGCGCAAATACGTTAAGTAATCGGCCGTCTAGCCGTCCCATCAATCAGGAGACTCAACCATGAGTGCTCAGACCACTTTGGTAATCGTCCATACCGGACCGGTTACGATCCAGCCGTTGGCAGCCCTGGCGCCAGAGCTGTTGCCCGGCGTGCGCATCGTCAACCTGGTCGACGACAGCTTGCTCAAGGACACCATGGCGGCCGGTCACGTCACCCCGGCGGTCACTCGCCGGCTGGCGCAGTACATGCTGATCGGGCAGGACATGGGCGCCACGATGATCCTCAACGCCTGCTCGTCGGTCGGCGAGGCCGCCGACGCGGCGCGTCCGTTGCTGGGCGTGCCGTTGATCAAGATCGACACCGCGATGGCCGAGCGTGCCGTGGCCAGCGGTGCGCGGATCGGTGTGGCCGCCACCGTGCAGACCACGCTGGACCCGACCGTGCGGCTGATCGAAAAGGTCGCGGCGGATGCCGGTAAGGCGATCAAGGTCTCGCGCAAGCTCTGCGAGGGCGCGTTCGATGCGTTGCTTGCCGGCGATACCGCGCGGCATGACGCCATCGTCAGTGCCAGCCTGGTCGAGCTGGCCGCCGAGGTGGACATCATCGTGCTGGCGCAGGTGTCGATGGGCCGGGTCGCCGATGGCCTGGGCGATCGCATCAGCGTACCGGTGCTGACCAGTCCGCGCTTGGGCATGGAGCGCGTCGCCGAGGCGATGCGTGCGCACCTGAAGCAGGCGGCGTAAAGGCCGCCTGCGATGACTTCACGCCGGGCCGTGCTCGTGCGTGTCGTGCGAAGGTGGCGCGGCGGAAGCTGCAGCGGGCGTCGCGAACGTCCGCTGCAAATCCGCCAATTGCGCCGGCGACAGCAGGCGAGGATTGAGGCCGCGCAGCAACAGATACAGCCGCGCGGTTTCTTCCAGTTCTTCGATCGCGTAGACCGCCGCGCTGAGGCTTTCACCGGCCACCACTGGGCCGTGGTTGGCCAGCAGCACCGAGGCATAACGACCGGCCAGTCCGCGGATCGCATCGGCGACCGCCGGATCGCCGGGCCGATGGTAAGGCACCAAGGCGGTGTCGCCCACGCGCATCACGTAATAGGGCGTCATCGGCGGCAGCACCGAGGCCGGATCGATCTCCGGCAGCATGGATACCGCGACCGAATGGGTCGAATGCAGATGCACCACTGCGCCGCTGGCGGTGCGCGTTTCGTACAACGCGCGATGCAGGGGCGCTTCCTTGGTGGGCTTGTCGCCATCGATGTGGCGGCCGCTGGGGTCGAAGCGCGAAAGCCGTGCCGGGTCGAGAAAACCCAGCGAAGCATCGGTCGGCGTCATCAGCAGACTGCCGTCATCCAGGCGGGCGCTGATGTTGCCGGACGAACCATGCGTCAGCCCGCGCTCGAACAGCGAGCGGGCAAACAGGCAGATCTGCTCGCGCAGTTGGGATTCGCGCATGTGATGTCTCCTGCGGATCGCGATAAAGAATGAAAGTCGATGTGTTGGCAGGCTTGCGTAAGCTGGCCAGTATTGGATTGATAGCGCAATCATTCAAGCGCGGCGGGCATTGCGCAAGAGCCGTGGCCCGGCGCGGTCACATGGATCTGAAGCGAGGGTGGTGATGACTTCGACGGTTGAGCAGGATGTCACGGATCAGGTAAATGCCGGCGCGGCGTGGATGGCGACGTCTATCGCGGTGATCGGGCTCGGTTCGATGGGTCTGGGCATGGCGGGGGCCTTGTTGCGCGCCGGCGCACGGGTCAGCGGCTACGACCCGCAGCCGGCCGCATTGGCGCGTTTTCAATCGCTTGGCGGCCGCGCCGGCAGCAGTCCAGCCGACGCCGCGCGTGACGCGCAGGTGGTGGTCAGTGTGGTGGTGAACGCGGCGCAGACCGAGCAGAGTCTGTTTGGGGAGGACGGCTGTCTCGCGACGATGGCGGGCGATGGCGTCTTTGTCTCCTGCGCCACGATGGCACCGGCCTCGGCGCGTGCGTTGGCCGCGCGCGTTGAGGCCAGCGGACGCGCTTACCTGGATGCGCCGATCAGCGGCGGCAGCCAGCGCGCCGCCGAGGGTTCGCTGAGCATGCTGTTGTCAGGCAGCGAGGCGGCCTTCAGGCAGGCGGCGCCGGTGTTGCAGGCGATGGCCAGCACCATCCATCGGCTGGGCGACACCGCTGGCCAGGCGGCATCGTTCAAGATGGTCAACCAGTTGCTGGCCGGCGTGCATATCGCCGCGGCGTCGGAGGCGATGGCGTTCGCTGCGCGCGAGGGACTGGACCTGGCCCA
>JBEVMS010000223.1:0-8441 GCA_040508515.1 Dyella sp. | reverse complement strand
GATATGGCCCAGCGCCTGATCCCACGCCGCCGTGGCTGCCTGGCGCACCTGGGCGAGGCTGGTGTCGTGGGGGATTTCGGCGTCGAGATTGGCCTGCGCATTGGCCGCGCTGACATACGAAATCCCGACCCGCACGCCGACCGTGCTGCCGGCGGCGAAGTTCAGCCAGACGCCCGAGCCCTTGCCGATCGGCGGAAAGCCCTTGGCGCCGTAACCGGTGCCGCCAGTCGCGCTGGTGCTGTTCGGGTTGAGCTTGCCATCCTGCCAACTGCCACCGCCAAGGATCGGCTGGTCGAACTGGGCCACGAAGTACAGTGTGTAATAGCTGCGCCGGTCGGCCTTCGACAGATAACCGCAAAAGTTGCCGCTGGTGACCGAACCGCTGACCGTGCGCGCGGCGCGATCAACCCGCGTCTGCGCCGCGCTGCTGCCGACTTCGGAATCGGCGCTGCGGATCAACAGGTTGGCAGGCTGGCCGGCGGGGAAGGCAAAGCGACCGATACCACTGCGCGTGGCGGCGCTGAGTTCCACCGCCACGCCGTTGGCCAGTGTTACCTGGTAATCGCCAGCAGCGGCGTGTTCGTCCGCGTGGCTGAAATCGCTGGCGTAGCGGCTGTCGTCGGCATCGGCGGACGGCGAGCTGGCGATCGGCACGGTCACCGGCATGAACGGGATATCGCCACTGGCGCCCGCGCAGCCGGTGCCGGACAGATGCGTCAGGCTGAAACCGCGGATGCGCGTGGCGTCGTACTGATAACCGCCCGGCGCGGCGGTGCGGTCGTGCTTGCCGCGGGTATTTTCCGGACTCCACGCGAGCATGCCGAACGGTAGCACCGCGCCGGGAAAGGTATTGCCGCCGTTGCGGCTGCCGATCAGCGGATTGACCGCGGCGGCGGGCGAGCTGGGGGTTTGCGCCAGCAGCGGCGAGATCGCGCCCAGCGCGAGCGCCAGCAGTGTGCCTGACAGGCGGCGATGGGTGATGGCGTGCATGACTTCTCCCTTGAATGGGCGCGGCGCCCGCGAGGCGACGCCGCGCGTGTTCCAGGAGATTAGCCGCCTGGACGGCCGTTTAACGTGACCGGGTTACCGCGCTCAGCCACCACGGAACAGATGCAGCACTTCGTAGCAGGCGCCCATGGTGTGGTAATCGGTCTTGCCGGCCGGGCTCTTGTCGTCGTCGTACTTGCGGTTGTCCTGGGTCAGGATGCGATACCAGGCGCCGTACTGGTGATCGACGAAATGCGTCCAGGCGTAGGCCCAGAGCTTTTGATACCACTGGTCGTACTCGGCCAGTCCGGTGTGCGCGTGCAGCAGCGCGGCGGCGGCCAGTGATTCGGCCTGCACCCAGAAATACTTGTCGCCATCGCAGACCTGGCCGTCCGGCGCGAAACCGTAGGCGATGCCGCCGTGGGTTTCGTCCCAGGCCTTGGCCAGAGCGGTATCGAACAAATGGCGCGCGGTGGGAATCAGCCACTTCTCGGCGCGGCCGCGCTCGGCCAGCAGCGGGTCCAGGATCAACAACAGCTTGGCCCATTCGGTCTGATGGCCGGGCTGGAAACCCCAGGGACGGAACAGGTTCTTGGGATCGTCCTTGTTGAACTCCCAATCGATCTGCCAGTTGGCATCGTAGTGTTCCCACACCAGGCCATCGGTGTGGGCGGTCTGGCGCTGGGTCATGTGGCGTGCCAGCAGCAGCGCGCGGTCGAGGTAACGCACGTCGTCGGAGGCCTGATAGGCCGCCAGCATCGCCTCGCACATGTGCATATTGGCGTTCTGCCCGCGGTAGCTGGCGAAGTTCCAGTCGGCGTCGGCCTGATCCTTGTAGAGCCCGGCGGCGGCGTCCCAGTAACGCGTTTCCAGCAAGTCCCAGGTTTCGTCCAGCCATGGTGCGGCCTCGCCGATGCCGGCCTTCAGCGCGGTGGAATACGCCAGCAGCACGAAGGCGGCGCCGTAGCCGTGGTTGGTGCTGTCCTCGGGCTGGCCGTCGCGGATGGTCCAGTGGTAGCCACCGTTGGCGCGGTTGCGGTGCACATCACGCAGATACGCCAGACCGTGGCGCGCCGCGTCCAGGTACTCGGGCCGCTCGAATTCGATCGCTGCCATCGCGTAGTTGAAGACGAAGCGCGTGCTGGAAACCAGATGACGATGGCTGCGATCGTAGATCGTGCCGTCGTCCTTGAAGTAGTGGAAGAAGCCGCCTTCCGGGTCGCGGTCGTGCGGGTAGTAGAACGCCAGCGTGTCGGCGATGTGCCGGCGCAGGAAGTCGGTGGAGCGAAAATCCGGCAGCGGCGTGGCGGGCAAACGGTCGGTCATGCGTGGGTCTCCATGAAGGCGAGCACCTCATCGGCGCTGGGCAACGCGGTGAACGAGCCCTGGCGGGCGGCGGTGAGCGCGCCGCAAGCGGCGGCGTAGCGCAGCACGGCATGCAGGCGCGGCAATTGGGTGATCAGGGCATCCAGCCCGGCCGCGTCGATCGCCCCTTCGGCCAGTCGGCACAGCAGGCCGCCGACGAAGGCATCGCCAGCGGCGGTGGTGTCGACGGTGTCGATCGCATAGGCCGGCAGTTCGCCCTCGGCATCGCGGCTGAACCAGCGCAGGGGCGCGGGACCGTCGGTGACCAGCAGCAGCCGCGCGGGGCCTTGCCACAGCCGTTCGAGCATCGCTTCGTCGCCATCCACGGCGAGGAAGGCGAACTCTTCCGCGCTGACTTTGACCAGATCGGCCTGCGCCAGCGCGGCCCACAATTCCGGACGCGGATCGACCTCGCGCGGCCACAGCGCCGGGCGCAGGTTGACGTCGAAACTGACCAGCGCGCCAGCCGCGCGCGCGTGTTGCATGCCGTCGCGGGTGGCCTGCGCCACCGCCGCCTCGGTCATCGAGTTGGAGCAGACGTGGAATACCGCCAGGTCGGCGAAGCTGTCCGCACGAAAATGCTCGGCACGAAACAACAGGTCAGCCGCTGGTGGGCGGTAAAAGGTGAAGCTGCGATCGCCCTGCGCATCGTGGCTGACGAAGGCCAGTGCGGTGTTGGCCGCGTCGGTGCGCGTCACCGCAGTGGTATCCACGCCGGCGCGCGCGAGGCTGTCGAGCAGAAAGTCGCCGAACGGATCGGTACTGAGCATGCCGGCAAAACGCGCCGCGCCACCGAGCTTGGCCACCGCGACCGCGACATTGGCTGGCGCGCCGCCGGCGAACGGGACATAGGCGCGGGCGTGGCCGTGCGCGTCCTTGCCATCCTGGTGAAAGTCGATCAGCGCTTCGCCGAAACAGAGAATGGAAGCCATGGGGTTCGATTTATTTTTTCTGGAGATGAAAAAAAACGAGGCGCCGAAGCGCCTCGCTGCAAGCTTACTTGATGGTGCGGACCTTGGACCCGCTCACACCGTAGAACACGATGTAGACGTAGCACAGCAGCGGCAGGAAGAACGCATGCTGCAAACCGATGTGATCGGCGATCACGCCTTGCAACTGCGGAATCAGCGCGCCGCCGACGATCGCCATGATCAGCAGCGCCGAGGCCTTGCTGGTCAGCGAGCCCAATCGCTCGATGCCCAGCGAGAAGATGGTCGGGAACATGATGGAATTGAACAGGCCGATCGCCACGATGCTATAGACGGCCATATCGCCGTGAGTAAACATGGTGGTCAGCACCAGCAATACGTTCACCACGGCAAACGCGGTCAGCAGTTTGCGCGGCGAGATCTTCGCCATCAGCGCCGAGCCGATGAAGCGCCCGACCATCGCCCCGCCCCAATACAGCGAGACGTAATGCGTGGCCTGCTGCTCGCTCATGCGGCCGATGTCGGGCATCGCCAGGTAGTTGACCAGGAAGCTGCCGATCGCCACTTCGGCGCCGACGTAGAAGAAGATGCCCAGCACCCCAAACAACACGTGCGGATGGCGTAGTGCCTCCATCAAGGTGTGCTTGGTGCTGTCAGTCTGCGCGTCGGTTTCCTCCAGCTTGGGCAGGCGGAACAGCCACACGAACAGCGCCAGCAAAAACAGCACCACCGCCAGCCCGATATACGGCAGTTGCACCGCGCTGGCCTGCTGCGCCTGGTAGGTCAGCATCTCGGCTGGCGGCAGCTTGGCCAGATCTTCCGGGCTTTTGACCACGTTGGAGAGAATCAGGAAACCGCCGAACAGCGGCGCCAGCGTGGTGCCCAGCGAGTTCAACGCCTGCGCGAGGGTCAACCGGCTGGAGCTGGTCTTTTCCGGCCCCAGCAGCGCCACGTAGGGATTGGCGGCCACCTGCAGCACGGTGATGCCAGTAGCCAGCACGAACAACGCGCCGAGAAACGCGGCATACGAGTGCAGCCCGGCAGCCGGCCAGAAGCCGGCCGCGCCGATGCCGGCGATCGCCAGTCCGGCGACGATGCCCTTCTTGTAACCCAGCGCCGCGACCAGCCGGCCCGAGGGCAGCGCCATCAGGAAGTAGGCGCCGAAAAAAGTGAACTGCACCAGGATCGCCTGGGCATAGTTGAGCTGGAAGATCGATTTGAGATGCGGGATCAGAATGTCATTGAGGCTGGTCAAGAAGCCCCACATGAAAAAGATCGTGGTCAGCACGCCCAGTGCCAGTGGGAAGAAGGTGTAGCGGTTATCGCTGCCACGGGAGGGTGGCGACGACGAGCGCTGCGCAGTGATGGGGGGCATGGGAATCCTTGGCTTGAGCTTAAACGTGAGAAGGCGGGGGACAGCTGCTTTCGCGTACCTGCAACTGAACCGGCGCGACGATGCGCCTGGCCGGTGTGTGCGGAGTGTGCAGGCGCGCCAGGATCATCTCGGCACCCTGGCGGCCGCGTTCGCGGGGACGGGTCGACAAGGTGGTCAGCGGCGGCATGCTCAAGCTGGCTTCGCCGATGTCGTCAAAACCGGTCACCGCGAAATCGTGTCCAGGCCGGCGACCGCAGGCATACAGGCCGAGCATGAAGCCCAGCGCCACCGCGTCGTTGTAGCAGACCGCCGCGGTCAACGCCGGATCGGCCTGCAGGAGCGCGCTGGCTCGATGGGCGCCTTCCTGCCGGGTCGGCGCGCTTTCCACCAGCCACTGCGGCTGCGGCGACAGCCCGGCGGCCTGCATGGCATCGAGATAACCCTGCCGGCGCTGGCGAAACGGCGTGGCATAGTGCAATCCGCCCAGGAACGCGATGCGTCGATGGCCTAGGCCGATCAAGTGCTCGGTGGCCAAGCGCGCGCCGCGCTGGTTGTCCATCGACAGCCGGTCCCAGTGCGCGTACTCGGGCGCGTCGCCTTCCAGGTCGCGGTTGAACAGCAGCAGCGGCGTCTGGCCGCCGATGGCGCCAAGCACCTGCTGGGTATCGCTGCCCTCGGCCGGCGACAGAATGATGCCGGCCGGGCCGTGCTCCACCAGCGAGCCGAGCACCTGGCACTCGCGCGCGGTCGATTCGTTGCTGCAACCCAGCAAAGTAACGAAGCCCGTTTCGCCCAGCGCCTCATCGACGCCGGCGGCGAACTCCGCGAAAAACGGATTGCCCAGGTCGTGGATGACCAGAGCGATCGACGATGAGGTGCGTCGGCGCAGATTGGCCGCGGCGCGGTTGTAGACGTAGCCTTGTTTGACCAGCTCGGCCTCGACCCTTGCACGCGTAGGTTTCCCGACCAGGGGACTGCCGCGAAGCACCAGCGAGACGGTGGCTCGCGATACGCCGCAGCCTTGGGCGACGTCGGCCAGGGTGACCGGGCGGCGGATCGGCGGCGTTGGCGACATGGAGACCTTTTTTATTGGTTTGGAACGATCCAGCTTGACGATCATGGTAGCAAGTCCCTAGAAAGACATGCTGCGTCGCAGCATGTCTGACTGTCGCGGCAACTGTTACGGTCATGCTGACCACCCTCTTTTCATCCGTGGAGTTGTTCCTTATGCCTGCCTCGATCCGACGCCTTTCCCTGGTCACCGCGCTGATCGCGCTAGGGCTTACTGCCGGAGTTCCTGGATGGGCCGCCGATGCGGTCGACGCGGTCGATCCGCGGATCGGCACCGGCGGCGACGGGCACACCTTTCCAGGCGCCACGGTGCCGTTCGGCATGATCCAACTGTCGCCGGACACCGCGATGCCCGATTTCAAGCACGCCTACAAATGGGCGGCCGGCTACCAGTACGGCGATCCGACCATCATGGGGTTTTCGCATACGCATTTCTCCGGTTCCGGTCATTCCGATTTGGGCGACGTGCTGCTGATGCCCGAGGCGGGCGAGGTCAAGCTGGAGCCAGGCGATCCGGCCCAGCCGGGCAGCGGTTACCGCTCGCGCTTCAGCCACGCCAGCGAGGTGGTGCAGGCTGGCTACTACGCGGTGACCTTGAGCGACCCAGGCATCCGCGCCGAGCTGACCGCCGGACGCCGCGTCGGCTGGCATCGCTACACGTTTCCCGCCGGGAAGGACGCGCACATGCTGCTGGACCTGCGCCCGAGCATCTACGACTACCCGGGCAAGGTGCTATGGGCGGGCTTGAGGGTGCGCGACGATGGCAGCGTTACCGGATGCCGCGAAACCCGCGGTTGGGCGCCCGGACGCAAGCTGTGCTTCGCCATCCGTTACTCGCAGCCGATGCTCTCGCGCGAGCTCTACAACCGCGAGCAGGACGTGCCTTACAAAGGTTTCAAGGGCCCCGGCGAGCAGCCGTTGGACAGCACCGCGCAGCAGGGGCGCGCGCTGGTCGGCGTGTTCGATTTCGGCCGGCTGAGCAAGCCGCTGGACGTGAAGGTTGCGATCTCCTCGGTCAGCGAGGACAACGCGCTGGCCAACCTCGATCAGGACGGCGCCGGCTGGGATTTCGATGCCCGCCGCGCCGAGGCACGTGCCGCCTGGGCCGATGCGCTGAAGGTGATCGACGTTGACGCGTCCAAGGACATGCGCATCGGCTTCTACACCTCGCTCTATCACGCGATGCTCTCGCCGACCCTGGCCAGCGACGTCAATGGGCAGTACGTCGGGCCGGATCATCAAGTGCATCAGATGAAGAACGGCGGCGAGTTCTATTCGACGTGGTCGCTGTGGGACGTCTATCGCGCGCAGCAGCCGCTGATGGTGCTGCTGCGTCCGGCCGACAGCAGCGCGTTCGTCAATTCGCTGATCGCCGCCGGCCAGGCCAGCCCGTTCGGCATCCTGCCGGTGTGGGCGTATCAGGGTTTGGAGACGTGGTGCATGATCGGCTACCACGCGGTGCCGGTGATCGCCGATGCCTACGTCAAAGGCATTCGCGGCTTCGATGCCAACGCCGCGCTGAAACTGATGCAGGCCAGCGCCAGCTACGGTCCCTACGGCGATCTGGCCGACTATATGAAGCTTGGCTACGTGCCGATCGACAAGGAACCCGAAGCGGCTTCCAAGACGCTCGAATACGCCTTCGACGACTGGTCGCTGGCGCAGATGGCCAAGGCGATGGGGCAGACCGCGCTGGCCGCCGACTTCACCAAGCGCGCCGGCAACTGGCGTAATGCCTGGGACGCGGGCACTGGCTTCATGCGCGCCAAGAAAAGCGATGGCGCCTTCCGCGAGCCGTTCGATCCCACCTTCGCCGGCTACGGCAGCGACTACACCGAAGGCAACGCCTGGCAGTACTCCTGGTACGTGCCGCAGGATGTCGCCGGGCTGATCACCGCGATGGGCGGCGACGCGCCGTTCGTGGCCAAGTTGGATCAGACCTTCGATGCCAAGGTCGATCCGGCGCACTTCAAGAACGTCGAGGACATCACCGGGCTGATCGGCTGGTACGCGCACGGTAACGAGCCGGGCCATCACACCGCCTACCTCTACGACTACGCCGGCGCGCCGTGGAAAACCCAGGCGCGGCTCAAGCAGATCATGGACAGCCAGTACGGTACGCGTCCCAACGGCCTGGCCGGCAACGACGACCTGGGTCAGATGTCGGCCTGGTACGTGTTCACCGCGCTGGGCTTCTACCCGGTCACCCCCGGGAGCGACGAGTACGCCATCGGCCGTCCGTTCGTAAAGCGCGCCGCCATCCATCTGACCAACGGCCATACCTTTACCGTGACGGCCGAGCATTTGGACGATGCGCATCCTTACGTCGGGCAGGTGCTGCTCAATGGCAAGCCGCTGGATCGGGTGTATTTGCACCACGCCGAAGTGTTGGCCGGCGGTGAATTGCGCTTCGTGATGCAAGCCAAGCCCGCGCTCGACTGGGGGCGCGCCGTGGCGGCCCGTCCCAGCGCCATGTCGCCTTACCTGCCGTGAGTCGCGACGCCTTTACCGGGCAAGCGCCAAAGCATTTGCAGGGAGGCTGGCGTCACGAATTTTTCACTATCCTGACGGTGATAATTCTGGATTACGCTTCGCCAATCGCGAGGTACGCGGTATCGCTCGCCGCCGGTACGAATGACCGGCGACGACGGTGGCCAGAACGGCTCATGGCCATCCATACACTTGCATCCGCTGGGGGGTTATGAACGAAAGGG
>JBEVMS010000271.1:0-5590 GCA_040508515.1 Dyella sp. | reverse complement strand
GGCGCGCCGGATTGGCTCTTGGGTCGCATCGCCTGGCGTGGCTGGCGGATGCCATTGCTGTCGTTCGGCAAGCTGGCCGGCGCAGCCGAACCGGACCGTGAGGAAGGCCGCCGGGTGGCGGTACTCAAAGCGCTTGGTGGTCACGAAGGCTTGCCGTTTATCGCGTTCGTCACCCAGGGCTTACCGCGCCTGACCACGCTCAACGCCGAACTGATCATCCCCACCCACGATGGCGGCGAGTTGCCGCCGGGCGTGCGCGCCCAGGTGTTGGTACGCGATGACTTGGCGGTGATACCAGATATGGAAGCGATTGAAGCGGCCGTGATGGAGCAGTTCGCCCTGGCTGGTTGAGGCGCCGGCGCATGCCGAGGTCCAGCCAATCCGCTTAGGGCGTTGCGGGTTTTGACTGCGCTCGCGATTCTGCGTGACAACCGTAAGGTCTTCCGATGGCTGTCAACCGCGATCGCTTTAGAAGTGCTAACAAAAACTAGATGCCTAGGCTGGGCCGCTAGCGCCGCTGCTGGGTGAAAGCCGCCAGCGTAAGGGATTTTGTTAGCCGCTTTTAGCGTTCTCCCTGCCAGCTCCGCGCTGCCTTTGGCATCCCCGACTTATAATCCACTTAGATATGAGTCAAGAAGCAATGCAACGATGAGTTAAAACCCACCATGCGTGACCTCAGCATGAAGCAGAGCGGTGAAGCGTGAATACATTCTCACGTCATGCCGGGCCACGTATCGAGGTGCATCATCCGGGCTTTTAACGGGGCGGGCTTGGCTCTTGCGGCTGTGATGATTGCAGGACCCTCGCATGCTGTGGGGATTGCTGCCCGCGAATCGGTTACAAAATCCAGGGCTCGCCCGGATGCGGTAGTTCGCGATCAGACGGAACGGGTGGCTAGCGCAGGAGATATCCGGGTTGCCCGAATGGCTGGCCATAAAACGGCTAGCTGACTCAGTAGGATCAATATGACAACGCCAAAGGGCAAGTAGGCCACAGGTAAGCGCGAAAGCTCGTAGTGGTGCATAAGCCACAAATTGATCGAAAAGGCCATCATCATTCCCAGAACAACGCCTGCCGATACGACAAGCGCGTTTTCGATCAAAAGCCAGCGGAATATGTCAATCCGTCGTGCACCCAGCGCACGACGGACGCCTATTTGATGCGTTCTCTGTAGAATCCAATGGGTTGTCATGCCAAAGATGCCCGCCAGCGTAATGATGAGAACTACGATGCTTACAGCTGTCAATAAATAGGCCGCGGCTTTGGGACCGGCCAACGCAGCATCGCGAAGCTCTTGGTAGGTATCGTAGTGCGCTATACCTTGAACCATTTCCTGGCCTAATTCGCGCTCGATAACAATCTTGACGGCATTACGCACCTGCTCTAGGTCGGCTGCCGGCAAGGTGCGTACAGTGAAAACAGGGAGAGGCCAATTGCCCGGTAAGCCGGGAAACAGCATGCTGTAATCGATGTTTTCTCGATTATCCTGGCCAAGCGCATTGCGCATCAGGTGTCGCACAATGCCGACCACGATGCGCCGTGCGGCATCAGGTGCATCGCCGATGCGGATCACTTTACCTAAGGCATCACCCTTTGGGAACAGTCGGTTGGCCAGTGCCTGCGTAATAACGGTGGTGCCGTCATCGTCGATGCCGGCGCCTTGATGCCTCACGGCTTGTTCGTCCAGATTGAATGCGCGTCCGGCAATTAGCTGAAGGCCTAGCGTTTCCAATAAATGGTTGCCCACATAAACCGCTACATTTGCCTTGTTGACGCTTGAGCTTCCATCGACCAAGACATTGCCATTCATTTGCACCAACGTCTCCATGGGTACGGAGCCTGAAACGCTGGTGGCTGAGACGCCGGGTATCGACCGCAGGGCGGATTCGACCTCCAGCAAGCGGGGTGTTTGCCAGGGGGAACCTTTTGCGGCAACTTGCCAGGCCACGATAATATGACTGGGGTCGCTCACTCCATCGGGTGTCAATACCGGTGTGAGGCGCTGCTGCAATAGAAACAGCGTATTGCAAATAATGGCGCAAGCCAACGCAATCTGCGCAACGACAATCACTGGCATTAGGCTGTGGCGTAACAGCGGCGTGATAAGGTGTCGCATCAAATTCGCCCTTATTGTTGTTTAATCTGCAAGGCCGGTGGGATGCGGCAAATATGCCACGCGGGTAGGATGCCCACCACCACACTAACAACCAGCGACAAAATCGCCAAGCTGACGAATGCGATCGGATTGAAATGCGCGGCGTTGGCGTAAGCCACCGGCTGCATGCGCACGATGGTCAAGCCAAGCCAGATCAAGGGGAGTGCCAGGATCCCGCCTAGGGTTCCGATTAAGACAGCCTCGACCAGATATTGCCCAAAAAGCTGCCAGCGTGCGGCCCCGATAGCTCGGCGAATGGACGCATCTGCCCTTCTGCGCAAGAAAAGAGCCGAGAGCAATCCGGCAACGTTAACCATGCAAAGCAAAAGAAATGCGCCGGATAGCATCAGGTTCAGATAAATGTCGTTTGGGACAACATGATTGACATCAGCCCATGCGCGCGTTCCAAAAATCTTGGCCTGGGGTGGATAGACAAAGCGCCCTCTGTCGTGTTGGCTCTCGGCGTAATTGGCGATGAATCGCTCATAGTTGGCGATATCTGTGACATTATCCAATTGCGTCCAAAGCTCCATCCAACGGCATGGGCCTACCGCGGTCGACTGGTAAGTGACCAAAGCATTCTCTTTGCCGCACTCGGTGAGGGTGGTTGGCCCCACGCCATTGTCCAACGCCGCTTGAGCGGGTACGAAGAAACGTTGGTAATCCTCAAGCGTAGTACCTTCATTGTGTGGCAAATCCAAGAATTTTATACGTGGTTTCCAGGGTGCATAAACACCTATGATTCGGAATAGCCGTTTACCAAGGCGGATAGGGCGACCTACGACGTTTTCTATGCCAAATAACTTTGTGGCCATTGTGCTGTCTATCACCACCAAAGGAGTGCGTGCCCGTTCTTCTTCCTCGTTCCAGTCTCGGCCATAGAGAAGTGTAATACCTAACATTTCTAACGCTTTGCCATATGCCAATTGCCCCGATGCCATGGATGATCTCCTGCTATCAGGGTCAATTAACTGTTCAGTGCTTTGCGCCAGTGCCGTTTGTGCTTTCGCTCGATGCGCATTAACAATGGCCTTCGCATCATCGAACGACAAATAGCTATCGGGCTTCTTATAAGCGGAGTCGTCACTATCGGTTTGCGTGCGCGCGTCCATGGTGGTGACGTACAGCCGATCACTTATTCCAGGTAAGGGGCTTCCGGATAAGGCGGAGAAAATAGTCAGTGTCGTCATGCAAGAGGCAAGGCCGATGGCCATGGTGAGCGTCAGCAATAAGACCATGGCCACATTTTTAAGGCACCGTCGATAGGCCAGCACAAGGTAATACCACAACATTTCTAGTTGCATGGTGATCCTGTTAATAACCGAAACTACCTTGCGGCGAGGATGGGCCGCGGGAGAATTCCTTGGGCTTTGCCCGATTATGTGGCTTACCCCGCGCTACGCTGCAGCTGCGGTTGCGCGGGTCATCGTAAGCGAGCGATTCGTGATGTGGCACGCGTGGAAGCGGGCGTCCTTGCACGCATGAATCCCCTGGTTGATGAAAGTGTGCCGTTCCCATGGATGCCCATCAATGTGGCATCGGGCGCGTATGGCTGATGTTTTAGCCGATCGTCTGGGGCTTATCAAACAAGCTAGCAGCGCTGCACTGCCAGGGGTAGCAGGTCATTCACCGCGGCGCTCACCGTGCGATATGTCGCACGAAAGTCGTCGATGCAGCCGAGCTGGCGTTGCCCTCAGGGACGAGGTGGGTTTACAAGTCGCCGTGCAGAGCTTGCAGCGCGGCCAGGGCGGCCAGACCGGCGGTTTCGGTGCGTAGGATGCGCGGTCCCAGGCGCAGGCCGGCGAAGCCAGCCGCTTGCAGGGCGTGCACGTCGCGCTGGCCCAGGCCGCCTTCGGGGCCGACTACCAGCAGGCCACCGCGGTCGGAAAAGTCCAGCTCGCGGGCACGCTTGCCGCCCTCCGGCAGCAAGGCCAGACGTAGTGCTTGATCGTCGGCGAGCGCGGCCAGCCAAATCTCTAGTGGTTGTGCCGGCTCGATGACTGGCAGTACCGCGCGGCCACTTTGCTCGCAGGCGCTGGCGGCGACGGCGCGCCAGTGCGTCAGGCGCTTGTCGGCGCGCGCCGCGTCCAGGCGCACCTCGGAACGTTCGGTTAGCAACGGGACGATGCGCGTTACGCCCAGTTCGGTCGCTTTCTGCACGATCAGGTCCATCTTCTCGCCGCGTGCCACGCCCTGGGCCAGAGTCAATCGCAGCGTGGATTCGTTGTACAGCGCCAGTGGCGTGTCGAGCTGTACCTGTACCTCGCGCTTACCCAGTGCCACGATATGTCCCGGATAGTCCAGTCCATCGCCGTTGAACAGGGTCAACGAGTCGCCTTCGCCCATGCGCAACACACGTGCGACATGTTCAGCGGCTTGCGTCGGCAGGTTGCAGCGCAGGCCATTAGCCAGCGGTTGATCGAGATGAATGCGGATGGTGCGCATGGACGGCTGTGGCGAAAGAGAGGCGTAAAGAATATCCCAGCGCGAGGCGTGCCCGGATGGCTGAACAGCGCCCGCATGTGCCGGGTGGGTGCAGTTGTCGGCTTGGGCGAGGCGGGCGCAGCATAGGAGTCCAGCCCCGCCCGACGGCGGAGCGGAGGAACCAAGCCATGAATCATCTGCATTCGATAACAGTTGCCGCAGCGATGGCCATGGGCCTGTGCACCAACGCGCTGGCCCAACAGCAAAGCGCCGCCCCGACACCGGCCAACGAGGTTGCAGCGAACACCGCGACCAAAGACGCGCCCAAGCCGCTCCCGGCGCCTGGCGACCGCAATTGCATCCGCGACACCGGTAGTTTGATCAAGCCCAAGCCCGGCCATTGCCTTAACGTGCCGGGGCGCAGTTACAGCCAGGAGGATCTGCGCAGCACCGGCCAGATCGACAACGCACGCGCGCTGCAACAGCTGGACCCAAGCATCAGCATCGGGCACTAACCCGGCGTACTGAGCGCGGACCCAGCAAGCGTGCTCAGTCGGCGGTGGCCTGGGCGATGCCGGCGATGGCGACGTCCACCAGCGTGTCGATCTGTGCTTCGTCGATCACGTAAGGCGGCATGAAATACACCACGTTGCCCAGCGGTCGCAGTAGCGCGCCGTGTTCCAGCCCGTGGCTATAGACGCGCAAGCCGCGCCGGTCGGCCGCCGAGTAAGGTCGCCGGCTCGGTTTGTCGGCGACCAGTTCCAGCGCGGCGATCAGTCCGGTCTGGCGCACGTCGGCGATCTGCGGATGCTCGCGCAAGGGTTCCAGTCGCTTGGCCAGATGCGCGGCCAGTTGGCGATTGCGCGCCAACACCGGCTGTTCGCGGAAGATTTCTAAAGTCGCCAGCGCGGCGCGGCAGGCCAGCGGATTGCCGGTGTAGCTGTGCGAGTGCAGAAACGCCTTGCCGGCGGCGTATTCGGCGTAGAACGCCTGGTAGACGCGCTCGGTGGT
>JBEVMS010000251.1:0-11498 GCA_040508515.1 Dyella sp. | reverse complement strand
AATGTCAGCAGGCGGGTGCGCGCGAAGTGCGGATCGACCGGCTTGATCGCCGCGACGATGCGCTCCAGCGGCAAGCTGCCGTCCTCGGCGTGCATGATCGGTTGCGGCTGGATCGAGCCGAGCACCGCCGCACCGCCGCCCTCGAATTTGTAGGTATGCGCGTCCATGCCGACGATGTATTCGTCGCCGCGCTCGCAATGCGCCATCAGCGCCAGCAGGTTGGACTGGGTGCCGCTGGGCACGAACAGCCCGGCCTCGAAACCGAGCTCGTCGGCCAGGCGCTGCTGCAATGCGTTGACGGTGGGGTCTTCGCCGTAGACGTCGTCACCGACGGCGGCGTCCAGCATCGCCTGGCGCATCGCGAAGGTGGGACGGGTTACGGTGTCACTGCGCAGGTCGACGATGTCCACGGGCGGCTCACTAAAAGTAAAACGCCGAGCTTGAAGGCAAGCGCGCAGTGCGGCAAGCGACGCGCCGCACACAGCCAATCGCGATGCGTGCGCTAACTGCTGCGGCGGAAATAAAACCAGGCGGCCAGCGCCAGCAACAACGGTGGCAGCAGGTTGGCCAGCAAGGGCGGAATGCCGTAAACGGTGCCGAAGCTGACGATCGCCTTCTGCAAAAAGTACCAGCCGATGGCGATCAGGATGCCGATGAACATGCGCTTGCCCAGACCGCCCGAACGCAGGCTGCCAAACGCAAAGGGCATCGCGCACAGCACCAGCACCAGCACGTCCAGCGGATACAGCGCGCGCGCCCAGAACGGAATCTCGTACACGCCCGGATTCTCGCCGTTGGCTTGCAGGTAGCGGATATTGCGCCGCAGATCGCGCATCGCCAGGTACTGCGGCTGAATCACCGACTGCTCGAGCACGCGCGGGTTGAGCTTGGAATCCCAGCGCTCGGTCGGCATCAGCGTGGTGTGCACGCCGGTATCGTCCAGGGTGGAACTGCGCACCTGGCTCAAGATCCACTGGCGACCGTCGTGCTGGGCGGTCTTGGCCCAGTCGAAGCGGGTCAGTTGGCCGTCGGCGGTCATCGAGAACATGCGCACGTCGAGCAGTTGCACGACACTGTGGCCGTCTTCCTGACGTAGCACGCTGCCGCGGGCGTTGATGATGCGATCGCCGTCGCGCGCCCACAGCCCACTGGTGCTGTTCATGCCCAGACTGCCGGACTTCAGCCGCAACTGCATCGCCTGCGCCTGCTGATCGCCCCACGGCGCGGCCGTCTCACCCAGGATCACCACCCCCAGCGTCAGCGCGGCCACCACGCCCATCGCCGACAGCGCGATGCGCAGCTTGGACATGCCGGCGGCGCGCAACGCGGTCAACTCGCCGCTGGCGGCCAGGCCGCCCAAGGCCAGCAGACCGCCGATCACTGCGGCGTTGTTGAACATCTCGTACAACCGGCGCGGAAAGGTCACCAGGATGTAGACAATGGCATTGGTCAGCGTGTAGCCGTTCTTGCCGATCTGGCCGAGCTGGCGCAGCAACTGGATCACCGCATCGAAGCCGGTCAGCACCAGCCAGACCATCAGCAGCGAGGTCAGCACGGTCATGCCCACCAGCCGGTCGACCCGTTTGATCGAAAAAGTAGCCATCAGGCGGTCGCGCCTTGCTTGGGTTTACGCGTGGCGTACTGGCGCCAGAACAGCCAGGCGCCGATGCTGAAAATCACCAGACTGACCAGCCACATCGGGCCGGCGTTGTGCCAATGCCCTTTGATGATCTGACTGCGGCACAGCGCCAACAACAGGAAGTAAAGATAGAAACTCAGCACCGCCAGCAGCAGTCGACCGAAACGCGCCTCGCGAGGGCTCTGTCGGGCCAGCGGCAAGGCCAGCATCAGCAACACCAGGCTCATCGCCGGCGCGGTGATGCGCCAGGCCAGCTCGGCGCGCGCATCGGCGGTGTCGGTGCCGAACAGCGCCGGCGTGGTGAGCGTGTGCGCCGGATCGTCGTCATCGTCGTCGCTCTGGATCGACGACAGCGACGAATCGTTGCGCCGGTATTGCATCTTGCGCCAGTTGTCCGCACCCAGCGGAACCTCGTACTGCCAGCCTTCCATCAAGGCCAGGAATCGGTTGACCCCATCGGTGTCCTGATAGAGCACGCCATGCTTGCCGGTGATCACCTTGAGCGTGCGGGTGCCGTCGGTATTGTCGCGCTCGGTGGCGATGAAGGTATTGCCCAGCACGCTGCCGTCGCGGCTGATCGTGTCGGTGAAAATGATGCCGGTGTTATTGCCTGACAACTCGGTAAATTTGCCCGCGTCCAGACCGGCGGCGATCACCGAGCGGTTGGCCGCCGCAACCAGCGCATTGGAAGTCCTGGCCGATAACGGCCCCAGCCACATCGACACCGTCCCCACCAGCACAGCCACCACGATCGCCAGCAGCCCCAGCGGGCGCAGCAGGCCGCTCGCGCCCATGCCGGAAGACGACAGCACGTGCATCTCGCTCTCGCGGTACATCCGCCCCAGGCCCCACAGTACGCCCAGGAACGAAGCCAGCGGCAGCAGGTTGGACAGGCCGTCGACCATGTTCAGCCCCAGCACCTGGAACATCACGCTGGCCGGAAAGGCGCCCTTGGCCACTTGTTGCAGCACGATGGTGAACGAAGCGCCAGCCATGATCACCAACAGCACGATCGCCGTTGCGGCCACGGTCTGGCCCAGTTCGCGCAGGAAGTATCGGTCGAGAATGCTCAGCATGCGATAAGATGATGGGCCCAGTGCCAGGTCGTCAATCCGACCGCAATCCCCAAGTCTAGCCTGTTCGGCAAGTGCCGGACCCCTGCAGGATCATACGCGATGACGCTTCAGTTCAGCCTTGGTTCCACCGCCCCCGAAACCACCGACACCGCCTGCCTGATCGTGGGCGTGTATGAGAACGGCATGTTGACCAGCGCCGCCGCGCGGATCGACACCGCCGCTGGGGGCGCGATCAAGCGCCTGGTCGAAAGCGGCGACATCACGGGCAAGCTGGCCAGCACCGCGGTGTTGTTCGGGCCGCAAGGCATCAGCGCCAAGCGCGTGCTGGTGGTGGGTCTGGGCGCGCAGAAAAGTTTCGACGCGCACCGTTACCACAAGGTCAACATGGAAGCGGCGCGTGCGCTGAGCAAGTTGCCGGTGGACGGCGCGGTGTCCCATCTGAGCGAGATCGAAGTTCCCGGCCACAACGCCAGTTGGCGCGTGCGCACCGCTGCGCTGACCGCCGACCACGCCGCCTACCGCTACACGGCCACCTTCAAGCCGCGCGAAAAATCCGCCCAGCCGGAGCTCAAGCAGCTGGTGCTGGCCGGCGCGGCCGAGGCGCAGGCGGGGCTGGAACAGGCTATCGCGATCGCCGAAGGCGTGCGTTTCGCGCGCGAGCTGGCCAACCTGCCGCCCAACATCTGCAACCCGGCCTACATCGCCAGCCAGGCACAGGCCTTCGCCGAGGCCCATGAGGGTGTCAATTGCCGCGTGCTGGACGATCAGGAAATGGAGCGGCTCGGCTTCGGCTCGCTGCTGGCGGTCGGTCGCGGCTCGGTCAACAAGCCCAAGCTGGTGGTGCTGGAATACCTCAATGGCGAGGCTGGCGTCGCGCCGCATGCGCTGATCGGCAAGGGCATCACCTTCGACACCGGCGGTATCAGTCTCAAGCCCGGCGCCGGCATGGAAGAAATGAAGTTCGACATGGGCGGCGCCGCCGGCATGCTGGGCACTTTCGTCGCCGCGGTAAAGCTGGGCCTGCCGCTCAACCTGGTCTGCGTGGTGCCCGCCGTTGAGAACATGCCCGACGGCGACGCCTACCGCCCCAGCGACGTGCTGACCAGCCTGTCCGGGCTGACCATCGAAGTGCTCAACACCGACGCCGAAGGCCGCTTGATCCTCTGCGACGCGCTGACCTGGACCGCGCAGACCTACCAGCCCAAGGTGATGATCGACGCGGCCACCCTGACCGGCGCCTGCGTGATCGCGCTGGGCAAGCACGCCAGCGGCCTGATGAGCAAGCACGACGACCTCGCCGCCGAACTGCTCGCCGCCGGCGAACAGACGCTCGATCGCGCCTGGCGCCTGCCGCTGTGGGACGACTACCAGACCCAGCTTGAATCGGGTTTTGCCGACATCGCCAACATCGGTGGCAAGAGCGCCGGCGCGATCACCGCCGGCTGCTTCCTGGCGCGCTTCGCCGACGGCCAGCGCTGGGCCCATCTGGACATCGCGGGCACCGCCTGGGACGAGGGCCGCAAGGGCATGGCCACCGGCCGCCCGGTGCCACTGCTGACGCAATGGTTGATCGATCAGGCGAAGGCGTGAGGCTGCGTGATCAGGAGCAAGCGATGAGCCACCGCGTCGCGCCGACTTCCCTCACTCACGTCCACGGCTGAAGTCCGCTCCTACCAGGCATCATGAGTGAAAGCATCACGCTGGATGCTTTCACTCATGCCTCACTCCAAAACTCATTCCTATCTCGCAGCCGCCTATGCCACGCGCCGATTTCTACCTGATCGACAAGCCGCGTTTTCGCGAGCAGCCTTTGCTGCTGGTGTGCGAGCTGGCCAAGCGCGCTTACGCCAGCCAGCAACCGACCCTGGTGCTGGTGCGCGATTTCGAGCAAGCCGAAGCGGTCGACGAACTGCTATGGGCGTTCGACGAGGATGCCTTCATCCCGCATCAGTTGGCCGGCGACGATGACGACGCCAATACCGCGGTGCTAATCGTGCCGCCGGGCGTGGAAACCGCCGATCGCCCGCTGGTGATCAACCTGCGCGAGCAATGCGCGCCGGGGCACTACCAGCGCGTGCTGGAAGTGGTCGCCGCCGATCCGGCCGAACGCGAAGGTTCGCGCTTGCGCTGGCGCGACTATCAGCGCCAGGGTTTTGAGGTCAGCAAGCACGACATGTAGGGCGTGCGGCTAGCCGATCGTCGCTTGCGGAAGCTCGGCCAGAATCGCCGCCAATTGCTCGCCGGTCAGCGGCTTGCGCAGGAAACCATCCATGCCGACCTCGCGGATGCGCTGCTCCTCATCGCCGGCCGAGCGCGCCGAAATCGCGATGATCGGCAGATCCCACTCGTGCCGACGCTGGCGCACGATGCGCGCCAGTTGAAAGCCGTCCACACCTGGCAGATCCAGATCCAGCAACATCACGTCAAAGCGTTGCCGGCTGAGCTCCGACAGCGCGCCCAAGCCATTGCCGACGTAGATCACGCTATGTCCTTGCGACTGCAACAGACCGCACATCACCGCGGCCACGATCGCGTCGTCCTCCACCAACAGGACATGCCGCGAACCGGCATGTCGCACCGGCGCAACTTGCGCTATCTCCATGGACGGCGGGCTGACTTCGCTCAACGGCAAATGCAAGCGAAACGTGGTGCCATGCGCCACCCGCGAGGTCAGATCGATGCTGCCCCCCATCAGCGAGGCCAGTTCGCGGCAAATCGCCAAGCCCAGCCCGCTGCCGCCGCGCCGATGTGGCCCGGCCCCTTGCTCGAACGGCAGGAACAAGCGCGCCTGCGCCGCTTCCGGAATACCCGGACCGGTGTCGCTGATGCTGAACAAGACGCCGCCCTGATGGCGTTGCGCGGCCAGGACCACACTGCCGCGCTCGGTAAACTTGAACGCATTGTTGGTGAGGTTGAACAAAATCTGCCGGATGCGAAACGCATCGCCGTTGAGCCAGGCCGGCAGGTCGTCGGCGATCTGCACCGAAAAGGCCAGCCCCTTGGCTCGCGCACGCGCGCTTTCCAACTGCGCCACTTCATCGACCAGCGCGCGCGGATCGAACGGCGCCACGTCCAGCGCCATGCGGCCGGCCTCGATCCGCGCCAGATCCAATGCATCGTTGAGCAGCTTGAGCAGCAGGTCGCCAGCGCGCTGGATCGTTTCGGCATAGCCCAATTGCTGTTGACTCAGCGGCGTGGCCAGCAAAAGCTCCGCCATGCCCAGCACACCCGTCATCGGCGTGCGGATTTCGTGGCTCAGGGTGGCCAGAAACTGCGTCTTGGCCGCGTTGGCCTGCTCGGCCAAATGGCGTTGCTGCTTTACCAGGCCAACCGTGTGGCGCTGGGCCAGGCGGCGGCGCCAAAAGTGCATCAGCAACCACAACAACAGGCTGCTCACCGCGGCGTAGATCAGCCAGGCCCACCAGCGCACCCACGGCGGTGCCTGCACATGAATGCGCAGCGGCAAGGCCAGGCTGCCCCACTCGCCATCGGCGCTGGCCGCGCGAATTTCCAGCGTGTAGTCGCCCGCGGTCAGGCCGGCAAAATCCCGTTCGCCGCGGTTGCCAGTTTCCACCCAGCCGGGATCGAACCCGTCCAGGCGGAAACGGTAACGGTTGGACAGCGGGTCGACATAGGAAAAAGCCCGCGCCTGCACGGTCAAGCCGCGGTTGCGCCAGTCCACCTGCAGAATGCCGTCGAACGGCGGGCTGCGCTTGATCACGGCATCCGGCTCGCGCAGGCTTATCCCGGTCACTGCCAGCGGCGGCGGACTGGATTCCTTATCGGTCATCGCCGGGTTGAAGCCAACCACGCCGCCCAGGGTCGGCGCGTAAATCATGCCGCTGGGCATCCGCGCATAGCCACGATAGAACTCGCCGTTGTTCAATCCGTCGCGCAGCCCCAACTGACGAAAGCGCGACGCCGCCGGGTCGTAGCGCCACAAACCATCGCGTCCGAACAGCCACAGCCGGCCTAGCGCATCCACACTCAGATCGGACACGTTGATCGACGGCCATCCATCGTCCGCTTTGATCTGCCGTTCAAGCACCAGCGCGTCGCCCTGGTAACGGTAATACTCAAGACCGTCGGGGCGGGCCAGCCACACCCCCCGCCGGGCAAAGCCGAATGCATCCACCGCGCGGTCGCGCGCCACGCCGGGCACCGGTTCGAAATAGCGATGATTGGCCGCCAACCGCCACAAACCGCCATCGCTGGCATACCAGAATACGCCACCTTCGAGCGTCATCTGATTGCCCCAATGCGCCCGTTCGTCATTGGGTTGCAACGGCACCGGGGTGACTGCCAGGGTTTGCCGGTCGATTCGAAACAACCCATCGCCAAAGCTGCGCGCATACAAATGGTTGTCCGGGCCCAACTCCACTTCCAGCGGATGCCGCAAGCCCTGCCCTTTGACGTCGACCGGATCCAGCCGGCCATGCGCATAGCGATAAAGCGCGCTCTGCGAGACAACCCAGAGCTGCCCGGTATCGTCTTCGGTCATCGCCTGCACGTCGCCCTGCAAGCCACTCAGAACATGCTCGACCGCGCCGCTGATCGGATCGAGCTTGTCCACCCGTCCCGCACGCTGGCCCACCCAGACTCGCCCGTCATGACCCCTCGCAACGGCGGTGGCCACCGCGTCGCGCAAGCTGGCCGGGTCGTCCGGAATATGCGCATAGCGGCTGAAGTGGTCCCAGCCAGGCGCAAGATAGGCCACCCCGCCATCGACCAGCCCGACCCATAAACCGCCTTCGCGGTCGGTATAGAGCGTCCACACCCAACTGCCCGGCAAATTGCCGTTAAGCACCGGCTGGTCAACCACGGGCCGCATCGGTGCGGCGCGATCGTGTTGCAGAAAGAGTCCGCGCTGGGTACCAACCCATAGCCGGCCCTCACCATCGCGCACGCTGCTGAGCACGTTGATGCCTTGCAATTGCTCCTGCGCCAGCGGACGCGCCACATCGTCGGCACCGACCAGGAGCAGCCCGTCGGTGGAGGCAATGCGCAACTGGTTGCCTTCGCCATCGATATGCCAGGCATCGATCGGCTTGTTCGAATCAAGCCGCGTCACCCGATGCATCTGCCCGTTGACATCGCGCCGGAACACGCCCTGGGTGCAGCCGATCCACAGCTGATGGTTGACGTCCTCGTACAGAGCACTGACCGTGCCCAGCGCCTGCGGATCGGCGCCCAGCAACGGAATCGACAGATGCTCAAACCCCGTGCCGCCCGCGCGCATGCGATCAAGTCCGCGGGCGGTGCCGACCAGCAGGGTACCGTCGCGGGTTTGCAGCAAGGTCCAGACTTTGTCGCTGGTCAGGCTGTTCGGATCGTCCGCACGATGCCCCCAATGCCGGAATGTGCCGCTGGCCGAGTCGTACCGATTGAGGCCAGCCTCCAGCCCGCCAGCCCACAAGCGACCACGATCGTCCACCACCAGGCTGGCGATCCCGTTGTTGTAGAGCGACCCCGGATCGTCAGCGATATGCCGGAACACCTTGAAGTCGATGCCGTCGTAGCGCGCGATGCCGCTCTTGGTGCCAAACCACATCGCGCCATCGTTGCCCTGCACCGCCACATAGACGCTGCTGCTGGGCAAACCGTCGGTGATGCCGTAACGACGAAACTGCGGGGTCGGCAGATTCACCACTGAGGCCGGCGCTGCCATGGCGGCGGCATGGACCGTAGCCGCCGGCGTGGTCAACAAGGCAAACCCTACGAGCAACGACAGCAACATGACGTCCCCTATGAACCGCGCCATCATGCCAGCTCAAATCGATAGCGACGAGAGGACCAGCACCGACCGGCACGCTAGCTCAATGCGACGGCCGGTTGCGCGGCCAGCAGGCTCGTCAGTGCGCCGGCCAGTTGCTCGCCGGTAAGTGGTTTGCGTAGCAGCGCATCGATGCCCGCCGCGCGCGCGCGCTGCTCGTCGTCAGCGGCGACCGTATTCGACAGCGCCAGAATCGGCAGGTAGCCCAGCGATAACCGCTGGCGCACGATACGCGCCAGTTGGAAACCATCCAGCCCGGGCAACTCCAGACTTAGCAGCAAGAGATCGAATGGCTCGCCGCTCAGTTCGGCCAACGCCAGCAAGCCGTTGCCGACGGCACTGACCCGATGTCCCTGCCCTTCGAGTATGCCGCGCAGGACCGTCGCCACGGTTGCGTCAGCCTCCACCAGTAGCACGTGGCGCGCACCCTCATGCCGACTGATCGGCGCACCAGATATCGGCTGCGAGGCACGCAGCGGCGCGGCCGCCGCACGCAACGGCAAGCGCAGGTGGAAGGTGCTGCCATGCGCCACCCGCGACACCAGCGCGATGCTGCCGCCCATCAGCGCCGCCAGCTCCCGGCAGATCGCCAGACCCAGTCCGCTGCCGGCGTGCCGTTGCGGTCCGGCGCCCTGCTCGAACGGCTGGAACAGGCGCGCCTGCACCGCTTCGGGAATGCCTGGCCCGGTATCGCTGACGCTGAACAGCAAGCCGGCGTCATCACACCGCGCCGCCAGCGTCACCGCGCCACGCTCGGTGAACTTCAAGGCGTTGCCGACCAGGTTGAATAGAATCTGGCGCACTCGCACCACGTCACCAGCCACCCAGTCCGGCAGGTCCGCGGCGATTTGCTGATGCAGTTGCAGCCCCTTCACTTGCGCCAGCGCGCGTTCCAAGGCGGCGACTTCTTCCAGCAGCGCGCGCGGACTGAAAACATCACGCTCCAACGTCATCCGGCCCGCTTCGATACGTGCCAAATCCAGCGCATCGTTGAGCAAGCGCAGCAGCATGTCGCCGGAGCGCTGGATGGTGCGCGCGTAGTCGTGCTGAGTCGTATCCAGCGAGGTCGCCAGGAGCAGTTCGGCCATGCCCAGCACCCCGGTCATCGGTGTGCGGATCTCATGGCTGAGCGTTGCCAGGAACACCGTCTTGGCCGCATTGGCTTGCTCAGCCAGATGGCGACGCTGTTCGGCGAGCTGCATCGCGTGGCGCTGGCTCAAGCGCCGGCGCCAGGCGCGCAAGGCAAGCCAGCCCAACAAAATGGCCCCGGCGAGATAGCTCAACCAGGCCCACCAGCGCATCCACGGTGGCGCGGCGACGTGGATGGTCAAAGGTTGCGCCAACTCGCCCCAACCGCCCTCGGCGCCGGCGGCCATGATGCGCAGCCGGTAGTCGCCCGCACGCAAGCCGCTGAATTCACGCTCACCGCGGTCGCTGACGTCGACCCAGTGCTCGTCCAGTCCCTGCAACTGAAAGCGGTAGCGGTTGGCGCCGGGGTCGATGTAGGACAATGCGCGCGCCACCACCTTGAGCCCACGGTCGGTCCAGCCCATCTGCAGGTCGCGGCTGGCGGGTGAAAGCTGGCGCTCGCCATATTCGCCGCGCGTGCTCAAGGCGGCGATCGCCAAGGGCGGCGCCTGCGTGCTTTCGTGCAACTGCTCGGGCTTGAAGCTGAGCACGCCACCCTGGGTCAAGGCGAAGATTCGTCCATCGCCGGTGAGCGCGATCGGTGAACTGGTGAACTCGCTGCTGAGAAAACCGTTTTGCAACGCGAAACGCTTGAGGCCGGGGTGCGCCGGATCGAAGGCCCACAGCCCGTTCAAGCTCAATATCCACAAGCGGCCGTCGCGGGACGACCATAACCCGCTGACCACCAGCGCCGGCCAGCCATCCTTGCCGCCGATCACCCGGTCCTGACGCGCCACACCGTTGTGCCAACGGTAATGTTCGAGCACCTCCGAACGCGCCAGCCAGAAACCTTCGGCATCGAAGGTGAGTGCGTTGACGCCGTCGCCGCGACGCACGCCGGGCACAAATTCCATCTGCGCGCTGCGCGGATTCCAATGCAACAAACCCTCGTGATTGGAATACCACGGCACCCCATCGTGCACCTCGAGGACCACCGACAACTGATCGACATCGCGCACCTGCGGATCGAATGGCACCGGTGTGATCGCCAGGCTCTCAGGATCGATCCGCACCAGGCCGTAGCGACTGACCGACACATACAACATGCCGGTGCCATCGCTGGTCAGGTTGATCGGCCGATCGATCATCCGCCGCTCCGGATCGATCGTGCTGAGCTTGCCGTGCGCATACCGCTGCAGCGCGCCGCGTCGCACCAGCCAGAGACCGTGGCTGTCTTCCAACATCGAGGTCACTTCGTTGGGCAGTCCATCCAGCACCGGCTCGGCCTTGCCGCTGGCCGGGTCGAGCTTGTCGACCTGGCCATGCGAGCCGACCCACAGCTTGCCATCCAAACTCGGTGCCAGCGCAGTGGCGCGCGCATCGCGCAGGCTTTGCGGATCGTCCGGCACATGCGTGTAGCGGGTGAAATTTTCCCAACCCGGTGCCAAATAGGCCACGCCGCCGTCGTAGAAGGTGAACCATATGCCGCCTTCGCGATCGGCCAGCACCCGCCACACCCATTCACCGGGCAGCCCGCCGAGCAGCAGCGGCTGACCGTGGAAGCGGTGCAGGCCGCTGGCCGGATCATCCAGCACCACGCCGTGCACCGTGGCCAGCCACAAACGGCCAGCGCGATCGCGCGCGCTGGCAAAGACATATTCCGGCGCCAGCGTCTGCTCGCTGAAGACCGGCCGTGCCACGCCGTCGGGATCGACGCGGAACAACCCGCGCTGGGTGCCCACGCGGATATCGCTGCCGCCGCCCTCTATCCGCCAAATCTGATTGCGCTGCGGCGCGCCGGCCAGCGCGATCGGCTGCAAGCTGCCATCGGGGCGACGCCTGGCCAGTGCACCGGCGTAGGTACCGATCCATACGCTGCCGT
>JBEVMS010000248.1:0-10540 GCA_040508515.1 Dyella sp. | reverse complement strand
CGAAGTGGCTTCGTCCAGCACCAGGATCGGCGCGTCTTTCAGCAGCACGCGAGCGATCGCGATGCGTTGACGCTGGCCGCCGGAAAGTTTGACCCCGCGTTCGCCGACATGGGCGTCGTAGCCACGGCGACCTTCGCCGTCGGTCAGCTGCGGGATGAACTCGGCGGCGCGCGCCTTGCGCACCGCCTCGTCGATCTGCGCTTCGCTGGCATCGGGCCGACCATACAACAGGTTGTCGCGGATCGAGCGATGCAGCAGCGAGGTATCCTGGGTGACTACGCCGATCTGCGCGCGCAGGCTTTCCTGTTGCACCTGTGCGATGTCCTGGCCGTCGATCAGGATGCGCCCGCCTTCGAGGTCGTATAGCCGCAGCAGCACGTTGACCAGGGTCGACTTGCCGGCGCCGGAAGGCCCGACCAGACCGATCTTTTCACCGGGACGCACGTCCAGCGTGAGGTTCTCGATCACCCCGCCGCGTTTGCCGTAGTGAAACTGGATGCGCTCAAAACGCACGCCGCCGTGAGGCACATCCAGCGGTTCAGCGCCGGCCTGGTCCTGCACGGTGCGCGGCTGCGAAATGGTCTCGATGCCGTCCTGCACGGTGCCGACATTTTCAAAAATGCCGTTTACCACCCACATGATCCAGCCGGACATGTTGTTGATGCGGATCACCAGGCCGGTGGCCAGCGCGATCGCACCCACGCTGATCTGACCGCGGCTCCACAACCAGATCGCCAAGCCGCAGGTGCCGGCGATGAGAAAGCCGTTGAGTACGGTAATCGACGCGTCCATCGCGGTGGTCAAGCGGGTCATGCGGCGCAACTTGTCGGTCTGCTCGCCCATCGCCTCGGCGACATAGGCCTCCTCCCGCTGGGTGTGCGCGAACAGCTTCAAGGTCAGCACGTTGCTATACCCATCGACGATGCGCCCCATCAGCTTGGAACGCGCCTCCGAGGCATGCCAGGAACGCAGTCGCGTGCGCGGCACGAAGTAGGCCAGGATCGCGATGTACACCACCAGCCACAGCAGCAGCGGCAATGCCAGCCAGACATCGGCTTGGGCAAACAGCACCAGCGCGCTGCCGGTGTAGATCACCACGTACCAGATCGCATCGACGATCTGCACCGCCGATTCGCGCAGGCTCGAACCGGTCTGCATGATGCGGTTGGCGATGCGTCCGGCGAAATCGTTCTGGAAAAACGTCAGGCTCTGGCGGATCACGTAGCGATGGTTTTGCCAGCGGATGCGATTGGTCAAGCTGGGCACGATCGCCTGATTCACCAACAGGTCGTGCAAGCTGTTGAGCACCGGCCGCGCGATCATCGCCACGAAGGCCATCCAGATCAGCTCGCCGGCATGTCGACTGAAAAATCCCGCTGCCGGCTCGCGGGTCATATCGACGATGCGGCCCAAAAAGCCGAACAACGCCACCTCGACCAGCGCCACCCCCAGCCCGACCACGCCAGCGGCCGCAAACACCGGCCACGCCTGACGCAGATAGAACACGTAGAACGGCAGCACCTGCTTGGGCGGCATGCCGTCGACCGGCTCCTTGAAGGCGTCGATCAGCGATTCGAACCAGCGGAAAATCATCGGCACCACTCAAACGCACAGCGTGAAGCGGCATGGTATCGGATACGTCGCGGCCGGTGTCGCCGCGGGTCGATCAGCGGGGCTGCGCCGTCACATGAAAGACAATTGCGCATCCGACGGCGGCGCACGCCGCGAGGCCAGTCGATCGGCTAATCGGGTCGGCTCAGGCAGGCGATAACGCGTGCAGCAGGCCAGCACCAGAGGCGCGGCGCTTTCCATGCTCACGCGATGGCCGGGCGAGACGATCAACGGACGCACCTTGTTCTTGCTGCGCAGCACCGTGCCGATCAACTGGCCGCGATAACGCAGTTCGGCGCGGCTGCCGCGCGACTCGCCCAGCGCGCCGTGACAGCCGACCAGGATCGACTTGGCCACGCCGATGGTCGGCAGATCGGTGATAGCCCCCAGATGCGCGGCGATGCCCAGACCACGCGGATGGGCGATACCCTGCCCGTCCACGTAGATCAGATCCGGCGTATGGGGCAATTGCGCCAGCGCTTCGAGTACCGCTGGCAGCTCGCGAAACGACAGCAGACCCGGGATGTAAGGCATCCTCGTGGGCAGGCGCACCAACACCTGCGCCAAGGGTTGCAAACTGGGTCCGTCGAGCAACACCGCGGCCGCGCGGGTCGTCTCGCCGCCATCTTCGAAACCGA
Source organism: Dyella sp. (assembly GCA_040508515.1). GTDB lineage: Bacteria > Pseudomonadota > Gammaproteobacteria > Xanthomonadales > Rhodanobacteraceae > JBEVMS01. The sequence goes on along the minus strand of JBEVMS010000248.1, from coordinate 8,291 downwards.
CATCGACACCAGCCACGCGATGCAGCGGCGGGTAGTCATCTTCCAGCCGCAATCGATGCGTCAGCTCACGCTGCAACGCACGTGCCCTGGCGATATCGCCATCCCAGGCCAACGCCTTGTGTGCGTATTCAAAATCAATCGTCATGCGGTGAGCTTGGCTACCCGTTACTGAACGCTACGCCAAACCCGGAACGCTCCCACGCAAGTTCGAGATTGACCGCTCCGCCATCGCCCCCCGATCATCCACCCCATGCCTATTCTGCTTAAATATTTCTCGCTGTGGCTGTTCGCCTTGGCGATCAGCCTGCCGTTGTATGCGCAAGACACGGCCCCCCCTGGCAATGACACCAGCACCAACGATACCCCGGCACTGCCTACCGCCGATCAGTTGAGCGCCCAGCTTGACCAGATCACCAAAACGATCACCGGGAAAGTCGATGACGCCACTCTGGCCGACTCCCGCAGCCAAGTGATAGTGATCCAACAGCAAGCGGATCGATTGGGCGCCGCCCTAACGCCGCAAAGCGACAATCTCAAAGCGAAATTGCTGGTACTGGGACCAACGCCCGAGAAAGGCGCGCCCGCCGAAGCACCGGAAATGAAGGATCAGCGTCGTGAGTTGGGCAAGGCCAAGGCCGACCTCGATGCGCAGGTGAAGCAGATCGCCTTGATCAGTCAGGAGGCCGCGCGGTTGTCCACCCAGATCGCCAGCATGCGCCGCGACCAGTTCGAAACCAAGCTGGCCTCGCGCACCGCCACCCCGCTAAGCGGCGAGTTCTGGAGCGCGCTGATCCACAACATCGGCGACGACAACGAACGCTTGCGCGATCTGGGACGCTCGGTCGCCAGCGCGTTGGCGCAAGCCTGGCAGCCGGCTTACCGAGGCGCATTGCTCGGCTATTTGATCGCCGCGCTGCTGCTGGTAAGTGCCGGACGCCTGTTACTGGAACGTGCGCTGCTCAAGCTAAGCACGATCAAGATGCCGTCCGGACGTCTGCGCCGCAGCGCCATGGCGCTGGCGGTTGCGTTGATTACAGCGCTCACCGTCGGCGTGGCCGCCCAACTGCTGTATCTGGCGATAAACACGCACGATCTGTTGGACGCGGATTTGGAAATCCTGGCCAAGTCGCTGGTCATGCTGGCCTGGTTCTGCGCCTTCCTGGCCGGGCTGGGGCGCGGCTTGCTCTCGGTGGCACGCCCGACCTGGCGGTTGCCCAACCTTTCCGATGATGCCGCCGAGCAGTTGCGCCCGTTTCCCTGGCTGCTGGCGGCCGCCACCGCCATTTTCGTGCTGATCGAAAGGGTCAACAGCAGCATAGGTGCCAGCCTGACCATCGGTGTGGCCACCAATGGCCTCAACGCCTTGATCGTCAGCGGACTGGTGGCCGCCCTGCTGTTTCGGCTTGGCCGCGCCCGACGCGCGCTGCTGGCTGCGGGTGAGGAGCCGGCCAAACGCCCGTTGTGGGTCGGCTTGCTGGTAGGCGCAGCCTTCGTCACGGTGGCGTTGTGCTGGTTGAGCGTTATAAGCGGCTATATCGCTTTCGCGTATTTCCTGGCCCGTCAGATGATGTGGACCGGGCTGGTGGTGTGCACGCTCTATCTTCTGCTGCATTTGGTTGACGATGTGTTGGAGGCGCTGTTCGACCCGCACGGACGCAGCGGCCAGCGCATGCAGGAAGCGTTTGGCGTGGCACCCAATCGACTGGAACAAACCGCCACAGTGCTTTCCGGCGTGTTGCGCTGTGTGTTGCTGCTGATGGCGCTGAGCTTTGTGGTGATGCCGTTCCACACCGATCCCAGCGATATCTTGAGCCGCGCCACCCAACTGTTCACCGCGCAGAGCCTGGGCAACCTCAAGATTGCGCCGGCGTCGCTGGCGCAGGGCATCCTGGTGTTCGCCCTGGGTTTGCTGATCATACGTTTGATCAAAAGCTGGTTGACCGACCAGTTGCTGCCGCGGACCGAGCTCGATCTGGGCATGAAGAACTCGATCACCACGCTGTTCGGCTATGTCGGCGGCGTGTTGGCGATGCTATTGGCGCTGGCCACCGCCGAGGTCAGCCTGCAAAGCATCGCCTGGATCGCCAGCGCGCTATCGGTCGGTATCGGCTTTGGCCTGCAAGCGATCGTGCAAAATTTCATCTCCGGCCTGATTCTGCTGGCCGAGCGGCCGGTCAAGGTGGGCGATTGGGTCAGCATCGGCGATGTCGAGGGTGATGTGCGCCGAATCAATGTGCGCGCCACTGAAATCCAGTTGGGCGATCGCTCCACCGTGATCGTGCCCAATTCGCAGTTGATCACCCAGAACGTGCGCAACGTAACCCTGGCCAATGCGCTTGGCCGAGTACAGATCAAATTGCCCATGCCGCTGGATACCGACGCCAGCAAAACCCGCCAATTGGTGATGACTACGTTCAACGAGCACGCCTCAGTGCTCGATAACCCCGCGCCATCGGTCACTCTGGACCAGCTGGACGCCAGCGGCATGGTGTTCGTCGCCACCGGCTACGTGCGCAGTCCGCGCGATGTCGGCGGCACCAAGAGCGATCTTTTGTTTGAAATCCTTCAGCGCCTGCGTGACGCCGAGCTGTCGATGTCCAGCCCACAGGCCATGGTGATCCACCGCCGCAGCCGGACCAAGGCTGGCGCGACGCCCAACGTGATCCCGAAGGCGTTGCTGCCCGCCGCGACGGATGCACATGACAAGCCAGACGCCAGCGAACCGCCCTTAGACAGTGGGCACACGCCACCGGTCAAGCCGAATCGCTGATCCCCCTGGAGGCGATCGGGCATAAGCTAGTCACCCTAGCCCGGAGATCGCCGCGATGAGCCAGCCCGCCGATACCGTCAGCACCATCATCCCCTGCCTGCGCTATCGCGATGCACGCGGCGCCATCGCCTGGTTGGTGGAGGCATTCGGCTTCACCGTGCAAGCGGTCTACGATGACGAGAACGGCCGCGTTGCCCACGCCCAGCTCACCTACGGCAACGGCATGGTGATGCTTGGCGAAGTAAGCGACAACGCATTCGGCCAGCATATGATCCAGCCGGACCAGCTCGACGGCCGCGAAACGCAATGCCCCTGCGTGATCGTGGCTGACTGCCACGCGCACTATCAACGCGCCCGCGCCGCCGGGGCGCGCATCGTCGACGATTACGCCGAGAAAGATTACGGCGGTGCCGGCTACAGTTGCCGTGATCCCGAAGGTCACTTGTGGTGGTTCGGCAGTTACGATCCCTGGCAATCGCCTTAATTCAGCTGCCGCATACACCGCGTTGAGCTGAGAGTGGGATACTCACCGCTTAGCTGGCCAGCGTTGGCCGGCGCCCTCACCTCGACGACAGGAGCATGCAATGCAGCTTGGATTGATCGGATTGGGCCGGATGGGCGGTAACATCGCTCGCCGACTGATGCGCGACGGCCATACCACGGCCGTTTACGATGTGAGCGCCAAGGCGCGTGAGGCCTTGGCTGGCGATGGTGCCCAGGCGGCCGAATCGGTGGCCGCGCTGGTCGCCGCGATGCCCGCGCCGCGTGCGATCTGGGTAATGCTGCCGGCCGGTGAAATCACCGAGCAGACCATTGATGAACTTGCCGGCCTGCTGCAAGAGGGCGACACCATCATCGATGGCGGCAATACCTTCTACAAAGACGACGTACGCCGTGCCGCCGCGCTTAAATCAAAAGGCATCCATTACATCGACGTGGGCACTTCCGGCGGCGTCTGGGGACTGGATCGCGGCTATTGCATGATGATCGGCGGCGACGCCGACGAAGTGAGCCGGCTGGACCCGATCTTCAAGACCCTGGCGCCGGGTGCCGGCGATATTCCGCGCACCGCCGATCGCGAAGGGCGTGATCCGCGCGTCGAGCAGGGCTATCTACATACCGGGCCGGCCGGCTCCGGCCACTTCGTCAAGATGATCCACAACGGCATCGAGTACGGCTTGATGCAGGCCTACGCGGAAGGCTTCGACATCTTGCGCAACCGTAACAAGGATTACCTGCCCGAGGGCGAGCGTTTCGCGTTGGACATGGCCGACATCGCCGAAGTGTGGCGGCGCGGCAGCGTGGTGTCCTCGTGGCTGCTGGACCTGTGCGCCAGTGCCCTGGCCAAGGGGCCGGAACTGGACCATTTCTCGGGCTACGTCGACGATTCGGGCGAAGGCCGCTGGACCATCAACGCGGCGATCGAAACCGCGGTACCGGCCGAGGTGCTGACCTCCGCGCTCTTCGCCCGCTTCCGCTCGCGTCAGGATCACACCTACGCCGAGCGCCTGCTATCGGCCATGCGCATGGGCTTTGGTGGTCACGTCGAAGGCCGCGGCGCACCGCCCAAACAGGGCGACGCGTCCTAGACCCAGCGCGTTTTCCAAGCCAAGAAAAAGCCGCCTCATGGCGGCTTTTTCATTACAACCCCTGCTCAAGCGACAGGGGGCTCCGCTCAACGCAGAATCAGCGCCGCCGGGGCCTTGGCTCCGGGCCGGGCGATGGCGTACATCTGCCAACTGATGTCTTTCAGCAGCGCCTGGCGATCGTCGCCTTGGGTGTAGAGGTCGAAATGGGTCTTGTCGGGGAAGAAACGGATATCCGACGTGGCACCCAGCCCGTCCAGGACGGCTTTCAACTTATGCGCCGCGCCGTCGAGGTAGAACGTATCGGCGGTGCCCACGTAGAGGTGGATTTTGCCGTCCAAATCCCGCTTGAGCTGCGGCCATTGCTGCTGCAGACGGTAGGCGATGTCGTAGTGGTCACGCCAGTAGCTCACCACCATGGGATCGACCGCCCCGGTGTCGCGATCGAACATCGGCTGTGGACGACCATCTTGGCCGCGCGGCGAGAACACCCACTCGAATGAGGCCAGCTGGCCACCGTACGGGCCGAGAGTCCGTTCAAGCTTGGCAAACGTCTCGAATGTACCCAGCACCTTGGCATGGTCGCGCACCAGCGGCCGCACGTTGCCCTGCGCATCGCGATAGACGTTGGCGTCCGGCGCGTAGAGGTCAGCCCCGGTGAAATCGTGAAAATCGCTCGGGTCCGGCGAGGTCGACCAGGTACCGCCGAAGACCGCCGGATAGCGCGTCTGCAACCATAGCGTTGCCCAGCCACCGGACGAATGGCCGTTCAAGAAACGCCCGTTCGGCGTGCCATCCATGCGGTACTTGGCCTCCAGCGCGGGAATCAGCTCCGTCGTAAGCGCCTGGCCCCATGGGCCGTTGTTGACCGAATCGGCGAACTCATGCGTGCCGGTGGGGCTGGACTCGTCCAGGAACACCCAGATCATCGGCGGCATCTGGCCCTTGCTCATCGCCGCGTAGACGTTGGCCAGCACACCGATCACCCGGTCGTTGTTGCCGCCGAAGCCCTGCGTGTAATACACCGTCGGGTAGCGCGTGGCAGCCGTGGCGTCATAGCCGGGCGGCAGCAGCACACGCCCGCGCATGCTGATGGGGCGCCCCCAGAAGGCACTGAGCGCCGGGCTGGTGAAGTCGATCATCTGCGCATGCGCGTGTGCCTGCGGCAGCATCTGGCGCACCGCGTCCGGGATCGTGGCGTGCAGCGTCCACGGGTCGCTGGCCGGCAAGGCGCGTGTGAGCTTCAATACAGGCGCCGCTGCGGCCGGCAAATGCATCGGCACGACCTCGCTGACCAAGTCACCGGCGCCGCGACCGCTGTAGTTGTAGCTGTGATCGACATCCAGTACCGCCTGCACCAGATAATCACCTGGTGGCAGCTTAGAAAAAGCCGCCGGGAACGCCTGCTGATCGGCATCCAGCGTCACCGACTGACCGGGCAGCAGATGGGTCACCTCGCGTGCCGCCACCGAGGCCTGATCGGGGAAAAACGGACTGGCATCGATCGCCTCGACCTTGCCATCTTTTGCCGCCGCTTGCGCCGCCTTGGCCTCGCTGGCGAACACCAGCAGGCGACCGCTGGCCGGCTGTTTGGAAGCACCGTCCAGTTCGACCTGAAACAGACTCTGCACCGGTGCTGCCTGCTCGGCCCGCACCGACGCCATCCACGCCATGCTGGCGCCAGATACGCATAGCGCCAGCAGTGCCGCGGCGATCTTGCTTCGATAATGACCCATCCAACTCCCCTAGGCGGCGCGATGCCGCCGGATTGAAAATGCCGTTGATCGGTAACGTTACCCGCCCGCAACCGATCACTCTTACCTTACGTGCCTACTGGGACTTGGCCGACGCCAACGGCTTTAAACGCAAGTCTTGAAAGTCGAAGCTGAAATCCGTCAATGGCGAGATCGGCTGCATGCGCGCCTCGGTGACCTTGCCATCCGGGTCCAGGCTGAAGCTGAGGAACGCATCCGCGTTCAGCGCGCGATCGTCCCAATGCACCACGAACGTCAGATGCTGCCAGGGTTCCAGGCTGCCGATCAGTTGGGCCGTCTTGGCGAAGCGCAGGCGCAGCTTACCGTTCTCCTTGCTGATGATGACGTCGCCGTACCACGGATCGCGATACGTGCCCACATAGCGATCCATCGAACCCAAGGCAGGGTCGCCTTTGGCACGTGCCGCGTTATGCGCGGCCATGCTGGTGTCCGCCTCGGCTTCACTCTTTTTCACCGCAGCGGCATACGCAGCGATCCAGTCGGTCTTGGGCGCACCCAGGTAAGCATCCAGCACGCGATAGGTCACCGCGTTGAAGGCCGCGCCGGATTCAGCGTTGGTCAGCACCACCACACCCAGATGTTGCGAGGGAACCAGGGTGACGCGGGTAACCATGCCCGGCCAGCCACCGGTATGCCAGACCAGCTTCTGACCGCGATAATCGGACAGGAACCAGCCCTCGCCATAGCCGTAGAAGTCCGGTTTGGTCGCGGCCAGCTCGGGCACCGGCGGCTGGGAAATGGTGATCGGCGTCAGCATCGACCACATCTGTTCACTGCTGGCCTCGCTGAATACCCGCCCGACCTTGCCATCCACACCGGGCGATAGCGCGCCATGGGCCAATTGCACGTTCATCCACTTGGCCATGTCGTGCACGCTGGCATAGATGCCACCCGCGCCCGGATCGTTGAGCCACGCCATCGGCGGCACCGGCACCAGCTTGGTGAAATCCTCCTTGGCGTGACCGGTGGCCACATCCGCACCGGGTTTGAGGTGGGTGTAATCGATCACCGACTCGTCCATGCCCACCGGCTGCATCAAGTTCTGCTGCACGAAGTCGGCAAAGCTCTGTCCCGACGCCTGCTCGATCACTTCGGTTGCCACCGCGAAGAGGATGTTGTCGTAGGCGTAGCCGCTGCGGAATCCGTTGGCCAGGGGTACATCGCGCAGACGTTGCACCACTTCCTTGGTGGTGTAGCTGGTTGGTGGCCAGTACAGCAGATCGCCGGCACCCAAGCTCAAGCCGCTGCGATGCGCCAGCAAGTCGCGGATGCGCATCTCACGGGTGACGTAGGCATCGGACATTTGAAACCAGGGCAGATGGTCGATCACCCGATCGTCCATCTTCAACTTGCCGCGCTCGGCCAGAATTTGCAGTGCCGCGGCGGTGAATGCCTTGGTGTTGGAGGCGATGGCGAACAAGGTGCGTGCATCCACCGTGGCCGGATCGCCCACCTTGCGCACGCCAAAGCCCTGCTCCATGACCACCTTGCCGTCCTTGACGATCGCCACCGCAATGCCGGGCACGTCGAACTGCTTGCGCACTTGATCGACGAAGGCGTTGAAATCGCCCAACTGATCCGGCAACGCCGTCGCTTCGACCGCGTTGGACGCGATGGCGGGTGCCGCTGCGGCAGGCGCCGCCGTGGCCTGGCCGGCCAGCGCCAACAAGATACCCAGCCCAAGCAGGCGGGGGGAGAACGATCGCAAGGACATAGGGAGACTCCGCGAGGACAAAGCCCGGCACTATCGGACCAATCGGTCCGCAAGACCAGCGCCGAAAGTCATCGCAAAAGCGCGCGGTTTTCGCGGCGCGATGCCGCAGCGTCCACAACTCGCTTGCCAGCCTTGCCACGCCTGCTTAGGGTGAGGCTCCCGCCGCCATTACGAAGCCGCTCCGCATGGATATCGCGCTCGATTGGATCAGCACCCACGCCCTCACCGCCTGGGCGCTGCTGCTGGCGTTGGCGCTCATCGTCGGCGATCTGGCCTGGCGGCGGGCGGCACGCCGCCGCCAACGCATCGAGGGCGGCGGCGCTGTGCATCGTGTCCTTCACCCGCGCACCGCCAGTGCCTTTGCATTGGCGTTTGCGTTGGTCTTCGCCGCCATCGCCGTGGCGGTCAGTCACGGACACGACGAACTCACCCGGATCGATACCGCG
>JBEVMS010000235.1:0-7538 GCA_040508515.1 Dyella sp. | reverse complement strand
GGCAGGCTGCGGCCGCCGTCCACGGTAATGATCTGACCGGTCACGAAGGGTGCGTCGCGTAGCAGCCACAGCGCGGTGCGCGCTACATCATCGGGTGTGCCCATGCGTTGCAGCGGCGTTGCCGCGATCATCGCCTGCTGCGCGGCCAACGGCTTGCCCTCACTGGGCCACAGCACCGCGCCTGGAGCGATGCCGTTGATGCGAACTGTGGGTCCCAGGTCGGCGGCAAGGGTGCGGGTCATCGCGGCCAACGCGGCCTTGGCCATCACATACAGCGGGTGTTCGCGCAGGGCGCGTTCGGCATAAATGTCGATCAGATTGATGATCGCCCCCTGGCTTTGACGCAATGCCGGCAAGGCGGCTTGTACCAGAAAAAACGGTGCTTGCGCGTTGGAAGCGAATAGCTCGTTCCATTGCGCCGGCGTGGCCGTGTCGATCGGCGTGGGATAGAACGCCGAGGCGTTGTTGATCAAGCCATCCAGACGTCCAAACCGAGACATAACTTGCTCGATCAATAGCGGCAATTGTGCGATATCGGCCAGTTCGGCGGCCAGTGCCAGGGTGCTACTGGGGCGCTCGGTATTGAGCTGGGTGGCGAGTTGCAGGCAGGCGTCGGCGGAATGGCGATAGTGCAGCGCCAGGTCATAGCCGGCGGCGTGCAGTTGGTGCGCGATCACCGCACCCACGCGTTTGCCAGCCCCGGTGATCAGTACCACCGGACGCGGGTTGATGGGTGACATGCCTGGCTCCTGCGGTTGCCGATGGGTCGTCAAGCTTGCCGCAAAGGCGCGATGGCGTCACGTCAACGGCGCGCTCGCTATGAGGTCTTACGTGGCCGTGTACCGGTCGGTTTGGCTTTGACTTGCGTGCTCGTGGATGGCTGCGGTTGCTTGGCCGGCTTGCCAGGCTTAACCGCTTTGGCTGTCTTGGCGACGGTGCGCGCGGTACGGGTAACGGGTTTGCTCGTTCCGCGCTTGACGGTCGCACGCTTGGGCGTGCTGGTAGCCTTTCGCCTGCGCGTGTCCGCAGCGCGTGACGTACCCGCGGCTTTGCTGGCACCGGCACGCGGTGGCGTGTCGCTCATCGCTTTTTTGCCGACCTTGGAAGCGTGTTCGTCCTTGCCGTCGCCGTCGCTATCGTCATCCTCGTGGCGGGGCGACGGATCGGTCTGGATGACGCCGCTGAACAGCTCGATCGCGGTTTTGGCGACTTGCCCGGTGTCGTAATAGGCATAGCCGCCCACCCCCAGGGCGCCGATCACCGGCAGCCAGCGCGAGATGCCCTTGCCGACAAGGCGCTGGGAGACTTTCACGCCGATCCGTTGGGTCAGGTGTTGCAGGGCGCCGAAGGAAATGCGCCGAAATAGCATGCGATCGCCCAGCCGCACCACCAGGTCGCGAAAGGCTTGCGCGGCAGTGTGCCGGAACAGGCACCACAGCATCTGCTCGCGCCCCAGTTGCGTGTGCTTGCCGTAGACGGCGGCGATATCGCTGATCATCTGACCCTGGATTTTCCAGATGGCCACCAGTTCGGGCAGCACGGTCAGCCAGCCTAGCGGACCGGGCGGCAGCGCCAGCGAACCGGCAGTCAGCGCCGCTCGCTGGGCCGCGCTGGCGGCGACACGGCGCGCCTGGGCATCGGGATCGTTGCTTTGTTCCACCCGGCTGGGCGGAATCTGCGCAATGAAATTGGTGATCGCCTGGGCCATCCGGCTCGGCGGCTGGGGAACGCTGGGCAGTTGATCGGGCGTGTGGGTCATGAGCGTCCTTGGCGAAGCAGATGCGATTTGAGACGGATCGAGTCTGCGGCGCAGCCTGTGAATCGCGTGCCAAGGCGGCTACGGCCGGTGTCCTGGCATCGATGGACGCCGGGCGGACAGCCGGGAGCCGGGCCCTCGGGAGGGCTACTCCACCAGCGGCATGACTTCTGGGTCAGGTAGGCGAAAGGTTAAATAAGTAATATTATAACGTTTCATAAACACTTCTCCTTTTCTTTGACGGAATGCCCGATGAAATACTCCTTGCTCGCTCTGAGCCTAGCGATGGCGCTTGGTACGACAGCCGCGATCGCTGCAGACGATACGATCGCCAGTGGCGTTGCTTCGAGTGACAGCTCGCCGCAGGACAGTCAAGGCAGCGCACGCAACAAGCCGCGGTCGAAGGTTACCGATCTGAACACGATCGATGTCACGGCAGCGCTGGACCAAGCGCGCAATACGCTGTCGCCGGATACGGGCAGCAGCCAGTATGTGATCGATCAGCACGCCATCGAAGCGATGCCGCTGGGTGCCTCCACGCCGCTCAACCAGGTGTTGCTGCAGGCGCCGGGCGTGGTGCAGGACTCGTTTGGCCAGCTGCATGTGCGCGGCGATCATGCCAACTTGCAGTTCCGCATCGACGGCGTGCTGATTCCCGAGTCGATCTCTGGATTCGGCCAAACCCTCGACGCGCGCATGATCCAGAGCGTCAAGCTGCTTGATGGCGCGTTGCCGGCGCAGTACGGCGATCGCACGGCCGCCGTGGTGGATATCACCACCAAGAGCGGGCATGACCTGGGCAATGGTGGCAGCGTCGGCATCACCGGCGGTCAGTACGGCACGATCAATCCCAACGCTTCGCTGTGGGGCAGCGACGATCGCTGGAGCTATTTCCTTACCGCCAATTACCTCGAAAACAATGTCGGTGTCGAAAACCCCACGTCCAGCCGCGATCCGATTCACGACCGCACCAACCAGGTCAAGGGCTTCGGTGACATCTCTTACCTGATCAACAACGACACCCGGCTGAGCTTCATGTTCGGCGTGGCCAATAACCGGTTCGAGATTCCTAACAACCCGGGGCAGACGCCACAATTTGGTTACCTGGATACCACCAATTTCAACTCGGCCAATCTCAACGAACAGCAGAGCGAAAAAACCCGTTTTGGCGTATTGGCCCTGCAAGGCAAGATCGGCAGCACCAATTACCAGGTGTCGGTGGGACAGCGCTACACCAGCACCGATTTCACGCCTGATGATATCGGCGATCTGATGTTCAATGGCGTAGCCGCCACGGTGGACCGCAGCAACAGTGCCAGCACGTTGCAGGCGGATTTCGCCACGCCGCTTGGCGACAGCAATACGCTGCGCTATGGCCTGTATGGCAGTTTTGAGCGTGCCTCCGATGGCAACAGCTCGCTGGTGTTCCCCGCCGACGCGGATGGCAACCAGACCAGCACGGTGCCGTTCAACATCGTCGATAACAACAAACTGATCGCCAAGACCTACGCCGCCTACCTGCAGGACGAGTGGAATATCGGTTCGCAGTGGACGGTCAACTACGGTGTGCGCGCCGACTCGTACCAGGCGTTCCGTACCGAAACTCAGCTGAGCCCACGCTTGGGCGTGGTCTACCAGCCGACGGACAGCACCACCATTCACGCTGGCTACTCGCGCTACTTCACGCCGCCGGCGACCGAACAAATCTCGTCCAGCAACATTGCCGCCTTCAATGGCACGACCAACCAGGTCGCTAACGATGGCAACAATACGCCGCTGGCGGAGCGTTCCAACTATTACGATCTGGGTATTTCGCAGACGGTGGGTTCGTGGACCTTCGGTTTGGATGGCTACTACCGCGACGTGGATCGTTTGCAGGATGAAGGCCAGTTCGGCGCTGCGCTGGTGTTCTCCACCTTCAACTACAACCAGGGTCGCATCCGCGGTAGCGAGTTCACCGTCAACTACGACAACGGTCCGGTCACGGCTTATTTCAATTTCTCGTACAGCCGCGCGCTGGGCAAGGACGTGATCACCGGTCAGTACAACTTCTCGCCGGAAGACTTGGCTTTCATCGCCGACAACTACATCCATCTGGATCACGACCAGAAGGAAACCTCGTCCGGCGGCATCACCTACGCGCTCAACGACACCACCAAGATCGGTGCCGATTATCTGTTCGGCAGCGGTTTGCGCAAGGACGGCGATGTACCCAATGGCCTGTCGTTGCCTTATTACTTCCAGCTCAACCTCAATATCTCGCACGATTTCGATTTCAGCGGCTTCGGCAAGTTGCACACGCAGCTTGCGTTGATCAATGCGCTGGATCGTACCTACGAGTTGCGTGACGGCACCGGCATTGGCGTGGGCGCACCTCAGTTCGGGCCGCGGCGCGGGGTGTTCCTGACCTTGCAGAAGGATTTCAACTTCTGACGCGTGCCTGTTTGAGCGCGCAGGCGTGACTTGAACATGCTGTCACCGAAGGCCGTCGCATCGTCCGATGCGGCGGCCTTCGGCTATGCTGGGCCGCCCCATGCGCCCTTTCTTCCTATGCCTCAGCGACTTCCCGAGCCCAGTGCCGACGCGCGCCAGCATTCCACGCAATTGCAGCAGCGCTTGCGCATGGAAATCGAGTCGCATGGGCCGATCCCGTTTTCGCAGTACATGGAACGTTGCCTGTACACGCCTGGATTGGGTTACTACAGCGCCGGCTCCATCAAGTTCGGCGAGGCCGGCGACTTCATCACGGCACCGGAGCTGGGAGAGCTTTTTGCCCGCTGCGTGGTGCAGGCGGTGCAACCCACGTTGGCTCAATTGGGGCCGCAAGCCGACTTTCTCGAATTGGGCGCTGGCAGCGGCAGCTTTGCCGAGCATGCGCTGGCTGCCTTCGCGGCAGCCGGACACTTGCCGCGGCATTATCTGATTCTCGAACCCAGCGCCGATTTGCGCCAACGCCAGCACGACCGCCTTGCCGCTGCGCTGCCGGCGGACGTCGTCGCCCGCGTGCATTGGCTGGATCGACCGCTCGAAACGGATTGGCAGGGCGTGTTGTTCGCCAACGAGGTGATCGACGCCTTGCCGGCCACGCGGTTCACCTTGCGCGATGGCGAGGTTTACGAGGAATACGTCGCGCTGGATGCGGATGGCCAATTCATCCGCATCGACCGACCCGCCGATCTGTTGGTCAGCGCTGCGGTGCGGCATCTGGAGCGTGATCTGGGACGCGGTTTCGAGGATGGCTATCGCTCTGAACTGCTCCCGCAACTGCCTTACTGGATTCAAGCGATCGCGGGCAGTCTCGTCGCCGGCCTGATGGTGTTCGTCGATTACGGCTACGTACGCCGCGAGTTCTACCTGCCAGAGCGCCGCGACGGCACCTTGATGGCCCACTATCGCCATCGCGCGCACAACGCCCCGTTCTACCTACCGGGCTTGAACGATCTCACCGCCTCGGTTGACTTCACAGGGCTGGCCGAAGCCGGCCGCAGCGCGGGCTTCACGATGGCGTCCTATCTGTCGCAAGCGCAGTTCTTGATAGCGGCCGGCCTGCAGCACGCCTTCGAAGAAGCCTATCTGGCCGCACCCAACGAATCCGCGCGTTATCAACTTAGCCAGCAGGTCAAAAAGCTGACCCTGCCCGAGCAGATGGGGGAGCGCTTTCAGGTGATGCTTTTGAGCAGGGGACTTAATGAATTACCGCTGGCGGCTGATTTGTTGGCGAACGATCAGAGGGCGCGGTTGTAATAAACTGCTACTGGCTTGCAGGTTCCTCAGTTATTCAAGCGAGGCGTGCCGGCCAAACGGCGTTTTACGATTCGACACAGCTGCAGTTGCAGCGAATTGTCGCGACCACGTCGGTCGAACTCCAGCGGTGAATGGATTAGCTGGCAGTCGGTGAAGCTGGCCTGTGGCAACATCAAGTGTAAGGTCTGTTCGTCGCTGGCGTCGTCGTTGCGACGGAGCGCATACAGGGGACCGTGATGTTGTTCGATACGCGCCTGGGTCAATCTCCACAAACGTGATCCCTGTGCGCTGCGAGTGAACCAGGTGATGCCGACAAAATCGATGCTGGCGGCTTGCGCGAAGAACGGCGCCAGGTACGCCTGTGGCGCGCCTAATACAACAACTTTGCTATCGGGCTCGATCGTCAACGGAGCAATGTCGAAAGCTTTATTGGCGTAAGTCCCACGTCCCCAACTGGGGTAGTGGCTAAGCACGGCGACCAGCAATAGTGCGAGCAGCATCTGATGAATTATGCGCCTGGCGCCGCCCACCACTGCTTGTCTGCGGACGTCAATGGCCTGCAGCGCAGCCAGGATCAAGAAGCCACTCAGCGCTTCAATCGGAATTGCGTAGCGAAGGATGGAAAAAAGAACCATCCAATTGATGTATGCCATCGCTACAAAAATGGCTATGAAAACCGTCCCTGGGGCGATCACCGCGCGTTCCGCTCGTTTGCGCAGGCGAAGCCAGAGCAGAGTTGCCAGCGTGAGCATCACCAACGCATAGCGCGGGTCGGAAAAACGCACCTCCGTCACCAGCCATTGGTTCTTGGGTAGCCAATAGAATGGGTAGAACAGCCACTGCAGCGTGTCACGCGGACGAAAGTGTGGATCGGTGCCGTTCGTTGCTGCGACCCAGTCGGAATGGAATACCTGATTGAACAGTGGAAAGATCGGATTGCCAGTCAGTTGGTAAAGGTGCCAACCCCAGTAACCGTAACTGACGACGAATCCCACGAGAGCGCTGGTGCCATAAAGCATCGCGACACGCCAGGCCAACCTATGCGGACGCAAGCTCAGTAACAGAGCTAACGCCATTGCTGGCGGATAAATCACCGCAGTTGGCTTTAGTCCAACCGCCAGACCGCAGCACAATCCTGCCAGTAAGGCCCGTCGTATTGTCCGGTCGGGCTGTTCCCCGTAGAGCGGAAGTAACTGCATCACGCCTAGCAGAATCAGACAGGCCAATGGCACTTCGTTAGAAGAACTGCCGGTTTGCGATACGAGCATCGTTCCCGTTGCGCCGATGACGATGGCCAGCACGTCGGCCCAGTTGATGGATCGTCGTTGCAAATCGGCTAGCCGCGTGGCTATGAAGCAGAGCGTGAATAACAGCACGCCATACCAAAGACCTTGGTACGCCGCCAAGAGGCGTGGCCATCGCTCAAGCACACTGGTGCCAAGCAAGTAGTAGGGCAGATCAGGCAGTGGATTGAAGAAACTCTGCATGCCGGCAGCGGCGAGATCGCGATAAGTGCGGCCGTGCAGAAAGGCAAAGGCGTTATACAAATGATAATTTTTCAGATCCCAACTGGCGTCTTGACCCAGCGTTATACTTAACAAAGCGCCGATGGTGAGGCATACCAGCAGTAGCCACAAACTTGGCTGCAAGAGGCGATTTGCCACCATCATGCTCCATCGCTCCAGTCCAGCATGCTGGAACAACTAAGGTATGCCAAATGCTTGGTTTCACGACGGCCGATAGCCACGGTATCCAGCACCAAACCGCAAACCAAAAACACCGCGCCCAGTAGCACTAATGCAGCGCAAAGGATGGCGGTAGGAAAGCGTGGCACCAGTCCGGTAGCTAGATAGGTATGTAGTAAAGGTATCGCCAACCCAACCGCTAGCAGAATCGACAGCGCCGTACCTACTGAGAAGAACAGTAAGGGTTTGCCGTTCTTGGTCAGACGGACGATGGTTAGCAGAATGCGCCAGCCGTCACGCCAAGTATTGAGCTTGCTGTGCGAGTCCTGCATCCGGCTCCCATAATGGGTGGG
>JBEVMS010000216.1:0-3071 GCA_040508515.1 Dyella sp. | reverse complement strand
CAACGCGCGCTACCCGCCACCCTCGCGCTGCTCGGCCGCGGCGTTGGAACGGCCACCCGATTGCCGCGCGATCAACGGAACCTGCGAGTCGCGCTGGAAAGTGCGCTGAAATACTGCGCTGTCAAGCTGGGCGATAAGGTTTGGTGCATTCCTGCGTCAAACCGCCGCTGTCGCGTCGGCTGGCTATCTCGGCTCGGCGGGGAGTGGGACAATAGCCAACTTAAGCTGTGCGAGCTTGCGGCTCGACCCCCACCAGCGAGATGACCATGTCCATGCATTGCCGTGCTTCTATCCACCTTTGCCTTAGCGTTGCGCGCGAGTTTGCGCCGTCGCCGACGCACACGGGAGCGCGCGCGTGAGCGGCTTGCTCGCGGTGGCCGAGGCCGAGGCGTTGATCGGCCAAAACCTGCGGCCGTTCGCCAGTGAAGTGTTGCCGTTGGATCGGGCGCCCGGGCGCATCCTGCGCCAGCGCGTGCTGGCCGAGCGCGACCAGCCGCCGTTCGATCGGGTGATGATGGACGGCATCGCGATCGCCCAGGGTGACGCCGCGGCGCTGCCCCGTTATCGCGTCGCCGGTGTGCAACTGGCCGGCATGGCCACGGCGCAACTGGGCGATCACGGCGACTGTCTGGAAGTGACCACCGGCGCGATCATGCCCGCCGGCTGCGACACGGTGATCCCGGTCGAGCAGATTCGGCGCGCGGGCGAGTACTTCGAACTGCTTGAGGGCTATCGGCCGTTGGCCGGGCAATTTGTCCATGCGCGCGGTTCGGACTGCCGCCGCGCCGACGAACTGCTGGCGCCGGGCGTGCGCCTGGGCGCGCCGGAACTGGCGGTGCTGGCGGCCAACGGCGTGGCGCAGGTGGAGGTGGCCACGGTGCCGTCGATCGCCCTGATCTCCACCGGCGACGAGTTGGTCGATGTCGACGCGCCGGTGGCTGACTGGCAGATCCGCCGTTCCAACGATCTGGCCTTGGCGGCGGCGTTGCGCGCGCGCGGGTTCGACGATCAGGTGTTCGCGCACGTGCGCGACGATCTGGCCGCGACCACCGAATGCCTGGGCCAGTTGCTGGCGCAGCGGCAGGTGCTGATTCTCACCGGCGGCGTCTCGATGGGCCAACGCGATTACGTGCCGGCGGCGCTGCACGCGTTGGGCGTGCGCGCGGTGTTTCACAAGATCGCGCAGCGGCCGGGCAAGCCGATGTGGTTTGGCATCGGTCGCGAAGGGCAGGCGGTGTTCGCGCTGCCGGGCAATCCGGTCTCGGCGCTGGCCTGCGGGCTGCGCTACGTTTTGCCCGGCTTGCTGGCCGCGCAAGGCGCCAACGCGGAAACGGCGGTGCGGGTGGTGCTGAATGCAGGGGTCGACACCAGCCCCAGCCTGACCTGCTTCGTGCCGGTGCAGGTGTATCATGACGAAACGGGGCGCGCGCTGGCGCAGCCGGTGCCGTCCAAGACCTCGGGTGACTTTTCCTCGCTGACCCGCACACACGGATTCGTTCAACTGCCACCCGGGCCGGGCCGCTTCGAAGCAGGCTACGTGGCCGCGTTTTATCGGTGGTGACATGCACGAGACTTCTGTCATGACCAACATGCCTGGCGCACTGATGGCGCCGGTGGATCGACGCGGCCGTCCGTTGCGCGACCTGCGCATTTCGGTGATGGACCGCTGCAATTTCCGCTGCCCGTACTGCATGCCGGAATCGAAGTACCACGAGCATTTCCAGTTTCTGGACAACCGGCAGCGGCTGAGCTTCGAGGAAATCGAGCGGCTGAGCCGGCTGGCGGTGAGCCTGGGCGTGAGCAAGCTGCGTTTGACCGGCGGCGAGCCGCTGTTGCGTGCACAGTTGCCCGAGTTGATCGCCCGCCTGCGCGCCCTCGAGGGCGTGGAAGACATGGCGATGACCACTAACGGCGTGCTGCTGGGGCGACATGCGTCGGCGCTGCGCGATGCGGGGCTCGATCGCATCACGGTGAGCCTGGACACGTTGGACCCGGCGATCTTCGCGCGGATGAGTGGCGGCCGCGGCGAGATCGCCCCGGTGCTCGAATCGATTGCGCAGGCGCAGGCGGTGGGTTTTCCCGGTGGCCTCAAGCTCAATACGGTGATCCAGCGTGGCATCAACGAAGACGGTGTGCTGGAGCTGCTTGAGCGCTTTCGCGGCACCGGCGTGGTGGTGCGTTTTATCGAATACATGGACGTGGGCAACCACAACGACTGGAGCGCGCAGGCGATCGTGCCCTCGCGCGAACTGGTCGACAAAATTCATGCGCGCTGGCCGCTCGAGGCGGTTTCGCGGCAGTACCGCGGCGAGGTGGCCAGTCGTTACCGCTACCTCGATGGCGGCGGCGAGATCGGTTTCATTTCTTCAGTCAGCGAACCGTTCTGCGGCGATTGCACGCGCGCGCGGTTGTCTTCGGAAGGCGTCTTGTACACCTGTCTGTTCGCCCAGTCTGGCACCGACTTGCGCGCGCCGATGCGCGAAGGCGCGTCCGACGAAGTGTTGCTGGCGCGCTTGCATGGCGTGTGGAGTCAACGCGGCGATCGCTACAGCGAAGAGCGCGCGCAGCGGCGTGCGCAAGCGGACGCGTCGCCGCGCAAGAAAATCGAAATGCACTACATCGGAGGTTAACGCGATGCTCTCGCACGTGGATGACGACAAGCAGCAACCGCGGATGGTGGATGTCGGCGCCAAGGCGGTCACCCAGCGCAGCGCGCATGCGCAGGCGCGCGTGCTGTTTCCGGCCGAGGTGGCGCAAGCGCTGCACGCGGCCGGCTACGTCACGCCTAAGGGCGCGGTGCTGACGGTGGCGCACATCGCCGGCGTGATGGGCGCCAAGATGACTTCGCAATTGATCCCGCTGTGTCACCCGCTGGCGCTGGACGGCTGCAAGATCGAAATCACCATGCACGAGTGCGAGGCGGTGATCGACTGCCGCGTCTCCTGCAGCGGCCGCACCGGCGTGGAAATGGAAGCGCTGACCGGCGCCAGCATCGCCGCGCTGACCATCTACGACATGTGCAAGGCGATGAGCCACGAGATGGTGATCCGCGACGTGCGCCTGCTCGGCAA
>JBEVMS010000189.1:0-15243 GCA_040508515.1 Dyella sp. | reverse complement strand
GTGCGTGGCGTCATCACTGGCTGGTGTAGCCGCCATCGATCGGCAATGTGATGCCGCTGATCATGCCGGCGGACTCACTCAGCAGGAAAAGAACCGGTTCGGCCACTTCCGAAGGTTCGGCGAACCGGCCCAGTGGAATCGCCGCCAGCACCGGATCGCGCTTGGCCGGCTCGCTCCAGGCCTGCTCGGCCATCGCGGTCAGCGTAACGGTGGGATTGACGGCGTTGACGCGGATGCCGTGGCGCCCCAATTCCACGCACCAGACGCGTGTCATCGCATCGAGTGCGCCCTTGGATGCGCAGTAACTCAGATGGTCGGCCAGGCCGACCAGCGACGCCTGGCTGGAGACATTGACGATGCTGCCACCCCGTCCGGCGGCGATCATCGCCGCAGCGGCATGCTTGACCACGAGGCCGGCGCCGCGCGCATTGGTCGCCATCACACTGTCGAAGCTCTCGCCTTGCCAGTTAAGCGTCGATTCCAGCGAGGTGATGCCAGCGCTGTTGACCACGCCATCCAGCGGCGGCAGCGTGGCGAAGGCGCGGGCCACCGACGATGCATCGGAGACGTCCATCGGGCAGGGCGTGCAGCCGGTCTGCGCGGCCAGCTCGGTCAGCGTCTCGGTGCGGCGGGCGGCGGCGTAGACCTCGGCGCCGGCGGCGCTCAGTTGCTCGACGATGGCGCGACCGATGCCGCTGGAGGCCCCGGTTACCAGCACGCGGCGGCCGGTGAAATCGAAACGGATCATGCGGTGGTGTCCTCGCGCAGGGCGTGCATGGTGTTCTTGAGGGTGGGGTAGAGCTGGCGATAGAGCGCAAAACGCCGGTCGTAAAGTGCTTGCGCCGTCGCTTGGGGTGACGCGCGCGCTTGCAGATCGACCCAGCCTCGTTGGACCTGGTCGGCATCGATCAGACCGGTGCCGAACGCGGCCAACAGGGCGGCGCCCATGGCGGCCTCGACATCTTGGGCGATGGTCACCACTGGCATGCCGGTGACATCGGCGATGATCTGCATCCACAGGTCCGAACGCGCCGCGCCACCGACCACTACCAGCTTGTCGTCACGTTGATCGGCGGGAAGCGCGCCGCATTCGATGTTGTGGCGAAGCGCAAACGCCACGCCTTCCAGCACGGCCCGGTACAGATGGGCGCGCCGGTGATAGAGGCTCAATCCAAGGAAGGCGCCACTGGCCGCGGCATCCCAGATCGGGCTGCGTTCGCCCATCAGATAGGGCAGAAACAGCAGACCATCGGCACCCGCGGGTATGTCGCTGGCAGCGGCCTCCAGTAGGTGATGTGCATCGCCGCTGCTGGCTTCGGCCTGCAGCAGTTCAGCCTGGCAGAACTGATCACGGAACCAGCTGACCGAGGCGCCGGCGGTGATCGCGCCGCCAAACACATAAAGTTGCTCACGGCCGTGGAAGACATGCGGCATCGCCACCAGGCCACGCGAGGCGTCGGCCTGGCGGTCGATATAGCCCCAGCACATGCTGGTGCCGATCATCGCCACATGGCGGCCCTGACCCGTCGCGCCCGCGGCGAAGGTGGCCACGGCGGCATCCACGCCGCCGGCGACCACCGGCGTACCTGCGGCCAGGCCAAGGATCTGCGCCATCTCGGGCAGCAAGCCACCGACGACTTCGTGCGACTCGACCAGACGCGGCGGCATCAGCGACGCGGGAATGCCCAGCATGGCTAATGCCTCGGCCGACCATTGCCGCCGGGCCAGGTCATAGACGCCGCCAATATTACCGGCCGAGCTGTGATCGACGGCCACTTCGCCGGTCAACCGCTGGATCACGAAGGCATTGGGCGGAAGAAAAAAATGTGTGGACGTCCAGACGTCTGGTTGGTTGTCGCGCAGCCACAGCATCTTGGTGAAGCCGTGGTAGCTGTCCACCCCGTTACCGGTGATGGCTTCGAGTCTGGCCACATCCAGCCGTTGGCGAACCCATTGCACCTGGGCGGTGGCGCGGCGGTCCATCCAGATCAGGCACGGATGCAGAGGCTGCATGGCCTGATCCACCGGAATGCCCGAGCCGCCGTAGAGGCTGCTGATGCACAGCCCCTGCACGGCGTCCGCCGCGATGCCCTGCTGGCGAGCCTGGGTCATGCACGCTGCAATCGAGGTCGTCACCGCCTCCAGCCAGACCTGCGGCCACTGCTCGGCCCACAACGGGCGCGGCGTGTCCGGCTGATAGCCAACGCTGTGCTGGGCCACGATGTGTCCCAGCGCATCCACCAGCAAGGCCTTGGTGCTCTGGGTGCCGATATCGACCCCGATCACATAGCGCATGGGTCAGGCATCCATCGGCTTGAGCAGCACTTTGATCGATTCCAGTGAGTTGGCCATGGCGATGGCCTGATCCCATTCGGCCAGGCTGTAGTCGTGCGTGACGATGCCTTTGGACGTCACCAGGCCGCGCGAGAGCAGGTCGATGGCCACCGGGTAGCAGTAGGGCCCCAGATGGGCGCCGCGTACATCCAACTCCTTGCGATCGCCGATGATCGACCAATCCGCGCTGGTGTCGCTGCCGAACACCGAGAACTCGACGAAGCGGCCCAGCTTGCGCACCAGCTCCAGGCCCTGCGTCACGCCCATCGGCACGCCGGTGGTTTCGATATAGACATCGCAGCCGTAGCCGCCGGTCAGTTCCTTGACGATCGCCAGCGCATTCTGGCTCTTGGGGTTGATCGTCACGTCGGCACCGTAATGGCGCGCCAGGGCCAGGCGCTCTTCGACCAGATCGATCACCACCAGCTTTTTGGGGGTCTTCAGGTGGGCCACTTGGGTCATCATCAGGCCCAGCGGGCCGGCGCCGGCGATGACCACCACATCGTCCAGTTGGATGTCGCCGCGGTTGACGGTGTGGATGGCGCAGGACAGCGGCTCAATGATCGCCGCATCCTCCAGCGGCATCGCGTGCGGAATGGCATGCACGCGCGAAGTCGGCGGCAAGCGCATGTATTGCGCCATGCCACCGTCGGCCACTTCGCGCTGGAAGCCGAAGATGTTGTGCACCTCGCACATCCAGTACTTGCCCGAGGTGCAGTAGCGGCATTTATCGCAGGGCACGATCTGCTCGGCGATCACGCGGTCGCCTTTGTTCACGCCAAAATGCGCGGCGGCGCCTTCGCCCAATTCCACCACCTCGCCAAAAAACTCGTGGCCGGGAATCACCGGTGCCTTGACCCAGGGATTGTCGCCACCCCAGAACATCTTGGCGCCCGAATGGCATTTGCAGTCGCTGGCACAGATGCCGCAGGCGGTGATCTTGATCACCAGCTCATGCGCGCCCGCCTTGGGTTTGCTCACTTGCTCGAAACGGTAATCTTTGGGGCCATGGCATACGATGGCCTCCATGCGCTGCTCGGTCATGGGATTGCTCCGGTCTGGGGTGGGGGTTGAGAGGTGTTGTCCGTCAAGTACGGCGGGCACGTTCGCGGCCGATGTAAATGGCGAACAGGATGATCACGCCGCGGATCACGATTTGCAGGTAGGGCGAGATGCCCATCATGTTCAGGCCGTTGTTGAGCACGCCTAAGGTCAGCGCGCCGATCAGGGTGCCGATCACCGAGCCACGGCCGCCGGTGATCGGGATGCCGCCCATCACCACCGCGGCAATGGCGTCCAGTTCGAAGGAGACGCCGGCGCTGGGCTGGCCGCTCATCAGGCGCGAGGAAAGCACCAGCCCGGCCAGTGCCGCGGTGAAGCCGCTGATGGCATAGACCATCAGCTTGTTGCGCTTGACCCGCACACCGCTCAGGCGGGTGGCGTCCTCGTTGCCGCCGATGGCATAAACATGGCGGCCAAAAGCGGTGCGCGACAGCAGCAGCCAGGCCAGCGCGAAGATCGCCAGCATCAGCAGCACCGGGTTGGGAATGCCAAGCAACTTGCCGCGCCCCAGCAGGCCAAACCATTCGGGCAGCCCGTCCACCGGATAACCGCCGGTGTAGAGCAGGCCCAGGCCGCGGGCAATACCCATGGTCGCCAGGGTGACGATGATCGAAGGCATGCCCAGATAAGCCACCAGCAGGCCGTTGAGCGCACCTAGCAACAAGCCGCAAGCCAGTCCGGCGGCGATCGCCAGGTAAGGCGGCAAGCCAGCGATCAGCAAGCCGGCGGTCAGCGTGCCGGCCAACGCCAGTACCGAACCGACGGAGAGGTCGATGCCGCCGCTCAGGATCACGTAAGTCATGCCGACCGCGATCACCGCATTGATCGACACCTGACGCACGATGTTGAGCAGATTGGCCACGGTCAGAAAATCGCCATCGGCCAGGCTCATGACCAGCGATACAAGCACCAGTCCCAGGAGGGGGTAAGCCAGTGCAGGTAGACGCAGCCGGCGCCGCGGCCCTGGGGTGTGCGGCAAGGGCTGGGCAAGGTCAGGAGAGGGCATGTTGAGCACCGGTTGCGTGAAGCATGATCTGATTGGGATGGATCGCCTCGCCTTCCAACGTGGCGGTGATCGCGCCCTGGCGAAACACGGCCACGCGGTGGGACAGGCCCACGATCTCCGGCAATTCCGAGGAAATCAGGATTACCGCGTGGCCGGCGGCGGCCATGGCGTGGATGAGTTGGTAGATCTCGGCCTTGGCGCCGACATCGATGCCGCGGGTGGGTTCATCGAAGATCAGCAAGCGGCAGCGCTGCTGCAGCCAGCGGGCGATCACCACCTTCTGCTGGTTGCCGCCGGACAACGTGCCCACGGCGGTATGCGGCGAGGGCGCCTTGACGTGGGCGTCGGCTAGTGATTTCAACGTGGCGGCCATTTCTTTGGCGCCATCAATCAGCCCGCCGAAGCGGCGGTACTTGGCCAAGTTGTTGAGCGAAATGTTGTCGCGCAGGCTGGCATCCAGGATCAGGCCATCGGCCTTGCGGTTCTCCGGCAGCAGTCCGATGCCCAGTTCCAGCGCCTGGGCCGGGTCGCCTAGACGGACTGGCTTGCCGTCGAAGCGCACCTGTTTGCGGGCGGTTTTCAGCTCGCCGATCAGGCCCAGAGCCAATTCGCTGCGGCCGGAGCCAACCACGCCGGCAAAACCAAGAATCTCGCCCGCGCGTACATGCAACTGGTTCACCGGATCACCACGCTGCAACTGGATCGCCTCGACGTCCAGCATCAGAGGGGCATCGGCGGGCGGTGGCGTGCGGAGCGGAAAGCTCGATTCCAGCGAACGGCCGACCATCATCTCGACCAGTCGGTTCATGTCCACCTCATCGGTGGCCACGCAGCCGATCTTGCGGCCGTCGCGTAGCACGGTGATGCGCTGGGCGACCTCGAAGATCTCGTCGAGATGATGGGAGATAAACACCATCGCCACGCCCTGCGCTTGCAGCTCGCGCATCACTTTGAACAGATGCTGGGTTTCCTCCGGCGTCAACGGCGCCGTGGGCTCATCCAGCACAAGGATACGGGCATCGTTGGACAGCGCCTTGGCGATCTCCACGAACTGTTGCTGGGCCACGCTGAGCGTGCCGACCGGGCGGTCCAGCGGCACCGCGTAGCCCAGCTTGTCGAACAGCGCCATGGCGCGCTGACGCATCGCGGCCTTTTGCAGCAGGCCACGTCGGGTCAGCTCGCGGCCGAGAAAAATATTCTCGACCGCGTTGAGGTCCGGTACCAGGCTGAACTCCTGAAAGATGGTTGCCACGCCGGCCGCGGTTGCTTCGCGGTAATCGTGGAAATGGCGTTCCTCGCCATCGATCAGCAGCCTGCCCTCATCCGGGCGATAGACGCCACAGAGGATCTTCATCAGGGTCGATTTGCCCGCGCCGTTCTCGCCAAGCAAGGCATGCACTTCGCCCGCCGCCAAGGCAAAGTCGATCCCGCTTAGTGCTTGCACGCCGGGAAAACGCTTGCTAATGCCGGTCAGTTCGAGCACGTATGGCATGGGCAGGCTCACCTCGCTTACCAATGGAAGCTCGCCGCCTTGCTGCGGTCGATCAGCTCCACGTCCACCGGTACGGCGGCCGGGATAGCCTGGCCATTGAGTTTCTTCAAGGCCAGCTCCAGCGCGGTGGTGGCCATCTTGCCGGGGAACTGCGCGGTGGTCGCGATGAACTTTGAATCGCTCTTCTTGATTTCGGCCACCGCATCGGGCGCACCGTCCACACTCACCAGTTTCACGTCGCGATCATCCGCTTGGATCGCCGAGAGCGCGCCCATGGAGCCCACGTCATTGACCGAGAACAGGCCCTTCAAGTTGGGATTGGCCGAGAGAATATTCTCGGTCACGCCCATCGCCTGATCGCGCTGCTGCTTGCCGTTCTGGATCGAGACAATCTTGATGCCGGGGTACTTGGCCAGCGAGGCCTTGCAGCCTTTGACCCGCTCCAGGATCGGCACCACCGGGATGCCATCGAGAATGGCCACATCGCCCTTGCCACCGATCTGCTTGGCCAGGTAATCGCAGGAAAGCTTGCCCGCGTCTTCGTTGCGCGAACCCACGAATGAATCGACCGGCCCCTTGGCCTGGGCGTCCACCGCCACCACCACGATGCCAGCCGCTTTAGCCGCCTTTACCGCTGATTCAACGCCGACGGAATCGGTCGGATTGATCAGAAGAATCTTGATTTTCTGCTGGATAAGGTCGTCGATATCATTATTCTGCTTGAGCACGTCGTGGTGCGCATCGGTGAACAGAAGTTGCAGATTGTCCTTGCCGGCCTGCTGTTGCAGGGCATTTTTCATGGTCACGAAGTATTGGTTGTTGAGTTCCTGAAAGCTCACACCGACCTTGATCGGTTCGGCGGCATGCAGGGAGCCGGCGATGGCGTAGGCAAGCAGGGCAGTGCAGCCGAGCAGCGACTTGTACATGGCGTTCTCCGGTAGGCGTGATGGGTCTTTTGGGTACAGCAGCCCCTGGCGCGCCGTGGCGGCGCGTTGGGGAAGTGATCGGCGAGCAGATCGTTGCGGTGAGCGGCATGGCCGCGACGGTTTAGCCGAGCGGGTAGTAATCGCTCTGACGCAACTGTTCAGCGCTGGGTGGTGGGCCTGATCGGTACATCACCTGATGACCGGGGGGAAGTTGCCAGGGTTGGCGCCCTTCTTCGAAGCGGCGCCGAAAAGCCATGGGCGACATACCCTTGATGGCGGCAAAGCGTCGATTGAAGTTGGACACGCTGTTGAAGCCGACCTGATAGCAGATCTCGGTAATGTTCACCCCGCCGCCGGTCAGAAGCTCGCAGGCGGCGTTGATGCGCAGCTCGGTCAGATACTTGACGAACGGCACGCCGACGGTGCGTCGAAACACGCGCGAAAAAGCACTCGGGCTTTTGTTGGCCAGTCGGGCCAGTTCCGCCTCGCTGACGTTGAGCATGTAATTTTGTTGCAGGTATTTCAGTACCACCTCGATGCTGCAAGCGGTATCCAATTCCGCCGCCTCGTCGTTGTAGAGCACGCCAGACAGCCGCCGCGCCTGGCCATCGGCGCCCAGCAGCTCCAGTAGCTGAAGGAATAACCGGGCCTGTGTCAGGCCGCGCTGGGCCTGGCACAGTTCGCTCATTAGCGGCCGGGCCTGCTCGGCGACCGCGGGACTGAACTGCAGGCCGAAGTCGGCGGCACGCAGCAACGTGTCCATTTCCTGCAACTCGGGAAAGCGCTCCTGCAGACCCTCGATGAACGGAGCGCTGAACTGCAGCACGATGCAGCGTTCGGGCACCGAACAACCCTTGGGCAACTCGCTGACCCAGTTGTGCGGCAGGTGCGGCCCCATCATCACCAATTGCCCCGGTTCGAACCGACCAATGTAGTCACCGATAAAGCAATTGCCCTCGGTGGTGGTCACCAGATGGATCTCGTACTCCGGATGGTGATGCCAGCGCACGGTGTAATAGGGGTAGCCATGGGCGAAGGCCCGGAACGAGCGTTGCTTGGCGATCGTCACGATTTCGCGATTTGGTTTCATAGTTCAAATACCCTATCCACGATGCAGTACGCGCCAGCCCCGGTGCGGGACGATGCCTCATGACCCGGCCAGTGCTGGTATTTAAGAGCCCCACCGGGGTGTTGGCTACTAACTTATTCACTGATATCGATACTTTTTTTACGTCCCTTTATGTGCTTATGCAGCATCATTGGCGAGGATGGGAGAGCTGCCTTGGCTGAAGCGTGTGTGCACTGCGGCAAGCCTTGATGCGTTGCAAAAACAGCAAACGTTCGAATTGTTCAATGACAACCCGCGACAGACGGTTCTGAGTACGTAAGCGCCATCACTGAATGTCGAATCTGACCTCAGCGTGAGGCAGGTAACGAGGAAAGCGAGAACCCTGGGGCGGCGGTGTGGTCCAAATGCCAGTGACGGCGCTTGCACGCCAGGCTCGCCGTTCATGGAGGTTTACTAGACCAGCCGCGATGCTGAGTAAGTTTTTCCACACGTGGCAGGCATGCAGATATTTGGCGGTGACAATCAGGGGCAGGTCGAACATCATCGCTGGCAACCGCGCGTGACGCCGATTGGTGCGCGTGGTTTGAGTGAACTGGATGGCCCGACCCGCGCCATGCTGCATACGCTGCGCTGGCGCCGCGAGCCGTTGGATAAGCGCAGGTTATGGGTCGGCCTGAGTCTGACCGTGCTGCTGCATGTGGTGTTTGTGGTGGTGGCCTATCACGCGCTGCAAGTGCGTCCCCGGCCGTTGGAGGTGGATGCGCCCAGCGAGGACGTGCTGCAGATTCGTTTCCTGAGTGCCGTCCCCGCCGCGCCAGCGCCGCCGGCCATGCCAGCCCTGGCGCCGGTGCCGAGCAAGCCGCCGCGGTTGGTTCGTGAAGGTACGCGGCCGGCGCCGGCAACCCCGCCGTCCGCGCCGGCGATGACCGTGGTCGACGATCGCTCCCCGCCATCCTCCGTGCCGGCGCCTCCTGCCGCGCCGCGGCTTTATAACGACAACGGTTCGGTGATTCTGCCGGCCGGCGCGGGCAACGTGGACGCGCCGGCACCGGGGTACGTGCAACGCGCGCCGCAGGGTGATACCCAGATCATGCGCAACCAGAATCCGGTGAAATACAAGGCGACGAGTCTGGACAAATATTTCCCGCCGCCCAACGAGAATGTGCTGCAAGCCGGCCTGCGCCATGCGCTGAGTCCGCTAAATGCCATGCATGAGGTCAATCTGCCCGGCGGCACGCATTTAAAATGTACCTTGCTGGGCGGCTGTCAGGATCCGCCGCCGCCGCCTTCGCGCAAAGATGGCGATCAGCGCCTGAGCATGGCGCCCTCGGCACCGCTGGTGAAAGGCCTCAATCCGCCCAAGCCGATCTCGCTGGAGCAGTGCATCACGATCTACCGTGCTGGCGATCCGCTGCCTTACGGGTGTCCGATGGATACGCCCAATCAGTCGGCCGATGCGCAGCTTCGCGATATCCAGGCCAAGGCCAAAGCGGGCGGCTAGACGTCCATCGCCGCTAACGATTCGGTCGCCCGATGGATGACGGGAACGATGCAACGTCGCCCGATATCCGGTAACAGGCCACGCCAGCCGGTGCCAACGGCAGGCGTCGTAGCTGCCAGCGGCGGCGCATGGGATAGGGCAAGGCGGATGGGCGTATGCCGTCCGCGACCGAGGGCATCGCAAAGCCCTGCGCTATGGTTACACTCAGCGCCATGCCCTTGTCACGGACCGACAACCAAACCACGGCCGCCGCCTGGCCCGAGTCGCCGCGCGCCGCCGCGCTGCAGGCGCTGGTCTATCGACGTCGGCTGCGCGAACCGCCGCGCTACCGCACCCTGCGCATCGTGGCCTTCTTCGCTGCGTTGCTGATCCATCTGGTGTTTGTGTTCGGGGTGATCCTTGGGCCGGCCTACGACCTGCCCGAGTCCTCGACCGGTACCGAGGCGCTGGTGGTGCGCCTGATCGACAAGCCCGAACCGCCGCCGCCGCCCGTGCGTGGCAGGGCGCCTAAGCAGCAGGCGTTGGTTCGTCCTGGCGCGACGCGGACGGCCAAGTTCGATCGGTCCAGCCGCGGGGTGGCCGCGTTGAGTGCGCCGCCGTTGACACCGACACCGACACCGACGGTGCAACCACCCGTAATTGCGATGACGCCACCGCATCAAACCGTACAGATTCGTCCGTTGGCTGCGCCGGTACCGCCGCAGAGCCTGCCGAAAAGTGCGCCGACGCCGCAGCTGGCGCCCATTCCCGTGCCTGGGGCGCCGCCGCAGACGTTGACGATCCAAGCCCCGCCCACGGTCGCCCCGGTGCCGCCGAAATTCCAGCCGGAACCGGTCCGCATGGCGCGCGCGGAAGGCAATCAAGCGATGCCCGATCCCGCCTCGTTGGTGCTGCCTGAAGTACCCGCGCCGGCGTTGCCGCAAGCGGAGGTTCCTCAGATCGCCTTGCCGCCGTCGGTCACCGCGCCGGTGGCGGTCACTGCGCCAGTGGTGACGTCCGCCGTGGCCGCCGCACCTCCGGTGCCCGAGTTGCAGGCGATCCCGTTGCCGGCGCAGCCGACACCGGCGGTGAACGTGGACAGCACGCTGACCACGGCCACGCCGATCGTGCCGACGGTGCAAGTGCAGGTCCCGCACGACACCGCGACAGTCGCGGAAGAGGCGCCGCAGTTGGCGCCAGTGCCATTGGCCGAGCCAGCCAACCGACCGACGGTGTCGCCGCCGCAGGCACCGGTGGCGAAGTTGGAAGAGGTGCCTCCACAGCTGGCCAGCTTGCCGCTGCCGACCACCGTCGCGCCCTCACCGGGCACGGTATCGGAGGTTCAGGCGCATGCGGGGAGTGAGCCGCGGCCTGGCACTGCAGCTGACGAAGCCCCGGCTGCGGATGCCGCTGCCAGCGCAATCGCCAGCACTGCCAACGCGAGCGGGCAAGCGTCGAGCGCTTCGAATGCCGGCCGCCGTGAGGGCGCACAGGTGCCCTCGGGCAGCACCGACGCGGCGCTGCCAGGAGAAGCGCTTGACGGTAGCGGTCAGCAGCCTTCTAGCCACGTCGGGCGAGGCACGGTGCCCAACGCGCAAGGTCGTGCCGGTACGAGTGAGGGTGAGGTTGGCAAGGCCGCGCCGCCAGGCAGCTACGTGCAGGTACAGCCGCATGGCGATACCCGGATCATGTCGCATGACTTGCCGCCGATCGGCTATACGCCGACCCGCTTCGACAAGGATTGGACGCCGCTGCACGAAAGTTCGGCCGACACGGCGGTGCGCCGCGTGGCCGAGAAGATGACCTTCAAGCACACCTTCACCCTGCCGCACGGGGTACGCGTTGACTGCGTGATCAGCCCGCTAGGCTGGATGATCGTGCTCGGTTGCTCGCCACAAGGCCCGCAGCAGACGGCGTTGGCGTCCAGCGTTTACGCTCGCTTGAGCCTGGCGCCGGTCCAGCCGCTGGTCCCACCGGCACCGGCGACACGCGTGGCGGCACCGGTCGCGATGGCGCTGGACAACAGCGCGGCGTGCGCCAGCGCGCGGGTCGCCGGCGGTCCGCCGCCGCCGGATTGCCAGTCCGTCAACGCGCCAGTGGCGGCACCGCTCAGCAGCAACGGTTCATGGGTGCCGGCCAGCGATCAGTTTCACTAGTTATGAGCATGGGCAAGATTATGGGAGAACATCTCCTGCTCAATGTTTCTGCCCGACGTATCGGTAACTTTGACTTCCTCACAGTTAACTATTTTTGTCCTGGTAATAGGGATGAAATATGGGAATGCGGGGAATACTCTGGGCCAAGTAGTATTTGGGGCTATGAGGGCAACGCGTGGGTGTAAAATTTATCGAGTGCCCGACGCTGCATTCCGGATGCAGATCTTATACAGGAGATGCAAGGACATTTATTTCAGTACCCTCCGTCGAAATGCTAACGCATAATCCTGATTATTTACGGTGGTTGCCCTAGTGATTTTTCTTGAGGAGTTGAGTTACGACTCTGCGCGACTCGCTGCGATAATCGCGGCAATTTCCACTCTAAGTCTCTTGATATTCACTTTCAGGGGCAATGGATTCTGCGTCATCATCAAGGCGGTCAGCATTGGTATTGTTGGTGCTTTGCCCTGGGCTTCTTTTTTATCCCTAAATGAGCTCCAGTTGATTTTTCCCGGTCTGAAAAGCAAAGGCCAGCTACTTGCCTTCGTGCTAATTTTCTTGGTGCTGCTATATGAACTTAGAGTTATAAGTATCGCGATTTTAGCGGGCCGCTCTCAGAGGCCTGAAGTTGGTTTAATTTCGAGTCGGGAAGGCGAAAAAGGAATTAGGAAAATTCTGAAATTTGCGTCAAGCTGGGAAAGGCGGTTCTGGCTTTATGCGCTAATGACAGAGGTTCCCAGTCAAGACTCATTTGATGGGATATTCCATTTCGGGACTGGAAAGCAGAACGGGAATGCGAGCGCTTGGTTAGGATGGGCCATTGTGAATCTGGTGCCTACACCGATTTTTCACGTTCTGTTTCACCAAAAAAGCCCGGTGGCTGCGAGCCTTACCACTTTTGCGTGTCTGATGGGGTCACTTTGGCTGTGGGCCGAATATAGAGCGGCAACTATCCGGCCCATTTCTATCGATGATCAGTTTTTCTACCTTAGATATGGGCTATCCACCGACCGCAGGATCGACCGCGATAGCATCTTGGAAGTGAAGTCGAAAAGCTATCAAGACATGGATAGAGGATTAACTAGATACGCAGGATGCGGGTCCCCCAATGTGGTAGTTACACTAAATAGCGGGGAAGAAATTGCAATTGGAGTAGATAGTCCCGGCCTGCTAATAGAGAAGCTGCGTCCGCAAGAATCAGTGGTTAATAAAATTTAGCAGGGTGTTGAGAAGCCTGATCCCATCAATGCGGTCATAGCCGTTCTCAATCACTAGCTGAATCCCTCTGCCTTTTATGGAGGGAGGCTATTGGGTTAAGTCCTGCCGCCACGTGGGCAGCTTGACTGGCGAGTTGACGATACTAATTTGCTTCGGCCTCAGCAGACCGAAGGTAGTTGATCGATTTCAGCAGGCGATGGTTGTTGAGCCATTCGGCGCCTCGGCTTCCCGTCGGAAGCATCCGCCGCTTGCCAACTGCTTCGCTTCCGACCGGGACCGAACTCGGCTATAGGAATTTGCCTGTACCGACTTTGGGAATCCGTCTACGTGATGACAGCATGCGAGGACCGATCATGGCACGCCCAACTACAGCAGACGCAACAGTTCGCGCATCAACGGCAGTCGGCGCACACGCACCGCGCTAACGCGGAACACCGCATTGGCCAGTGCTGGCGCCACCGTAGGCATCGCTTGCCAACTGGCGCCGGTGGGCGGATGGTCGCTGGGCACGCTGATGACTTCCACCGTGTTGGGCAACTGCGCCATCGTCGCCAGCGGATAGTCCTTGAAGCTGTGCTGCTGGACCTGACCCTCGCGCACGTTGATCGCGGGATTGAGCGCATTGGAAAGCGCCGCCAGGGTGGCCCCGGCGACCTGGCCGGTGAGGCCGGTGGGATTGATCACCCGACCGACATCCACCGCGCACACCGCCCGCTCGATACCCAGTTGCTCGCCTTGCAGCGACACTTCGATGGCGTGCGCCACATAGGCGCCGTTTACGTGCCAGCAGGCCAGCCCCAGGCCGTTGACGCTGCGTAGCCAGTTCTTCCATTCGATCCGTTCAGCGACCAGCGTCAGCACGTTGAGCAGTCGGCCGACATCCAGCGTGCCGCCGCCTTGCAACGGCAGCTGACGGGCTTCGCCGAGCAGGCGCAAGCGGGTCTGCAACGGGTCTTCCTTCAACGCGTGGGCGATCTCGTCGATGAAGCTTTCCACCGCGAAGGCGTTGCTGACATCGGGCATGCCGCGCATCGGGCCGCGTGGCAGCGAGAAACTCTGGCCGTACCAGTCGCTGCGGTAGTTCTCGACCAGTCCGGCCGGCAATTGGTTGGCACTCAGCTCAGAAGTCCACAGTTGCGCATCGGGCACGCCGCGCCGCCATAACGCCGAGGCGCTGGCCATGCGCTGGTTCCAGCCGATCACCTGACGCTTGCGATCGATCACTGCCTGCAGCTTGTGCAGGCTGGCGGGGCGGTAATAGTCGTGCGTGAGATCCTCGTCGCGGGTCCACAGCAATTTGACCGGTTTGCCCTTGGTGGTCTTGGCCAGCATCACCGCTTCGGCGACGAAGTCGTGATCAAGCCGCCGGCCGTAGCCGCCACCCACGCGCGGCACCTGGATGTCGATCTGCGCGGGTTTGAAGCCGGTCAACTGTTGCACCACTGCATAAGCCGACGGCGGCGCCTGAGTCGGCACCACCAGGGTAATGCGGTCCTCGTCCAGCTTGACCAGGCAATTCATAGGTTCGGGCGTGGCGTGCGCCTGCCACGGCTGGTGGTAGACCGCTTCCAGTTGGCGCGCGGCGCGTCGACGAGTGCTTTCATAATTGCCGTCGTCGCGCACGCGGGTGGTTGGGGCGTCGGTGCCGTCCAGCAGGGCGTGCGCCTGTTGTTCCAGGGTGGCGCTGTTGTCGGCCTGGCCGCTGCCGGGTTTCCAGCGCAGCTTGAGCTGTTTGCGGCCCTGCAGCGCCGCCCAGGTGGATTCGGCCAGCACCGCCACCGAGGGGGCGATCGGTGTGCTGCCCAGGTTGAGCTTGGGATCGGGGTTGAGCTGCACCACCGAAACCACACCCGGCACCGCCTTGGCGGCCGAGGCGTCGAGCCCTTCGAGCGTGCCGTCGGGCCAGGGGCAGTGGCTGATCAGTGCCACCAGGGTGTCGCCCAGGTAGCTGTCGATGGCGAAAGGGGTTTGACCGGTGACCAGTCCCAGCGCATCGACGTCGCCGATACCCTGGCCGATCAACTGGTAGCGATCGGGCGTCTTGAGGGCCGGCGCGGTGCTGGGAGGATCGATCTTGGCCGCGTCGGTGGCCAATTCGCCGTAGCCCAGGCGGCGACCGTCAGGCGCGACCAGCACCCCCGCTTGCGCCTTGAGGCTGTCAGCCGGCACACCCAGCCGCCGTGCGGCCGCCTGCAACAGCAGCCAGCGCGCCAGGGCGCCGGCTTGGCGCAAGTCGTTCCAGGCGGCCGGTATGGCGCTACCGGTGCCGCCGAGCTGGCGGCCGTAGGTCCAGCGTGGCGCGCCGTTGTTGTCTTCCACGCCCAAGCCCAGGTGGATGACGGTGACCCGGCTCCAGTCGGCGTCCAGTTCGTCGGCGATGATGCGTGCCTCGGCGGTGCTGCTGCCGGTGCCGGTTTCCGGATCGCGCGCGCCGATCAACACGCCGCCATTGGTGTCGATCTGCACGA
Source organism: Dyella sp. (assembly GCA_040508515.1). GTDB lineage: Bacteria > Pseudomonadota > Gammaproteobacteria > Xanthomonadales > Rhodanobacteraceae > JBEVMS01. The sequence continues at coordinate 32 of JBEVMS010000189.1, read as the reverse complement.
AGGCGGTCAGGCCCTGGAAGCCGTTGCCGATC